>NZ_JBFTMR010000008.1:0-206721 GCF_056397065.1 Arthrobacter sp. 05N428_2 | reverse complement strand
GGGACTGTGGAATTAACGGTGTATCCGGCTCGACACGCCAGGCGGTAAGCCTGGCGGGAAGGAGCCCGATATGGCCGCAACACTTGAGGCTGTGCCGAGTACGAAAACCGCTGAGAAGAAGACAGAAATATCCGAGGTCGATGCTGCCCGCGAACTGGTCAGGATGGCGAAGGAACAGGGCCTGTCCCTGACCGGTCCGGACGGGCTGCTCAAGCAGCTCACGAAGACCGTCATAGAGACCGCGCTCGACGAGGAAATGACCGAGCACCTCGGATATGAAAAGCACGGCGCGGCCGGGAAGCAGACCGCGAACTCCCGCAACGGGGTCCGCCCGAAAACGGTGCTGACGGAGACGACCGGCCCCGTGGAGGTGGACGTGCCGCGGGACCGGGCCGGCACGTTCGAGCCGGTCATCGTCAAGAAGCGCCAGCGCCGCCTGACGGGGGTTGATGAGATGGTCCTCTCGCTCTATGCCAAGGGCCTGACCACCGGGGAAATCAGCGCGCACTTCGCCGAGATCTATGGTGCGTCGGTGTCGAAGGAGACGGTCTCGCGGATCACCGACAGGGTGTTGGACGAGATGGCGGCCTGGCAGAACCGGCCGTTGGACGAGGTCTACGCTGCGATCTTCATCGACGCCATTGTCGTGAAGATCCGCGACGGGCAGGTCGCCAACCGGCCGATCTACGCCGCCATCGGCGTCACCCTGGACGGGGAGAAGGACATCCTGGGCCTGTGGGCCGGGACCGGCGGCGAGGGCGCGAAGTTCTGGATGAGCGTGCTCACCGACATCAAGAACCGCGGCGTGAAGGACACGTTCTTCCTGGTCTGCGACGGACTCAAGGGCCTGCCCGAAGTCGTGACGAATGTGTGGCCGCTGACGACCGTGCAGACATGCATTATCCACCTGATCCGCAACACCTTCCGGCTGGCCTCGAAAAAGGACTGGGACGCGCTCAAACGCGATGTGAAGCCCATCTACACAGCCCCGAACGCCGCGGCCGCCCGGACGGCACTCGAGGAGCTCACGGAGCGGTGGGGCAAGAAATACGGGGCGATCGTCCGGCTCTGGGAGAACGCGTGGGAAGAGTTCAYCCCGTTCCTGGACTACGACGTGGAAATCCGCCGCGTGATCTGCTCGACCAACGCCATCGAATCCCTGAACGCCAGGTACCGGCGCGCCGTCAAGGCCCGGGGTCATTTCCCGACCGAGCAGGCCGCGCTAAAGTGCCTGTATCTGGTCACCCGATCCCTCGATCCGACCGGTGCCGGCAAGACCCGATGGGCTGTGCGTTGGAAGCCCGCTTTGAACGCCTTCGCCATCACTTTCAGCGACCGATTCCCGGCAGCTGAAAACTACTAAAGGAAATTGCCGGATACACCGTTAATGAGACAGTCCTGCATGCGGCCGGACGAAAGACCAGCACCACCTCCCTGGTCGCCCAGTACAAGCTGGACGACGAGCGATTGCCTGTTGTCGGCGACCGCGGTGTGGTCGTGGATTCGGCTGATCGGCTTGTCTGCATCGCAGAAGTAACCGGCCATGGCATCCACCAGGACTGGGCGCCATCCGTCGTGCCCCGCGGTGCTCTTTCGGGTCTGATCATCCGATGGGTGGTTCTGGCGGGTGTATCCGCGGAGGGCTCCCACGGAAAGTATTCCGTGGGAGCCCTCCGGTTCGGATGGGGCGGCTGCTAGCGCTGGGGGAGCGCTTTGGTTCCCTCGATCTGTACGGCCTGGAGTTTGTTCGGGTCCAGGCCGAGAGACTTGAGGATGGTCGGGGCGATCTGAGTGGTTTCGACGGTGGTGTCCACGGTGCGGGCATGTTGGTCATTGCCGCCGGAGACGACGAGGGGGACGTCCCGGTCGTCGGCGGAGGCCCCGCCGTGTTCGGCGATTTTGGATTTGCCGCCGGTATATACGACGCCGGTCTGCGCTATGCCCAGGATGTCAGGGTAGCGTGCGTCGCTGGTCTTCGTGCCGAAGTATCTGGCGACCTCGCTGCCTGCGTAGATTTTGCTGAGCCCGGAGGTCGGCACGTTCCTGGTGGCGCCGTTGATGTCGTTGCCGGCGGCCGGGTGGGATGCGAGGTAGTCCTTGGCGAACTGCGCTGCGCCTTGGGAGTGGTCGGAGAGCCAGAGCTGCATGATGTCGTCATCGGTGGAGAATGCCACCAGATCAGCGGCCGCGGGATGGGCCGCCTTCCAGGCCGCATTGAGTCCGTCGATGACCGCGCCGTCCGGTACCCGGGTCAGTGCAGCGGGATCCATGGGTGACTGGCCATGCTTCGCGGAGAGAATGACGGTCGTGTCCTCGGCGTGTCCGGAGGCAGCCAAGGCCGACTCCAGCTTTCCGACCGACGTGTCTACGTAGTCGAGAGCCTTGCTCAGCAGGGGGCCGGGAACGGTACCGCCGGTGAGGTAGCCGCCGGTGAGGCCGTCCGACGTCGGCAGCTTCTGGGCGGTGGAGACGGATTGGAAGTTCAAGCCGAAGATGGCCGGCACGGCCGCGGATTTGCTCCCGGAGTGGTCTTTGCCGTTGATTTCGTTGAGCACGGCCTGGACCTTGTAACCGTCGTATTGCTGGGTTGCGGCGTTGTCCTGGGTCCAGTCACCGGTGAACGGTGCGGGCGCCTTGCTGTTGATCTCGGGGGTGAAGAGGTCATCCACTCCCTTGCCGGAGGGGCCGTTGAGGATTTCGTACGCCGGGTGTTTGTCTGACCAAGCGGTAGTCAGGCCCGCGTTCTTGGCGACTTCGAAGACGGTGTTGACCTTCAGATATTGATGCGGGTAGACGGGCTTGCAGGTGGCGGGATCCACCGGGAGGGCCGCGGGATTGAGCAGCGATCCCGGCTCGCCGGTCATGTTCATGATGCTGGCGGGCAGGCCATTGAGGCCTTGTCCGGCGTCGAGCGCATTCGGGTCCTTGTCCGCCGCCTCAGTCAGTGCCACCTCGGTTCCGGGGGAAGTGTTCTTGCAGTCGGTGGTGCCGGCGGGCAGGAGCGCCCGGTTGAACGTGTCGTCGTAGTAGATCCCGGTCGTTCCGGGGTTGCCGCCGGTGAATTGCCCGACCATGCCGGGGAAGGAATCGGAAGGCACGGGAGTTTGTGCGTGCGTGTAGCTTGTGCCATGGGTCACCAGCGCGGCCAGCGCCGATTGCGGATGCGACGCTACGTACCCGTCGAGGTCCTTTTGATGCAGGCCGTCCACCGACAGCAGCAGGACATGCTTGGACGTCTCGCCCCTGCCGCCGCGGCCGTCGTTGCCATGCTGCCCGCCGTCGGCCAGCGCCGGCACCACCGCCGAACCCGCAATCATGACTGCGCCGACAGCCGCTGCTGCGGCTATCCCGTTTCTCTTCGCTGACTTCATCAAAATAAGTCCTTTCGCCAAAGTGGATCCCACGTATGATTTTTCTTCCCCTCGTGGATTCTTGCCTGCGGCAGGTCCTGGCCTTCTAGGTTTTCGAGCGATCCGGTGAAGGTTCACCGTAGGTTCAACCCTGCGTCACGAAGCTTTCTGCAAATTCACAGGCTCCGGCCTTGACTCTCACCTCCGGTAGCTGCCGGCCAGGGGCCGGCCATACCGGTCCGCTGGCGGGGGAGTCTTGCGCGGAACGGCCATGCTGCGCCCGAAATGCTAAGTTCACTTTCTGTCTTGGCTCCCTTGGCCTCACGTTAAGTCCGCATGTTGAACATGGCCGGGTGACTTCACCATGCAAAGCCCACGAGGCGAACAATTCCCCCCTGTCCCCATCCCGGCGGGGCTTCCTTGCTGCCGCACTTACCGGCGCGGCCATCACCCTGGCACCCATGAGCTTCGCCGCCGCAGATAACGGCAGCACCAAGACGAAGACCATCACCGGCCACTTCGACCCGGGTGCCGCGGACTTCGTTTACCTGCCCGTTGAGGTTCCGGCCGGTGTCAGTAAGATCAGCGTCTCCTACACGTACAGCAAACCGACGGTTGCCCCGGGACTCCTGAACAACGCCTGCGACATCGGGGTCTTCGATGAAAAGGGAACCGACCTGGCCGGGAAGGGATTCCGTGGCTGGTCGGGCGGATTCCGGACCGAATTCTTCATCTCCGCCGCAGAAGCCACCCCCGGCTACCTGCCCGGCCCGGTCGGAAAGGGCACCTGGAACGTCGCCCTGGGCCCGTACCAGGTCGCTGAACAGGGGATGGACTACACCGTCAACGTCACGCTGGAGTACGGTGCAGACGGCGCGCCTTTCCGCCCGCAGTACCCGGTGCAGCAGATCGCGGGCCGGGGCGCCGGCTGGTATCGCGGCGACGCCCACCTCCACACCGTCTACTCGGACGGCAAGCGCACGCCCGCCGAAGTTGCCGCCGGGGCCCGGGCTGCCCGCCTGGACTTCATGATCAGCACCGACCACAACACGCCAGCGGCCCACGGCATCTGGGGGCCGCTGGCCGGGAACGACCTGCTCATCCTGACCGGTGAGGAAGTGACGACACGCAACGGACACTATCTAGCGCTCGGCCTCGAGGGAGGGGAATGGATTGACTGGCGCTACCGGGCCCGGGACAAAGGCTTCGAACAGGAAGCCCAGCGGATCCACGCCTCCGGAGGTCTCGTGGTCCCCGCACACCCGTACTGCCCGTACGTCGCCTGCCGCTGGAAGTTCGGGTACGACGACGCCGACGCCGTCGAGGTATGGACCGGCCCCTGGACCGCAGACGACGAGTATGCCATCAACTCATGGGACTCGATGCTGGCACACTCAGTGCGGAGCGGCGGCCGCTGGCTGCCGGCAATGGGCAACAGTGACGCTCACAGCGCTCCGCAGGTCATCGGGTTGCCCCACAACGTTGTCAACGCGAAGGCACTGTCCCGGGACGGCATCCTCGAGGGTATCCGCAACGGCCGGAACTGGATCGCTGAATCGGCCGACATAACCGTCGACTTCAGCGTCACCTCCGGCGGCCGGAGCGTCGGCGTCGGGGAACGGCTCGACGTCGGCGCGGATGCCCGGGTCACGGTCACCGCGAAGATCGCCGGGGTTCCCAACGGTGTGGTCCGCTTCATCACCGATGAAGGACAGACTCAGCAAATCACCCTCCCGGCCTCAGGTGCGGGCACCAGCACCTGGATCACCACGCCTCAGCTCGCAGGTTACGTACGCGCCGAGGTACGCCATCCGATGAGCGACGGCACCCCGAGTAACGGCACAGAGATGGGAACGGCCCTTCTCCTGGGCCCGATGGCTGCCCTCACCAACCCGATATTCCTCGGGTCAAAGTAGGGCCGATCCAAAGGGCGGCCCCGCGAAGCTGGCGGGGCCGCCTCGGAATTCGCCAGCGTTCGGCCACTCTCCGCGCGCCAAGACCGTCCTAACTCGCTAGGCTCGGGAGTAAGCCCGGACCCGGGAGGCAGTCTGTAGGGACGATGACGAGGAAAGGCCAGATGAGCAGTGCTAAGGGCACCACAATAACGGGGGTCCGCGGGCTGTTGTTGCGCCGCGGGCTGCGCCTTGAATACGCGACGCTCGGCTGGAACCTGATCGGGCTTGGCGTCCTCGCCATTGCCGCCCTTGGTTCCGGGTCCCCGGCCCTGGCCGGGTTCGGTCTGGATTCCCTGATTGAGGTCTTCGCCTCCCTGGTCGTGGTCTGGCAGCTCAAAGGCGTCCACAAAGCCCGGGAGGGCCGGGCGATGCGGCTGATCGGGGTTGCCTTCGCAGCGCTCGCCGCCTACCTTCTCGTCCAGCTGGTTCTCGTGTTTTTCACAGGTGTCCGCCCCGCGACCTCCGGGTTGGGCATTCTCTGGACGGCCCTGACCTCAGTGGTCATGCTCGGCCTTGCGTGGGGGAAGATCCGCACCGGGCACGCCTTGGGCAACCCGGTGCTGCGCGCCGAAGGGAAAGTGACCCTGGTCGACGCATACCTGGCAGGCGCGGTCCTGGCCGGGTTGGTCCTGAACGCCCTCTTGGGATGGTGGTGGGCCGATCCGCTCGCCGGCGCCGTGATCATCTACTACGCTGTCCGCGAGGCACGCCACGCCTTCAGGCATTCCCCCTGAACGGGTCCGCGTAACCGCTGCCGCGGGGAGCGAACGTGCTTCTCGTTAGGCCGCACGTATTTTGGCTGACGACGATCGGGCGCCCCGGGCCTAGGATGGGCCCGTTAGAGCTGGCGGACCCGAGGCGCCGTCCGGAACGGAGAGTGCCATGGGACCGGCAGCGGTGCAAAGGCCGGCGAAGGCCGCATTGGTCCCAGCAGGGCTTGTGGCCGTGTTGCTGGCGTTCCTAGGTGCCTGCTCGGGTCCGGCGTCGTCGCTGCCGCTGGACCAGACCAGGACATAGCCCTGCCCGGGGCAGCGAGCAGGCTCGATTATCAGGCCCTCGACGCGGATGCGAAGCGGCTGTATATTGCCCACCTCGGCGACGGCACCGTCCACGCCGTCGATCTCGCCAGCGGCGCTGTCGCCGGGACCGTCCAGGGAACACCCTCGGTGCATGGTGTCACCCTCGCGGCCGACCGGCACCTTCTCTTGGCCGCCGTTTCGGGAACCAACGAGGTCGCCATTATCGACACCAACACCTTGACGGTGACCACCCGGATCCAGGCCGGGGACACGCCCGACGGGATCGCCTACGACCCGGTCCACGGCAAGGCGTACGTCTCCAACGAACACGGCCACGCCGAAACGGTCATCGACCTCGCTACAAATACGGCGAAGGCCTCGATCGAGATCGGTGGCGAGGCAGGCAACAGCGCCTACGACCCGGTCAGCAGGACCGTCCTGGTCAACGTCCAGGACCGCAACGAACTGGTCACCATCGACCCGGCCACCGACGCCGTCACCGGAAGGATCCCGATCCCGGACTGCGCCAGCAACCACGGCCTCTACGTCGACGGGGCGAACAAGCTTGCGTTCATCACGTGCGAGGGCAGCGCGAAACTTCTGCTCCTGGACCTGCAAACCAAACAGGTCAGCGCCCGGTTTGACACGGGTTCCGGCCCGGACGTGCTTGCCTTCGATCAGGGCTTTGGCCGCCTCTACGTCGCTTCGGAGTCCGGCGTCGTGAGCGTCTTCGACGAACAGAACCGCGACCTCACGCTCAAAGCATCGGGCAAACTCGCCGACTACGCCCACACCGTCGCCGTGGACCAGGCCACTCATCGGGTCTACTTTCCGCTCCAGGACATCGACGGGCACCCGGTGCTGCGCATCATGGACGCCAGGCAGTGACCCCGACGCCGAAAATCTGATTTATCGGCAGTCGCGGCACTTTACGCGGTCCTCAGGACTTGGCGGTCGCCAGCTTCGACCGAACCCGTACGAGGGGTGCATGCGGATTCTGGGGTTGGGGGATGGCGGCCAAAGCGAACTGGTCGATAACATCGGGCCGGAAGACGAGGCACTCCGTCGAGCCGCCGAACTGGAAGTAGCCCAGCTCGTCGCCCTTATCCACGTGGTGGCCGGGGACGATCTCCGGGCTGATGACGCACGACGAGACCTCGATCATGCCCACGGGGATCACCGCCATGAGACCGATCACGGGATCGTCGGCCTGGATCAGGATGATCGCCCGGGCCGAGACGTGGGCCAAATAGGATTGCGAGAGGGTCGGCTCGACGGCGTCGGCCCCCTCGGATTCCGCTTCGGAGAAGTACGTGCCGTCCTTAAGGTACGCCCGCACGATCGTTCCAGCGACGGGAGCGTGCCACCGGTGATAGTTCAACGCGCTCAAGAAGGCCTGGTAGACCGTTCCGCCGACAAATTGTTCCACCGACTCGTCCCGGGCGAGGAGGTCATCGAGTGAGTAGGGCTGGTTCTTGACCCAGAACCGGCTTTGCCGTTGAACGTCGGAGCTGATCTTGTAGGGGGTCGACTCGCAGGCGCTGACGATGACCTTGTCGTCTGCGGGGGCAGCGACCGGTCTGGACGTCGGCGTGAGGCGACGGGCGAAGAAATCGTTCCACGACGTGAAGCCCCAGTGCTCGGCAAGGGCATCGTGCTGGTAGTCGTCCATCCCGACGACCTGCCGGGCTTTCTCCGACATCCACCCGGACGGCGAGTCGTTTAACACATACAACGAGTCCTCGCTGGTCAAGAACACACACCAAGCATCCAGAATCTTGCGGAACATGCCGATGATCCGCGGATCCCGGTGGGCCGCGAACCCGGCCTCGGTCCCCATGGTCCAGTCGAGGATCGCCGTCAGCGGCGTGGTGACCATGCCGCCTTCGCTGAACTCCGGTGCCGTCGTCAGAATCTCGTTGATCAGCCGGAGCATCTGGTCGACGCTCGTGAGGTGCCGTTTGCGGTAGGGCTTCGACTTCGGAACCTGCTCGATCATCTCCGTCATGTAGAGACGGACAACCGGATCGGCGGCAATCAGTTCCTGGAACTCAACGATTACCGGATGCAGGGGAACATCTGCACCGCGCGCCTCCACCCGTTCCCGATGGCCGGCGATCCACTCCTCGAGGTCGTCCTGTTGCTCGGGCAGCCAGCCACCCAGTCGTCGAATACTGTCGGATGAAGAGTTAATGGTCATGATGCCGAGCCTACTCGCCTCATAGTCGGCGCCAGCGACATATGCACTTCCTCGCTGGCCGGATGGGGCCGTTCTGCTCAATCATCCGGGGGAGTTATGCTCACTCCAATGACCCGGGCGGTGGAAGACCCTTTTTAGGGTGGATTGCGTGGACGGCCGAGGGCACGACCAAGGAGAACCCATGATCACAACGAAGAGCGCCCTTGTACTCGCCGGCGGCGGCGTCGCAGGAATCGCCTGGGAGACCGGCTTTCTCTTTGGTCTCCAGGACGAGGCGCCCGGACTGGTGCAGCGACTCCTGAGACACTCGACGACGTTGGTGGGGACGTCTGCCGGGTCAACAGTCGCCGCCCAGATCGCCACCGGAAACAGTCTCCAACAACTTTTCGACCGACAGGTGGCGGCGATGACGGCAGAGCGGAACGCCACGATAGACCTGGCACAGATCGCCGGCATGATGACGGATGCTACAAAGGATGCAACCTCGCCCGAGCAGGCGCGGCAACGATTGGGTGTCCTCGCTCTCGCAGCGGATACGCCGTCCGCCGCCGTCCGCCGCGCCGTGATCGAAGCGCGTTTGACGACGCACGAGTGGCCTGACTGGCCGCTGCTCGTCCCTGCTGTAGACACGGGTACCGGTGAGATAAGAGTGTTCGACAAGAGGTCTGGAACGAGTCTGGTGGACGTTGTGGCTGCGAGCTGTGCTGTTCCGGCCGTCTGGCCGCCGGTGGACATTGGGGGCCACCTCTACATGGACGGCGGGACGCGATCGATGGCCAATGCTGACCTTGCTGCAGGGGCGGCGCAAGTCCTCATCCTCGTTCCATCAGCCGCGGAGTCACCCTTTGGCACCGCAGTTTCAGACGAGCAGCTGCGTGCTCTGGGCCCTGCCCGCGTCCACATGATCAACGCGGACTGCGCGTCGCTGGAGGCAATGGGGGCAAATCCGCTCGATCCCGAGTCCCGTATCCCCGCCGCTCGAGCTGGCCGAGACCAAGGTCGACGTCTCGCAGCGGAGGTCGACACCTTCTGGAACTGAGAGGTGATGGGGTGGGCAGGATGGGACCGGGGGCGTACAGGCTCGGAGCCGATGACGGCCCCGCTGCCGCCGTCAAGGGGCCGTAACGGCCGCGACGTGGGCGCCGAACCGATCACCACGGCCCCGATGATGCACGGCGTCACCGCCGAAGGGCAGTCGCAACTTATCCTCTTCTGGGCCGGACGACCCTGAGAACACCGGCTGACGGAGCCTTACCGCGCAGGCGTCCGGGAGAGCACCCATTGGACCTCCTCGGCTAGGAGACCGAGGCCGCTCCCGGCGGGTTGAACTCCGAGCTCACGTGCCGCCGTCGAGTCAAGAGTCATTCTCGTCTGCCAAGGGTGTCGTCCTCGGTCGGTTCCGGTGGGGACGCGCTCGATCGTCCCTCCCCAGGCGAGCTCGACGGCGATGGCGCCGACGATTTCCTCGGCTGTCGGCGTGTCCGGATCGGCGGCATTGAGTATGCGGCGCCCGGGACGGGCGGCCACCGTCTCAATCAAGGCGGCGGCATTCCTCGCGGCAGTGAGGTGATCGATCGTGTCGGCGCCGGCGAGCTCGATGGTCCGGTCGCCACGGAGCATCCTCGCGACGATGCCAGCGGTGCGGGCATTCCGGGCCCATCGTCCATGGACTTTCGACGGCCGAATTACCGTGACCGGGAGGCCTGAGTCCAGTGCAGCCAGCTCGGCGGCGACCTTGCAAGGTGCGTATCCCTCCCGGGTGAAAGGGTCGACGTCGTCCGCTGCGGGCGCCAGTGTCGGGCGGTCTTCGCCAAGCGGGCCCGTGAACTGCGGCGGGTCGTCCCCGTTGACGTGCCGGCCGGAATCGTCGACATAGACGGCCCGGCTCGAGACCAGGACCAGGCTTTCCACCGATGCCATGGCCGGCAGAAGTGCCCGCACGCCCGGAGCGTTGTAGGCCACGAGGTCGACAAGCAGATCCGCGCCGGCGCCGAGGAGCCCTTCGACGCCGCTTGTATCGCTGCGTTCAAGCTGGTGGAATCGCACACCGGATTCCGACAGTTCGCCCGGCATCCGGGAAGAATCACGACCGGTGACGTCCACGTCCCAGCCGGCCTGGGCAAGCAGCATCGCAGTCGCACCACCTATGGCGCCGGTCCCGCCCAAAAGAATCGCCCGCATGCCGACCTCCGAATCCTCGGTCAGCCTCGTACTCTACGCGTACCAGGGTGGAATCTCTCACGCCGAATCGCCGGGAAGGCGGGTGCGCGGGCTCTTGCCCGGCAGTGGAAATTCACGTCACCGACTCCTGAAATTCAGCGCCGGCCAATAGCCTCATCCGGGGATCCGGAGATCAATGACGAGGAGAGTTTCATGCGTTCTATGACAAGATTCGCGATCGCAACGGTCGGGGCCGTCTTGCTTTCAACGACGTTGCTGGCCCCGCCGGGGCTGGCGGCCAACAATGGAAACGACGGCGGCCAAACTAAAGGCGACGGCCACCAGGGCAACACCGATGGCTTCAGCTTCGGAGTGATCGGCGATGTGCCCTACGGAAATGCTGAAATCCAAGCATTCCCGTCCTATATCCAGGACCTGAACGCGCACAAGGAATTGAGTTTCGTGGCTCACGTCGGCGACATCAAGAATGGGTCGTCCCAGTGCACGGACCAGTACTTCGAAGACATCAAAAAGAACTTTGACAGTTTCACTGCGCCCTTGGTCTACACGCCGGGGGACAACGAGTGGACAGACTGCCACCGCTCGAATAACGGAGCCTACGACCCCTTGGAAAGGCTGGCCAAAGTTCGTGAGCTCTTCTTTCCCAAGCCGGGGTTCACCCTCGGTGCAGCCATGAAGGTGAAGTCGCAGGCCGAGGACGGCCTCCCGGAGAATGTCAGCTTCCGCAAACATGAGGTCGCCTTCGCTGCCGTCAACATTCCTGGCAGCAACAACTCGACGCTCCCGTGGACCGGGCTCGGCCAAACCCAGCCCACTGCCGCCCAACTGGATGAGGTTCAGCAGCGGACCCGGGCCGATATCGAGGAGTTGAAGGGCACCTTCCAGACCGCCCGGAACAACGGTGACCGGGCCGTCGTCGTGATGACGCAGGCCGATATGTTTGACCCGACCGTGGCGGCTCCGTCCCAGTCTGATTTCAGTGCTTTCAAGCCCCTGGTGCAGACCTTGATCGAAGAATCGAACTCCTTCGGGGGTCCGGTCTACTTGATCAACGGAGACAGCCACGTGTACAACCAGGACCGCCCACTCGCAGCCGGCTCAGCGTGGCTGGCCTTCTACGGCCAGGCCACAGCGGCCAAGAACCTGACGCGTGTCACTGTGGACGGCTCGAACAATGCAAAGGACTGGCTCAAGGTCACCGTCAATTCCGGCGACTCAGCGAACGTGATCTCGTTTGACCGGATTCCGTTCACGCATCCGGCTTCTTAAGCGTTAACGCCAGGAAGGCCACCCGTCCGCTGGACGGGCGGCCTTCCTGGCTTACTGGGGTGCTGCTCGTGAGAGCCGCAGCTTCTCCGCGCTTGTTAGACCCCGGCGTTGTACACGTCGAGCCCGAAGCGGTTTAGCCCCGGGGTCCCGGCGTAGCCAAGGTAGGGCAGCCCGAAGGTGTCTTCGATGCTGGCGAGCAGGCTGTAGTGGTTGTACGGGGTGGTGGACCAGGTGCCGCCCTTGGTGAACGGCGAGAGAACCAGCGCGCCGACCCGGCCGCCGCCCAACCCGGTAATGCCTGGCAGCGGCGAATTCGGCCCGGGACCCTCACCGCAGCACGCGCTGGCATCGGACTGCGGGCCGTCCGATTCGTCGAAGGTGATGACCAGGACGCCGTCCTGTTTGAACGCGGGGGAGGACGTGATCACCGGGACCCATTGTTTGAGCCAATCGTCGGCGCTCTTCAGTCCGCCGGGCTGCCCGTCGACGCAGGGGGAATCGTGACCGTCGTGGCAGAGATTGGGCGTGATCATGGACAGGTTCGGCGTGGTAGCGGCGGAGGCGAGGTCCGTCTTTAGGGCGGACAGGTCGACGTCCTTCTTCGCGCAATCAGGCGAGCCGGTGATCCCGGCGAAGTAGACGAACGGGTTGTGCCGGGCCGCATACTGGTCCCCGACTTTGGCCTTCTGAGTGTCATCCACGGCGCCCGGCGCAGGGTGCCGGCATGGCGTTCCCATGTCCTCCATGTACGCCTTCCAGCTCTTGCCGGCGTCCGTGAGCTGCCCGGCGACGGTCGGGACGCTGGCCGGGAAGACGCACCCGTCCCCGGCGGCCTGGCCCGGGCTGGCGGTTCCGCTGCCCGCGAACGGGGTATAGCTTTGGCAGTCGGCCTGCATTTGCGGGTTCGGCCCCTGCCCGGAAATCTGCGCCACGTAGTTGGGCTGCGAGTTGTGCGCGGTTCCGAAGTACTGGTTCAGCAGTACTCCTTGGCTCCTGAGAGTCTGGGAAAGGTACGGTGCGGCCGATGCCGGGCCCCACGTTTCGTCGTAGCCCTTGTTTTCGAGGTTGATGACGAAGACGTGGTGGGCGCCGGGCAGGTAGCCCTGGCCCGCGACGGCGGCCGCCGCGGCGCCGGGAACGGCGGCCGGGGCCGCGTTGGCCGGCGTTCCCGTCGTGGCGGTCACCGGACCGAAGCTCAGCACGGCGGCGGCCAGCACGGGCAACGCGATGACGGCGAGCCGCTTCGAGGTGCGGCGGTTGCCGCGCCTTTGATGGGCGCCGGCGGTTGCGGGATCCATTGGGGTGGTGGGGTTCATGGGAGTTTCCATCCGTCGGCGAGTGCTTTCTCTTTCAGCCCGGACCATTCCTCGGCCGGCGGCGGGCCTACCGGGGTACAGGCTGGGCCGGCCACGAAGGGCGGGACAAGGTACTTAGGTGCGGCCAGGTTGGCCGGTGTGCCGAAGTCCAGGACTTCGGCGATGTTGCGGGCGGCTTTGTCCCGCGGCGTCAAGGGCGGCAGGTTCCAGCGCCATTCGATCGCTTTCAGGACCGAGGTGTGGTCATAGACGTCGTGGGCGACGTACCGGCGCCGGGCACGGGGCGAGACCACCACGGAGGGAACCCGGAAGCCGCGAAGTGCGGTGTCGGGGCTGGCGTCCGGGGCGGTCGTGGGGGCGACGTGATCGTAGAAGCCGCCCCACTCGTCGTAGTTGATCACCAGCATCGTGTTCGCCCAGCCCGGGCCGGTTGTGACCGCGTCGTAGACCTCGGCGAGGAAGGTTTCGCCGGACCGGATGTCGGCGTGCGGGTGGTCGTCCCCGGAGGTGCCGGAGCCTTCGTCGGTGAACCGCGGGTCCACGAAGGACACTGCGGGCAGCGTTCCGGCGGAGCAGTCGGTGAGGAACTCGGAGTAGTGATGTGACATCCCGAGGTACTTGGTGCCCCAGAGCGCGGTGAAGGGGATGTCGCCGTAGTAGTACTTGCCGGTCACTCCGGCCGCCGCCAGCCGGTCCCAAATCGTTGGCAGGGTGGACGTGACTGTGGAGTTATGGAGCCGGTCGGTCGCGGCGGCGTGCTGGTAGAACCGGTTGGGGTAGGTTTCGGCCATGGTCGCCGCGAAGTACTGGTCACAGACCGTCCAGTCGGGACCGGCCTGCCGCCAGAAGTCCAGGTCGGCGGCGTCGTAGTACCCGACGGCGAATTCGTCGTTCTCGCCGGCCCGGAGCCAGCCGTTGTTCTTGCCGTTGTTGTATTGGATCCGGCCGCCCTCGTAGGAGTGGTCCGGGTCCGGGTGGCCACAGCCCTGGAAATTGGTCAAGTGATGAGTCGAGTGTGGAATACCGTAGCGGTCAATGTAGCTCAGCCCGGACTGCTTGCCGTTGGCCCCCGGCAGCCAGCCCAGGAAGTGGTCGAAGGAGCGGTTCTCCATCATCACCACAATGATGTGGTCAATTCCGGAGGCGCCGGGTGCCGGGAGCGGGGGCGTTGCGGCAGTCGCCGCGCGGAGCGTGCCGCCCGTGGCCAGGGCCGTGGCCGCAGCGGTTCCGGCCACGGCTAGGAAGTTACGTCTTGAAAAGTTCACGTCGAATTCCTTCATCGTCATGGCCGGCTTCCCGCGCCACCGGAGGAGACTCGGCCGGCCCACCCCAGCGGTAATCGCCCGCGGAGCCGGAAAAGTTACTCGTTGGCCGAAATGCAATGTTCACTGCGCGATTTCGGATGGGCCCGGCGCGCAACGCGCAGAGGACCGGCTCTCGGCCGCGCACCGATCGGGCCGGATGCGCGAGCCGGGTCCTGACACGCGAAGAGGGTCCCCCAAGGACCCTCCTACGCGCGGGCCGGTGTTCGGCCTGCCCGATCGCACGGACCAACCATAAGCATGCTGACTTTCGAAAGTCACGCCCTGCCCGGGAAGTTCACCGTCGGTTCACCTGGCCGGTCGGTCCCCCGGCAACATCGGACGATCAGGGGGAGGGCATTGGCCATCAAAGACGGCGGCGTCCCACCCATAGTCCATGCAGCAATGGAACCGCCGATGCGATCATCAGGATGTTGCCGAGCACCGTGTCGTCCGCTCGGACCACCGAACCGGCGATGAGCAAGGCCCCGAACACCAGTGCCGATGCGGACCGCTGTACGGTGCGGTCAAGCCGCGCCACCTGCCGCTCGAGACGAGGGTTGGGCACCGAAAAGGTACCGTCCTCAATTCTGGTGACAAGCCCATCCAGTCGTTTCGGCAGGCCCAGGGCGACGGTGGCGGCGCCGAGCGCCTGTTGTGCCGCGTCTTGGACGATGTTGCCCCGCTCGTCGCGCAGCAGCTGGGCTGCGTAGGGTTCGACCGAGTCCCATAGGTTGAATCGTGCGTCCAGTGAACTGCACACCCCCGACGTCAGTGACATCGCGCGGATGATCAGCAGGAAGTTTTCCGGCAGCTGGAACGGCAACGAGCGGACCACGTCACCGAACTCCACCGCGAAATCACGGAACTCCCGCGGGTCCACCTCGCGAAGCTCGGCAAAGCCCATTCCGCCAAACCGGGCAAAGAGGTGCGTCATCGCCCGCTCAAGCTCGACCGTGTCGGCCGAGGGAGACAGGACTCCCACGTCGCTGATCGCGGTCATCAACCCCTTACCGTCACGCGAGGCGGCCGCGATGAGCAGTTTCCGCAAGCCGCTGCGCGTGCTCGCCGGAACCTCACCCATCATGCCGAAGTCGATGAACGTCAGCTTCCAGGGCCGCTCCGAGGATGATTCGGTGACCGGGGTGACAAAGATGTTGCCCGGGTGCGGATCAGCGTGAAAGAAGCCGTTCGTGAACAGCTGGTCGAACATGACCGACGCGAAAACCGGGGCAACCTTGGACGGATCGATGCCCGCCGCGGCAAGCGCCGCCGCATCCGTGATCTTGATCGCCGTGACATCCTCGAGGGTGAGCACGCGCCGGGTGCTCCGTTCCCAGACGACGTCGGGCACGCCCACCCGGTCGTCGTCGGCAAAGTCAGTGGCGAACCGCCCCGAATTCGCCGCCTCGTTCAGGTAGTCGATCTCCTCGAGGCTGGTTTGCGCGAACTCCTCGACCAGGGCGGGCACATCGGCACGATCGGAGACCGGGCGCACGTGGCTGAGCCAGCCGCCCACTTTGCGCAGCGCCGCCAGATCGGTGTCGACGATGGCGCTGATGCCCGGCCGCTGGACCTTCAGCACGACGCGGTCGAGCCCGGTGTCGGCGGCGTCGCCCGGAAGAAGCTTCGCCCGGTGCGCCTGCCCGAGGGACGCTGCTGCCATCGGCGATTCGTCGACCGAGGCGAACAACTCATCCAACGGCGCGCCCAGCTCCGCCTCGGCGAGGGTACGAATCGCGGCGAAAGAAACGGGCGGCACCTCGTCCTGGAGTCCTTCAAGTTCCTTGGTGATCTCGGGCGGAAGCACGTCCAGCCTGGAGGACAGGAACTGACCAACTTTGATCATGAGACCGCCGAGGTCCACCGCGAGCGCATGGAAGCGCTGCGCAAAGCGCCGCATCCTCTTGGTCCTCGTGCGTTCGGCAATCCTGACCAGCCCGATGCGCGGGAGGAACAGCTCGAACCACCAGGTCAAGGCGAGATGCCATGCGGCGAACCGCAGGATGCGACGGTAACGGGCGCGCGTGTTCCCAACGCCGGGTATCGGATCTGCCCGGCCCCGGCGGACCGACGCCACCCCCGTCAGTCCCGGGCGAGGATTGCGTACAGCCGACGGCGGGCCTCGTCGAGCACCGTCACGGCCTCCTGCACCTGCTTCGCGGAGCCCGTGCGACCCACCAGGGATGCGGCCTGTGCGAGCTCGACGCCGGCCTTGGGAAGTGCCGTAAACCCGGTGCCTGTTGCCGGGCTCGTTGAATCCCAGAGCGTTGACGCATCGGCGCCCGCTACCTCTTCCCGGCCCGCCTCAGTCAACGAGTAAATCTTGCGGCCATTGGATTCCTCGGCACTGACAAGCCCCTCGTCGGCGAGCAGCTGCAGCGCCGGGTAGACCGAGCCGGCGCTGGGCTTCCAGCTGCCATGGCTGCGCTCCTCGATCTCATTGATGATCTGGTAGCCGTGCATCGGCCGCTCCGCGAGCAGGGCCAGGATCGCCGACCGCACCTCGCCACGACCGGCGCGAGCGCCCGAGCGCTTCTCAAATCTGGAACGGAACTCCTCGACGGCCTGCCACATGCCGTCGATGTTGGGGCCGCCAAATCCGCCCGCCGGGTACGAATTACGCATCATGCTCTCCTCTGCGAGTCGTGAACGATAGTCAACGATACATCCGAAATGCGCAGGCCCAACAGGGGAGGGCGGCGGCGCGGCGGCCTGTCACGCGGGCCCCTCCAGATACCCCCAGCGGCCGGGACCTTCGGCACTGTCTTGATGTCCTGGCCCGACGCATCGTGCCCATATGGCCAGCGCCGATCCACGCGCCGGGCGTCCAGGGCTGTCTGGGGGACGCAGGGCGCTTCTCGTCTGCGGAGTTGTTTCTTCGCTGCTTTGGCCTCTCACCAGCGAGGCGCTGGCAGCAGGGCTTTACAAGGGCTCCAGCTCTTTCTCCCAAACCATCAGCGAACTAACTTCCCTGGGGGCGCCGACCCGGACGCCGCTCATTGTGGAGGGCTTCATCTATGAGTCGCTCGTTATCGCGTTCGGCGTCGGGGTCTGGCAGCCAGCGCGGGGAAGGCCTTCCCTGAAGGTGACGGCCGGCCTGCTTATCGCTTACGGTGCGCTCGGACCCCTGTGGCTTCCGTTCCCGATGACGGCACGGACGGAGATCACGCCGACGGCCACGGCGGCTATCACCGATGTCATGCACCTTGTCCTGGGCGCTGTCGACGCGTTGCTCTACCTCGCAATTCTAGGGTTCGGGTCCGTTGCCTCGGCAAGGGTTTTCGCTACTACTCGATCCTGACTCTCGCCGTCGTCCTCACGTTCGGCGTCTGGACAAATTCGTTTGTCCCCCTGGTCGCCGCGGGGCAGCGGACGCCATGGCTGGGGGTTGTGGAACGCGTCATGATTGGGGCAGTCCTGTTGTGGGTGGTGCTGGCCGTTCTCCTGCTTCGTTGAAGCCGGCATGAACACGTGGAGAAGAAGCCAGATGAGCCGGCCGTATCGCATTGACACCCACCAGCACATCGTTCCGCCGGGCTATGCGCGCTGGATCCTTGACAAGGGCATCCGTCCAGACGGCTTGGGCCTGCCGCCGTGGTCAGAGCGCTCGGCGTTGAAGTTCATGGACCGTCACGGCGTCCAGGCAGCCATCCTTTCGCTGTCGACACCCGGCGTGTACTTCGGAGACGCGGCGGAGGCGCGGCAGCGGGCGCGGGAAGTCAACGAGTACAGCGCCGAGGTGGTGGCGGCCCGGCCGGAGCGGTTCGGGTTCGTCGCGACCCTGACGCTGCCGGACGTGGAAGGTGCCCTGGCGGAGGCCCGGTACGGCCTGGACACCCTGCACGCGGACGGGATCGTGTTGCTGGCCAACAACGACGGCCGCTACCTGGGCGATCCGGGCTTTGAACCTCTGCTGGCGTTCCTGCACCGCCGCCGTGCGGTCGTGTTCATCCACCCGGGTGAACTGCCCGCCCCGCCGGTGCCGGGTATCCCCACGTTTGCCGCAGATTTCATGCTTGACACCACCCGCACTGCTATCAGCCTGGTCCTGTCCGGCGCAGTGGAAAAGTACCCGGGCATCAAGTTCATCCTGGCCCACGCGGGCGGCTTCGTGCCGTTCATCGCCTCCCGGATCCTGCTGGCGATACTCAACGACAAGGACCTCGCGGTCGGCGCGCTGGCCGCACTGGCCGACAAAAAGCAGTCCGTCCTCCGGCGGTTCTCCTACGACGTCGCCCTGTCCGCCAGCCCTGCGGCGCTGCCCAGCCTGCTGGAGGTGGCGGACCCCGGCCGCATCGTCTACGGGACAGATCTTCCGTTAGCGCCCGCACCGGCCATCGATATCCTGAACATGCAGTACGAGAATTACCCCCTGGACCCGGGTATGCGCCAGGCGATAGACCGAGGCAATGCCCTGGCACTCTTTGCCCCCTGGCGCGGGATGAAGGCTAGAAGCGGGAGCGTCGGGACCCATCCGGGGGTGTCGGGACCCTCTCAGGATGCAGGGCGCCCAGGCCAGTCCCTGCCCGCCCAGGGGTCGTAGTCAGCGATGAGCTCCTCCTGCGGCGGCCGCATATTTTCGGGAACGTGCTGCAGGTTCACCCGCACCCGGTACCAAAGCGAACTCGATCCGCGCATTCCGTCGACAAGGATGTCGGCGGGGTGCAAGTCCGGGACGACGTCCGCGTGCCGGGTCTTCCATTCCTCGAGCCCTGCGAGCGCCTCGGGTTTTGTCTTGGTGCGTGCCACCTCAATAAGCGGCATCACCGACCGCCGGCGGCCGGAGCTGTCACCGCCGCGCGGCGGCTTCTCGGCCGGACCGAGCTCGGCGGCCAGGCCGAGGAGCCCGTCGAGGGAGCCCGCCGCGCCGTCGATCCCGCGGTGGGGGTCGCCGATGTCTGCGAAGCGCTCAAGCACCGTGGGCACCGTGAACTCTTCCGGCCGGGTGGAGCGGACCTCGTCCCAGCTCAGCGGCGTCGACACCCGGGCATCGGGGAGGGCCCGGATCGAGTATGCCGAAGCAACCGTTCGGTCCTTGGCATTTTGGTTGAAGTCTACGAACACGCTCTCGCCGCGTTCCTCTTTCCACCACCGCGCAGTGGCGAGGCCCGGCGCGCGCTTCTCGACCTCACGGGCGAGGGTCTCGGCGGCGAGCCGCACATCGCGGTAAGACCACCGGGGTGCGATGCGCACGAGGATGTGCAGTCCCCGCGAACCGCTTGTCTTGGGCCATCCCACCAGTCCTACATCGTCGAGCACCTCCCGCGCGACATAGGCGACATCGACGATCTGCGACCAGTCGACGCCCGGCATCGGGTCGAGGTCCACCCGCAGTTCGTCGGGATGTTCAAGGTCCTCCGCGCGCACCGGGTGCGGGTTGAGGTCCAGGCAGCCCAGGTTCACGACCCAGGCCAGGCCCGCGGCATCCCGGATGACGGCCTCTTCTGCCGAAGACCCCGACGCGTAGTGCAGCGTCACCGTGTCGACGAAGTCGGGGTGGTTTTCCGGCACGCGCTTCTGAAAGAACGGCTCTGCCCCGATCCCCTTCGGGAAACGCTTGAGCACCATGGGCCGTCCGCCGGCGCCGCGCAGCGCGCCATCCGCGACGGCCACGTAGTAGCGGACCAGGTCGAGCTTGGTCAGCCCGGGCTCGGGGAACACCACTTTGTCCGGACTCGAGATGCGGACCTCCGCGCCGCCAATGGTGAGAATCTCCGCGGCAGTCTTCGACGGGTTCATGCCGCCACGCTAGCAATGATCCGGGGCGCCAACCAGAGCAGCCGCCCGGCTTGGTCCAGGGATCAGCCAGCGAGAACCCCGCAGAGGGTTCAGGTGCGGGGGCAACAGTATTAGGGTGGGGTCCAAGACGGAAGACCGTCGCCCGACCCGGCGCAAGGGTCAGATGAGGAGGGCCAGCCATGTTGCGCCTGCCTGCTATTGAAAAGCCGCTGAATCCGTTCCCGCACTACGAAATGATGCGCAACACCGAGCCCGTTTTTCAGGACCAGGAGACCGGGCTGTGGCACGTTTTCCGTTACGACGACGTGCAGCGGGTACTTTCCGAGCACGCCACCTATTCGTCCCGGATGTCAGGCGGCAAACCTACCGGGACCGGCCAACTCTTCGCTGCCAGCCTAATCAACACCGATCCGCCGCGTCACCGCCAGCTCCGGTCCCTCGTCACGCAGGCCTTCACACCCCGGGCGGTGGAAGCCCTCGCCCCGCGCATCTCCGAGATCGCGGATGACCTGTTGGCCCCGGCCCTGTCGGTTGGGTCCATGGACCTGATTGAAGGACTGGCCTACCCCTTGCCGGTGATCGTCATTGCTGAACTGCTGGGAATCCCGGCAGCGGACCGGGACCGTTTCAAACAGTGGTCCGACTTCATCGTCAGCCAGACCAGGCCGACGTCGGACGAGTCCGGGCAGAGCGCGCCACCGGACCGCGGCTCTCCCGACGCGGAGATGGCTGAGTATTTCATGGGCATGATCGAAGCGCGTCGGCAGCGTCCCGGCAACGATCTCATCAGCAAGCTGCTGGCGGCGCAGATCGACGGCGAACACCTGAGCGCCGTCGAACTTCTCGGGTTCTGCGCGCTGCTGCTGGTCGCCGGCAACGAAACGACCACGAACCTGATCGGCAATGCGATCCTATGTTTCGCGGAAAATGAGGGAACCACCGAGCGGCTCAGCGCCGACCCGACGTTGCTGCCGCATGCACTGGAGGAAGTCCTCCGCTACCGTTCGCCGGTGCAGTCCATGTACCGAATCGCTGCCGTCGACTCAACGTTGGGTGCCCACCAGATCCCCGCCGGTGCGCCCCTCGTTGCCTGGATCGGATCGGCGAACCGCGACCCGCTGCAGTTCCCAAATCCGGACGCCTTCGACGTCGGACGGTCCCCGAACCGGCATCTCGCCTTCGGTCAGGGCATCCACTTCTGCCTGGGCGCACCGCTGGCCCGGCTGGAGGCCAGCATCGCGCTGCGGGCGGTCATTTCGCGGCTGCCCGGATTGGCGCTTGCCCCCGGCGCCCGGCTGGAGCGCATGGAAAGCTCCATAATTTACGGCCTCAAAGAGCTGCCCGTGATCTGGGCTGGCTGAACCTCGATATCGCGGTGCTGCCCGTGGCAGCTGGGGTCACGCGGCTGCTGTGGTCACGCGGCTGCGCCGGGCATGAAGTAATTGTGTGCGTCCAGATAGGTCACTTTCGGTGGCTCCGGGAACCCTGCTTCGGCCGTGATCGGTCCGATCTGCTCCTTCGCAAAGGTGTCGAAGAGTTCCTTCGTTTGCCAGAGATCGGTGACGATGATCCCCGTGTCGGTGGCCGCCACCCAGTGTCCCAGCGAGCCGGCTGGGCCGGGCTTTTCCGGTGTCAGGCCCATCTTGCCGATAACTTGGTCGTATTGCTCCAAGGTGGCACCAGTGAATTCCATGATGATCGCGACAGCCATGTCCTTCTCCTTACGGCGGCAGGCCGCGAGGCAGCAGCCCGCAATTGGTGATACCGCACGGTCTACGCCCAACCAACAAGCACGTCAACAGGTCGCCGATGCAGGCCGGGATTGTTCGCTCAGCGGCCGGATTTGATCGCTGCGAGGAGGGCAGTGCCGTCCGGGCTGCCGAGGCCGGTGCAGGGATCCCAGCCGGTGGCGGCCTTGTACGTGCCGTTGGTTCCGGTCGTCACGTCGTGGAACCCGGACGTCCGGCTATAGAGCAGCGGCTGGATTTGTCCGAACCGCCTTCCCGTTGCTTGGGCCAACAACGCGATCAGGGCTGCCCACAGGGGCGCGACAGCGCTGGTGCCGCCGATGACCATGTCCTTGCCGTCTACCCGGACCTTGTACCCGGTCTGCGGGTCGGCGACACCGCTGACGTCCGGTACCCCGCGGCCCTGCCCACCGGTCGGGGGCTTCGCTCCGGGCTTGTGGTGCCGTGCGTGGAAAGCCAGGCCGCTCTGCCAGTCCGGACCGGGGAACGTGTCGCTGTAGCCGCCTCCCGTGGCTGAGCGGGGTCCGTCGTTCCAGACAGTTTCCGCCCTGATCGTCCCGGTGGCCGGGTCGGCATCCAGACGGGTGCCGCCGCAGGCCAGCGCGTGCGGGCTCGACGCTGGGAAATCCGCGTGGTCTTTGCCGTCCGTGGCTCCGTCGGCGCTGCCGTTATCCCCGGCCGCAGCGGTGACGGTGACGCCAAGCGCCGAGGCGTCGGCGAGGGCCTGGTCAAATGCGTTGCGGGCCTGTGCCGTCCAGGCGTCCTCGCTTTGGCCCCAACTGATGCTGATGGACGTGGGCGTCGGGGCCGCGTGGGAGGCGTTGATGATCGCATCGAGGAACCCTGCGTCCGTGTTCGGAGCGAAGTAGACGAGAATGTCCGCCTTTGGTACCAGGGCGCCGACCACTTCGATGTCGAGAAGGACTTCGCCGTCGGCCCCGGACGGGTCCTGCCCCGGCTGGTTTGACGCGCCGTCGACCCCTACGGCGGTCACCTTCGGTCCGGCAAGCCCGAGGCCGCCGAAATACGCATCCAAATCGGCCTGACCGAATCCGCCGCCCAGTTCGATGATCGCCACGCTCTGACCGTTACCGTCCATGCCGTGCGGGAACTTGTAGATCGCGGCAAGTTCGGGCGGGGTGTAGCTGATGCCGGCCGTGGCGAGTGGAATCGCATGGAATTGCGCCCGCGCCTGGGGACGGTCGTCGAGGCCCAACACGGCCGTGACGATGCCGTCCAGATTTGCCGGAATCTGCAGGCCTCCGGTCCGTTGCCGGTGTCTGATGTCGTGGCCGTGGGGCCCGCTGCTGGTCACCTCTTCAAGATTCGTGCCAAAGATCCGGCTCAGCCGGTCGACGGTTCCGGCCAGCCGCAACCGGCGGGAGGCAGCGTCTGCGTCGAGCACTTCCGCGCCGAGTCGCGTGAAGGTATCGGTGGCAAGCAACAGGTCCTCGGCGGAGGCTCCGTGGCGTGCCTCCAGCTCCTCACGGGAGATCGGTTCGGCGGCCGTTTCCGGTAGCGGGGCCTGCCTGCGAAGGATCACCGTCACCTCGATCCTGCGGGACGGATCGACGGGCCCGTGCGTGGCCTGGACCTGTGGGGCCGACGGGCGTTCCGAACCGAGGAGGGGGACACTGGGCTCGACGGGATCCGGCGTGATCTTGCTCTGCTTGGACATGACGTGGCTCCGTTCGTAGGACAGGCATCATTCAGTGCACTTTTGTTGCCAGGGCAGTGTCGCTACGTCAGAGACATGTGCCCCACCGCCACGCTACCGCCGGCATGCCGCATCCCCAAGCATGAGCCGGACCGGACGTCAGAGGAAGGGCCGGAGTGGTACCAGGACGGCCTCGCTGAACCGGGCAAGCGGGGACCGGTGCTGCCACTCTTCCAAGGTCAGCACCCGGCAGTTCCGGCTGTCGACGTCGAATATTTGCTGCATGTCGGTGGCGAAATCTTCGTCATGGATTTCCAGATTGATCTCGTAATTGCCGGTCAGGCTCAGCCTGTCGATGTTGGCACTGCCCACGGTCGACCAGCTGCCGTCGATGGTGGCAGTCTTCGCGTGGATCATGGCATTGCGGTACAGCAGGATGGTCACCCCGTCTTGGAGCAGGGAGCGGTAGAATCCGCGTGAGAGCCAGTCAGAGAGGATGTGGTTTGAGTCCTCGGGGAGGATCAGCCGGACATCAACCCCGCGCCGGCTGGCAGCGAGCAGCGCCTTGAGGATCTGCTGGTCCGGGATGAAGTACGCCATGGTGACGAAGATGTGAGCCTGGGCGCGGTTGATCGCGTCGAGGTAGACCCCTCGAATCGGATAGACAAGATTCGCAGGAATGTTATTGACGGCGCGGATCCGGGGTTCCCAAACCTCCGGAGTCGTGTACGGGATTTCCGGAGTGGGCCCTGCGGCGTTGTCGTTCCAGACGTTGGCGAACGCCTGGCGGAGATCCCACACGGACGGGCCGACCAGCCGAAGGTGTGTGTCTCTCCATTCGGTGGCATACAGGGAACCGATGTTGTAGCCGCCCACGAAACCGACATGGTCGTCGACGATGAGGAGCTTGCGATGATCCAGCCCCGTGCTGCGGAGGGTGTTGACGAGCACCGACGGACGGACCACGGGGAAGCGGTAGACATGGATATCCGGATGGAACGCGAAAAACGAGGACGGCACAACGAGGTTGGCGAACTCGTCGTAAATGACGAACACCTCGACGCCGCGGTCTGCGGCCTCGTTCACGGCGTCCCTGAACTGCTGCCCGGTGTCGTCGTCTTTCCAGATGAACGTCTCAATCAGGATGCGCTCTTTCGCGTCCCTGATCGCCTGGAGCATGTCCCGGTATAGGTCGGCTCCATAGGTGTACGTCGTGACGCGGGTATCAGCTACGGCCCGGTCGAAAATGCCGGGGTGCGGAAATCCCTTGCGCTTGCTCCGACCCCGCTTCTTGACCATGTCCAGAACGACGAGCCCCGCGATCACCGCTCCCTGGAGTCCCGCAAAGGCCACTATTGCGCGGCCCACCGTCTTGCGGGCGACTTTGACGACGGGCTCGGGGAGCAGTTCATCCATCCAGCGAGCCTAGCGCGTTACGAAGCGTTCACTGCGGGGGATATGGCTGCACTTGGCGAGCTTTTTGCGGACGCTGTCTGGTACCCGGCCGGCAGCCGGGCCGGGACGAAGCCAGGACGAGATGCTGTCCTGGCCTATTTCGGCGACGTGGGAGCGCGCACCCAGGGCACCTTCCGGGCGACGGTCCAAGACGTCGTCGGCGGAGAGAACCACACCGTGGGGATCCATCAAAGCCATGCCGAAAGCAACGGAAAAACCTTGGACCTGGCAACTGTCATCGCTTTCGGGGTCCGTGACGGAAAGGTCGTAGAGGGCCGCGAGTTCTACGAGGACACCGCCAAGGCAGATGAGTTCTGGACGTAAGTTCGGCCACGGCTCCACAGCGGTGACCGCCCGCCCAACTAGCTGGCACTAGGTGTCGTTTTGAGTCCTCAAAACGACACCTAGTGCGAGTCAGTGCGATTCAGCTGGACTCGGCGGCCAGGTTCCGCTTGAGGATTTTTCCGCTGGGACCCAGCGGGAGCTCCGTGAGCAGCCGGACCAAGCGCGGGTACTTGTACGCGGCGAGTTGCGCGCTGGCGAAGTCGATCAGCTCGGACTCGGTGGCCGTGGCGCCCGCGTCCAGCACGATCGCCGCGGCGATTTCCTGGCCATGGACATCGTGCGGCACGCCGTAGACGGCGGCGCTGACGACTTCCGGGTGGGTGAGGAGGATTTCCTCGACCTCGCGGGGATAGACGTTGTAGCCGTTGCGGATGATCATGTCCTTCTTGCGGTCCACGATGGTGAGATAGCCGTCCTCGTCCTTGGTCCCGAGGTCCCCGCTGCGGAACCAGCCGTCGACGACCGCCTCCGCGGTGGCTTCCGGCCGGTTGAGGTAGCCCTTCATCAGCAGATGCCCGCGGATGACTAGCTCGCCCAGTTCGCCGGCGGGCAGCAGCTCGATGGTTTCAACCGTTTCGGCGCGGGCGATTTCAATATCGACGCCCCAGATCGGTACCCCGATGGTGCCGGGCCGGGGCGGTGTGCCGACGTGGTTGAAGGCAGCCACGGGCGACGTCTCGGTCAGGCCGTAGCCCTCGTGGATGTCCACGCCAAAGACGTCGCGGAACCTGTCCATCACGGCCAGCGGCAGGGACGCCCCGCCGGAGATGCAGTAACGCAGCGCGCCCGGGCGGACGGCGACGGTCTTGGCCGCTTCCAGGAGCGCCACATACATGGTCGGCACGCCGATGAAGATGTTCACCTTGTGACGGTCCAGCAGCGTCAGGGCGCCCTCGCCGCTGAAGCGCGGCATCAGGACGACGGTGGCGCCCGCCCGAAGCCCCGTGTTCAGAACGACGGTCTGGCCGAAGGTGTGGAACAGCGGCAGCCCGCCGAAGAGGACGTCGCCCGGTTTGAAGTCCATCACGCTGGTCAGCAGCACGCTGGTTTGTTCCACCAAAGCGAAATGGGTGCCGAGGGCTCCCTTCGGCTTTCCGGTGGTGCCGGAGGTGTACAGGATCGTGGCCGTGTCGGAGGGGCGGCAAGGGACGTAGCTCAGGATCGGCTCCGCGGCCGCGGCCTCGGCTTCGAGCCGGGGCAGCCCGTCGTCGTCGGGCGCCATCACCGTCAGCAGGTCGACCCCGCTGGCGGCGGCGCCGGCAGCGCCCTCCTTCAGCAGCGGGGCCGCGCAAACCAACAGCCCGGCTCCGCTGTCGTGGAGTACGTACTCGATTTCACGGGCCTTGAGCAGGGCGTGGACCGGGACCACTATGGCTCCCAGGGACAGAACTGCGTAGTACACCCGGGCGAAGTCCGGAACGTTGGGAATCAGGACGGCGACGGCGTCGCCGGGGCCGACGCCGCGTGCCCGCAGCGCCCCGGCGTAGGCGCGCGTCTGGCGCCACAGCTCGCCGTAGCTGGTCTCGTCCTCGCCGACGATCAGGGCGATGCTGTCCGGTGTCCTGCGGGCGGACTCGGCCAGGATGGCTGCGACGGAGATGGTGGCAAAGCCGTCGCCGGAATGGGTGTTGGTCATGGCCTGCTTCTTCGTTGGGATGATCATGCTTTGAGGATGAGGGCGTCGCCCTGTCCGCCGCCGCCGCAGAGGGCAACGACGCCGGTGCCTCCGCCGCGGCGCTTCAGCGCCAGTGCCTGGTGCAGCACCAGGCGCGCGCCCGATGCGCCCACCGGGTGCCCGAGCGCGATGGCACCGCCGTCGGCGTTGACGACGTCGGTCTCGATGCCCAGGTCCTTGGCGGACTGGATGAGGACCGAGGCGAAGGCCTCGTTGATCTCCACGAGATCGAGCTCCTGCACGCTGAGCCCGTCCAGCTTCAGCGCCCGTTCGATGGCCCTGGCGGGCTGGGAGTGCAGGGAACCGTCCGGTCCGGCCGTCTGGCCGTGGGCACCGATTTCGGCGATCCATTCCAACCCTGCGGCTTCGGCTGCCGCCTTGCTGGCGATCACCAGTGCCGCGGCGCCGTCGGAGAGGGGGGAGGCGGATCCTGCGGTGATGGTTGCCGCTTCGTCCTTGGAGAATGCGGGCCGGAGGTGCGCGAGGGATTCGGCGGTGGTCTCCGGGCGGATGCCCTCATCGTGCTCCAGGGTAACCGCGGGGCCCTTGCGCTGGGGCACCTGGATCGGTGCGATCTCTTCCGCCAGCACACCGGCGGCGCGGGCCGCTTCGGCGCGCTGGTGGGAAAGGGCCGCGACGGCGTCCTGCTCGGCGCGGGCGATGCCGCGCTCGGCATTGCCGGCGTCGGTGGCGGCGCCCATCAGCAGGCCGCTTACCGGGTCCTGCAGGCCGTCGTGGTTCAGCGAGTCGAGCATCGGAGCGTCGCCGATGACGACGCCGGCGCGGAGCCCGGGCACGAGGTGCGGGGCGTTGGTCATCGATTCCTGGCCGGCCGCGACGATGAAGTCAGCTTCCCCCGCACGGATCATCCGTGCGGCGTCGATGACGGCCGTGAGGCCGGAGAGGCAGAGCTTGTTGATGGTTACCGTTGGCACGTCCCAGCCGATACCGGCGGCGAGGCTGGCCTGCCGGGCGGGGCCCTGGCCCGCACCGGCCTGGATGACCTGACCGACGATGACGGCGCCGATTTGTTCCGGGGCGACGCCGGTCCGTTCCAGCGCGGCCCGGATCGCGTGGGCGCCCAGTTCGCTGGAAGAGAATGGCGTGAGGCCGCCGCGGAACCGGCCGAAGGGGGTCCGGGCGCCGCCGAGGATGACGGGGATATTTTCGTTCTCGTTCATGAGAAGTCCTTTCGAAAGTGGCGGGTTGGCGCGGATCAGGAGAAGGCGGACGTGCCGGTGATGCCGCGGCCGATGATCAGGGCCTGCATGGTCTCGGTTCCTTCGTACGTGTGGATCGCCTCGATATCGGCGAGGTGCCGGGCAACACGGTTCGCCAGCAGGATGCCGTTGCCGCCGAGCAGGTCCCGGGCATTGGACGCGATGGTCCGGGCAATGCGGGTGCAGGTGAATTTCGCAAGCGAGGCCTGTTCCGGCGTGAGCGAGCCTTCCTCGTCGAGCCTCGTCATCTGAACCACCATCAGCTGCATCGTGGCGAGTTCGCTGAGCATCCTGGCCAGCCGTTCCTGCACGATCTGGGAGGCGGCGAGGGGCCGGCCGAACTGCCGGCGCTGCTTGGCGTACTGGACAGCAGTTTCGTAGCAGGCGGTCGCGTGGCCGACGGCGGACCAGGCGACGCCCAGCCGGGTGGCCAGCAGGACGCGCGCCGTGTCCTTGAAGGTCCGCGCTCCGTGGAGGACGTTCTCGTCCGGAACAAAGACGTTGTCCAGCCGGATGTGCGCCTGCCAGATGGCGCGCAGGGCCAGCTTGCCTTCGATCTTCGTGGCGGTATAGCCGGGGGTGTCCTGCGGGACCAGGAAACCGTGGACCTGGCCGTCCTCGCCCCGGGCCCACACCACGGTGACGCCGCCGACGGAGCCGTTGCCGATCCACTTCTTCTCGCCGTTGAGCAGGAAACCGCCTGCCGTTACGGTGGCGGTGGATTCCAGGGCAACCGCGTCGGAGCCGTGGGTGGGTTCCGTCAGCGCAAACGCGGCGTATTCCGCCCCGGCGGCGATGGCCGGTAGCCAGCGCTGCTGCTGCACGGCAGATCCGCATTCCGCGACGGAGCGCAGGGCCAGGCCGCCCTGGACCGCGATCATCGTCGCCACGGAACCGTCACCGCGGCTGATTTCCATGTTGACGAGTCCGGCAGCCATCCTGCTCATCGCAGGAAAGCCTTCGACCGGGACTCCGTCACGCAGCAGGTCCAGTTCGCCGAGGCGCTTGAGCAGGTGCAGCGGGTAGTCGCCGCGTTCCCAGAAGCCGTCGATGACGGGAAGGACCTCGTCCTGGACGAAGCGCCGGGCGCGGTCCCAGTACGCCCGGTCTGCGGGGCCGACGCCGGCGAAGACCGACGCCGGGTCGGTGCCCAGCGCATCGGTGAGGACGTAGTCCGGTTCCACCGTGCCGGCAGGGAAGTCGCCCGCGGTAGCTGTGGCGGTGAGCCCGGAAACGGGCGACGTCGTCGTCATCTCTTCGTCCTTTAGTTCAGCGGCGGCCCCAGGCCGTCGTATCGCTGTGGCCCACGCCACGTCGACTAAGGATGCAATGAAACCCAGTGCCACGTCAAGAAACTCAGTGTCAGTCCTGCGAGCGGCCGTCAGGAGAGGGCATCGCGGACTGCCTGCGCGATCGCCTCCTTGTCTGCGCCCGCGGTCAGGACGGTTACGACGACGGTTGGCGACTGCTGGGCGGCGAGGGTACCTAGCAGCACGGGCCGGAAGACGCCGGAGAGTGCGTGCAGTTCATTCGCCAGCGCGGCCGCTCTCGCCCGGTCCGCAGCGTCGGTTTCGCCTGCACCAGCGGCGCCGCCCTCAGCGGCGCCGCGGAGCCACTGCCGGAGGAAGGCGTTGTGTACGGCGACCACGGCCGCGGCAAAGGCAACGGCCGAGTGTTCGCGACGGCCGCCGTCAGGTAGTTGGGCCGTGAGGTGCTGCAAAAAGGCCCGCTCGTACCGGTGGGAGGTAACCAGCTCCCGGTCCCGGAGTGCGGGGACGGCCTGCATCAGTTCGTACCGTGCGCGCGATGTTTCGCGGTTCCGCAGGTGGTGGTCGAAAACCAGGAGTGCCGCGTGCTCAATGGCAGCCAGGGGCTCCTGGGTGGATTCTGCGAGCCGGTCGTTTACCTGGCTGAGGATCCGCTCGTGGTCGGCGAAGACCACGTCCTCCTTCGACCCGAACTTCCGGAAGAACGTGCTGCGGCTCATCCCCGCCGCCTCTGCCAGTTCTTCGACGGACGTTGCGTCGAAGCCTTGCCGTGCGAGCAGCCCGATGGCGGCGGCAACAGGCCCGTCGGCATTGCGGTTTGTCGGATGCGTGGTCATGCGCCGAAATCTAGCACAGGCATGGTGCCGCCCCGTTCCGGGAGCCTGCCGCGGGCCGTCAAGCGCCAGGTTCCCGGAGGGATTCAGCCAGCCTGATCCTGTGCGGCCTTGCTAGTCGTAAACGGCAGCACCAGCCTGGAGGGGTGGGTGGCGTCGCGGTAGATCTTATGGGTGACGGGCCGGCCCACAGGCAGGTGGAAGGCGTCCGGCGGGAGCAGGGCGTTGTGCTCGTCGGCGAGCGGTTCGTTGTTGGACAGCTCGACGGTCAGCTTGTGGCCGGGCAGGAAGGTGTTCGCGAACGGGAAGAGCCGCAGCACGTACTCCTCGATCTTGCCTGGTTGGACCGGAACAGAACGGGTGTGCGGGTGGCGCGGGTTGCCCTCCGTGGTCCGCTCGTCGAGCTCACGGTGCGAGGCCTTGAGGTACCCGCTGGTGATGAGCTGGCGTTTGCCGTTCGGCGCGTAGTCCCAGAGCCGCAGGATGAAGTTGGTGTCCGGCTGGTCGATCTCCGCGAAGATATGGGCTGCGCCGGTGCCGATCATCTCGGTAGCCGTCTCGAACGGTGGCGTGGACCAGTTGATGATTTCGACCTGGTCCGTGACCGTCAGCGGCGCCTGGTAGAAGCCGTCCGGTGCCGCGTACTCCGGCCCCATCAGTTCGGGTTCGGCGGACAGGGCGCGGCGCGGCCGCAGGTACAGGGGCTTGTACTCCACGTCCTTCGGCGGCCACGCCTCGGCAGTGACAACCTCGCGGGAGCCCTCCACGAAGACACTGACCGCGGGTTCGTCCATCACGCCGTTGTCGATGCCCTTGATCCAGTAGTCGTACCACCGGAACATCTTGTCGTGTTCCTCGATGAAGGGACGCGACTGCATGGGCGGATAGGGGCCGATGTCCAGCTTCTTGGGACCCTTGAGCTCGTTGAAGAGGTCAATCGTGCCGTCCAGGGTCCAGCCGCGGCCTTGGTCCAGCTGCAGCCACACAGGGATATCGATGTTCGGGGCCAGTGTGATGGGGTTACGTTCTTCGTACCAGTCACCGTCGAGCTCGTTCATGACGATGTCGAACCAGGCCTCGTGGTTTTTCGGGTAGTTCAACACGTGGACCAGGTTCGGCCACGCGGCGACGTCGGGGTCCTCGAGGCGCTTGGCGACGAGGTCTTTCAGTTCCGCGGGGGAGTACTTCTCGATCATGCGGGACTTAACGCCGTCGGTGAACGCCCAGCCGGAGTCGCCGCCCCGGCCCTCGCGCGCCGCCCGCGGCATGAACCACATGACGCCGCCGTGGTAGGTGGTCTCGTAGAAGTCGTAGTGTCCGCCGGAAACGAAGATCGCCTTCAGGTGCGGCGGCCGTTCTGCCGCGGCCAGCACCTGCATGGATCCGAAGTAGGAGATGCCCACCATGCCGACGTTACCGTCGCACCAGGGCTGCTCGGCGACCCACTCGATGAAGTCGTACGCGTCCTGGCCCAGCGACACACCGCCGGCGTTGTAGTTGCCGATGTGTTCGCCGCCGGAATGTCCGGAGCCGCGCAGGTCCCCGATGACGTGGACGTAGTCCTCCTTGACGATGCGGGCGATGTCGCCGGCCTCGATGCAGCCGTCCCACATCGGGCTGGGGCGCCGCTGCGGCGGCGTGGTGAGGGCGAGGGCCTGCAGCTCCTTGCCGTAGGGGCTCAACGCTACGAGGGCGGGGCGCGGCTTGTCGTCGATGCCTTGGTAGGCATCGGCGGCGAGTTCGACGCCGTCGCGCATCGGGACCCGGAGGTCCTTGCGGATGGCAATCTTTTCACCGCCGGCGTTCCAGGTCGTGAAATCAGTCATGGGTGCGAAACTCCTCGTCAGCGTTCGAGTGCCGGTGCAATAGCCGGCAGACAGGCTCTCCAGAGCGTGACGTAAGCATATTATTATAATAAAGTCGCTGTTAGCAAGACCACATCCACGTTGCCATCCCCACCCTTCGCTGAAAGGCTCAATCCATGACGCAAGAAGTGAAAGTCCACCCTCTGGTGTCGCCGTGGGGCCGTTTCGGCCTCTACAGCTTCTTCATTGACGCTCCCGAGCCGGCCATTGTCGACACCGGGATCAGTTCCTCGCCCGCAGAGGGCATGCTCCCGGCACTTCAGAAGCTTGGCCGCCGGATCGAGGACGTGCGCTGGATCCTGCTGACCCATGGCCACATCGACCACCTCGGCGGGGCGCACGCGCTCTGGGAGCTGACTGGGCGGCGTGCCAAAGTGGTGATCCATGAGGCCGACGCGCCGCTGCTGCGGTCCCGGCAGGCGCACGTCGACCAGTACGTCGACGTGCGCCAGCAGTACATCGACAACCCGAACGCCGTCGTCGAGCAAACCCAAGCAGCGAACCAGGTCATCTCCGGTGAAATGGAACCGACCCTGCTCGTGACGGGCGGCGAGACCCTGTCCCTGGGCGGCGGCGCCACCGTGTCCGTGCACCACATCCCGGGCCACACGGCGGGGTCCGTGGCCTACGTCGTGGACGGCCAGCGCTCGGTTTTCGTCGGTGACGCTGTCCAGATCCACGGCGCCGCCAACGGCTTCCCCGGCTACGAGGATCCGGCCGTCTACCGGGCCAGCCTGACCTACCTGCGGGACGAGGTCCGTCCGGAAGACCTGTATCTGGGCCACCCGTACCGCAATGCGGACGGTGTTCCGTATGGCGTCGAGCTGGACCGTGAGGCGRCCAGGGCCGCCTTGCAGGGAAGCCTGGACCTCGAGGCCAGGATCGACGCCGCGGCCGGCCGCTACCTGAGCGGCGGCCTGCAGGAGACGGACTCGGTGTACTCACCGTTTGCCCCGGTGGCCGAGGAGCTCGGCTACACCGGCGACCCCACGCTCGAGCCCTCACCGTTCTTCACCACCATGCACGGCTACCGCCGGCAGTTCGACGGCGCCCGCTGAGCCTCCCAGCACCGGCAAAAGGGGCGGCACACATCAAACGATGTGTGCCGCCCCTTTTTGCCCGCCGGCCTGTGCTGCCTTTCTAGCCTGCGGACGCCGGCCGCCGCCTTAGACTGCGGCGGGAGCGTCGTCCAGTACTGCGGGAGCGCCAGTGCTGTCGTCGTGGCCCTTGCGAGCCGCCGACTTTGCGGCCAGCGGAACGAACAGGAACGCCAGTGCGGCGACGTTGTCATGTTAATTGGTCCAAGTGGCTAACGGTGCCCCGGAAGTGGACACGTTTCGATAGGAAGTTGTCCGGAGACAGCTCGGCGGCACAAATCCGAAGATTCGTGCCGCCGAGGGTGAGGCGGTGGGCGTGGACCCTAATGTGGGCTCACTTCCCGTTCAGGAAGTCGGCCGTCTCCTCGAAGGCACGGTGGAATTCGGGAATCCAGGAGAAGTTCTGGACGAAGCCGTGGTTGGCGCCCGCGTAGCGGCTGACCGTCGTGTCGACGCCGGCCTCCGTCAGGCGCTGGCCGTACAGCTCGCCTTCGTCCCGCAGCGGGTCGAACTCGGCGGTGATGATCAGTGCCGGCGGAAGGCCGGCGAGGTTGTCGCGCTTGATCGGAGAGACCAGCGGATCCGCCGGGTCCGCGCCGCTGTCCAGGTAGAACGAGTTCCATGGCTTCAGGCCGACCGTCTCCAGCCCGTACCCGCGTGCGTTCTCCTGTAGGGAGGCGTACCGGTCGACGTCGAAGTCAAGGTCGACCGACGGGTAGAACAGCACCTGGTGGGTGATGCCCACGAAGCCCTCGTCGTGTGCCATCGCTGCGACGGCCGCGGCGAAGTTCGCGCCCGAGCTGTCCCCGGCGACGGCCAGGGACTTCCCGTTCCATTTGAGGGAACCGCCGTTCTCTGCCACCCAGCGGACCACGCCGTAGCAGTCCTGCAGCCCGGCAGGGAACGCGGCTTCGGGGGCGCGCCGGTAATCCACCGAGACCACCTTGAAGCCGGATTCCCTGGCGAGTGCACGCGCGACGCCGTCGTGGGTTTCGAGGTCGCCGAGGTAGAACGCGCCGCCGTGGAAGTAGACGATCACCCCGTACGAGTCGGCCTCTGCGGGCGTGTAGATCCGGACAGGGACGTCACCGGTTGGCGTCCCGGCCGTTGTGTCTTCGACGGCGGCGAGCGGCAGCCGGTCCGCCACAGCGGGGACCCGCTCCTGTTCGGCGGACCGCATCGCAGCCGGCTCCGGGCGGGTGCCGTCCGAGGGCGGGATGTGGGTGAGGATCTCCGCGATCTGCGGGTGGATTGGCACCGTGGGTTACCGCCTTACTGGTTGGCCGGGAAGGCGGACTCGACCGCGTCGGCGTGCCAGCCTTGGCGCGACACACGCTGCAGCTCATCCGTCAGCGGCTTGCGGGTGGCCTCGAAGAGTGCGAGCGATTCCTTGACGGAGCCGCCCTCCAGGAGCGCGTCGGCGAATCCGCCGGCGTCCAGGATCGCCGAGTTGGCGCCCTGACCCTGATGGTGGAGCATCGCGTGGGCAGCGTCGCCGAGCAGCGTGACGGAGTCGGTGTGCCAGGTGTCGAGGGGATCGATGTCGAACACCGAACGGCTGGTCACCTGGCTCAGGTCGAGTTCCCGGGCCACCTGGACGATCCGCTCGTCGAAGCCTTCGAGGATCTTTTCCAGGTATTCGTGGGTGATTTCCGGCGCCCACGAGGCGTCATCGGACGGGGCCGTGATGTCGTAGGAGAGCTGCCCGCGGTGACGCAACGGCAGGTTGTAGGCGATGGTGCCGTTCTCGCCCATGTAGAAGCGCGGGTTGTCGTCGGTGACCAGTCCGTGGGCATCGTCGATCGAAATGACTGCACGGTAGGCGTGCTCGCCGGAGAACACCGGCTCCTTCTGCGAGAACAGCTGGTTGCGGACGGTGGAGCGGATCCCGTCGGCGCCGATCACGACGTCGGCGGTGATGACCTCGCCGTTTTCAAAGGTCAGGGTCGCGTGGTCGCCGTTGTCCTTGATGGTCGCCAGCTTGTAGCCAAGGTGCACCATGCCCTCCGGCAGGACGCTCAGCAGGGCGTCGATGAAGTCGCCGCGGTGGATCATCCGGTTGTGGTTGACCTGGTCGTAGGCGTTCAGGAAGGGCCATTCCTCGTTGGCGAGGACGTGCTGGCCGTCGGCGCTGAGGATTTCCAGGTGGTCGCTGGGGGAGCTGACCGCGGCGATCGCATCGAAGATGCCCCACTGGCGAAACAGTTCCACCGTTGGCGGGCGCAGCCCGATGCCGGCGCCAACCTGGCCCAGCGCGGGAGCCTGCTCGTAGACGTGGACGTTCTCCGCGCCGATGTTCTGCAGGGCCTTGGCCGCGGCGGCGCCGCCGTAACCGCCGCCGACGATCGCGATCCGGAGGTTCTTGATGTCTGAAGCCTTCATTGGTTTCATCTCTTTCTTGACGCATCCTTGGCCGCGGCCAGGATGCGTGGAACGGGTAAGTTGTGGTGGTCTGTCTTGGTCAGGCGCTCAGTGAGAGGAAGTCGGCCGGGTTCTCCTCGAGCAGGAGTTTGATGGTGGCGTCGTCAATGCCGGCCGCGCGCATGTCCGGGATCATGTCGTCGAAGATGTAGTTGATGGTGTGGCCCTTCACGCCCGGCCAGCCCAGCGGGCTGCAGTTGGCGTCGGCCGAGACGAGGAGCTTGTCCGCGTAGCCCTTGTTGACGAGCTTCACGAAGTGCTCCATCCGCTCGGCGCGCTTCCGGCCCCAGAACGGCGGGTCCGGCAGTTCGAGGTCGTAGCCGAAGGTGTCGAAGCCGATCCGGCCGCCCTGCTCGTAGATCCAGTCGTGCGGGGTGATCGGCGCGTTCAGGCCGTCGTCGGCGTGGCCGAACAGCACCCGGTCCAGCGGCAGGCCCTCCTCGCTGAAGATGTTCACCGCCGGTTCGGGGTCAATGGCCAGGTGGGTCAGGATCGGGGCGCCGGTGACGACGGCGGCCCGTGCCGCGGCCCGGTAGATCCGCTTGTCCAGGTCGGTCATGCGGCCGCCGCGGCTCACGCCGACCTTGATGACGCCGGCCTTGGCGCCGGTGTCACCGATGCCGACGGTGATCTCGTGGATGAAGACCTTCGCCAGGTAGTCGACGGTGGCGCGGGCGAAGTGCGGCAGCGCGGTGTCGCCCCCGACGAAGCCGGTGCAGGCCACGATATGCACCCCGGTCTTCCGGGACAGGGACTTGTAGTAGTCGACGTCGCGGCCGTTGCAGATGCCGGTGGCGTCCACGAAGGTGCCGCCGCCGTTCTCGCGGAACTTCCGCAGCTTCGGCACGGTTTCCTCGTAGGCCTGCTCCGGCGACTTCCACCATTTGGTGTCGAGTTCGGAGCCGGGCATGCCGTAGCCGATGTGTTCGTGGACTGCCACGATTTCCAGTTCTTCGGTCGGGATGGTTCCCAGCACGGTGTTGACCTTGGTCATACGTTCACCTCAGGGGTTCGAAAGCTTGTTGGTGTGGGCGGGGGTGCTTAGCGCACCGACAGCAGGTTGCGCGGGTTTTCCACCAGGATGCGCCGGGCGTCGTCGTCGCTCAGGCCCTGCGCCTTGAGGAACGGCACGAAGGTGGACACGACATGGCTGAACGGCAGGTCGTACTCCGGCTGGCCCTTGGCCACGCCGATCGAGTTGCCCGACAGGATGATCTGGTGGCCGTGGCCGGCCTTGACGAGGTCGATGACCAGGGCCGCGCGCTCGCGGTCACTTACGTATGCCTCGTCATCGTCCAGGCCCACGTGGTCCAGGCCGACGAACGCATCGCGGCGGGCCACCTCCAGGGCGGCGCCGACCGCGACGGCGTCCGTGCGATCCAAGCCGCCGACCAGCACACGGTCGGCGGGGAGCTTTTCGTCCAGGACGACGTCGAGGTCGTGCAGGGCATCGGCGCCATACCGGATGGAGACCGCGACTCCGGTGTTCAGGGCGGTCCGTGCCGCACCCCGGAACAGGCTCTCTTCGGTCGGCGTCATGCCGGCGCGGTCGGCCGTGGTGGTCACCAGTCCGGCGGCACCGCGGCGTTCGACGCGCGGGACCACCATGCCCTCGGTGACCTCTTTGGAGAACAGGTCGGCGAACTTCCCGGCCGGCCACGGCGTGGGCGGGTTGGTCTGCGGGGTCAGGAAGTAGCCGCCGAGCGTCTCCTCCGGGCCCATGCCCGTGGAAGCGACGATGTTCACGCCGGTGGAACGCGAGAGCGCCTCGTAGAGTTTCAGGTCGCGGCCGTGGAACATGCCGGTGCTGTCGACGATCGTGCTGCCGCCGCGTTCGCGGAAGTCCGTCAGTTTCGCTGCCAGGATCTCGAAGATCTCGGCCCGGTCCATGCGGATATCCGGGGCGTACTGGGCACCGGGGACCACGGAGAGGAGGGCTTCGTGGACTGCGACTACCCCCAATTCGGAAGCGGGGAGGGGGCCAAGGACCGTGTTGACGGTTTTACTGGCGACTGTCGTTGTATCCGTCATCGGCACAACCTTTCGTCTTACGTTCCGCCGTCGTTGGCGTAACGCGCTGGGAAGGATCATGCACCGCGCGACCTCTGGAGGGATCCTCGCCGAACTCGGTGCAGCGAGGTAAGCAGAGCGCCCGTGAGTGTGACCTTGCTTACCTGTCTACAAGGTTTACACGCTGTATAGCCAAAGTCAAGAATGCGTCACTGGCTAGTGCTGAACCGGTACTTGAACCTGTCGGCCTGGTGTACCGCGGAGCGCCAGCCCGAGGGCCGGTCGCCGGTCGTGAAAAAGATTGTCTCGATGACCAGCAGCGGGCTTCCCTGGCTCACGCCGAAGGTGGCCGCCTGGCCGGCGGTCGCGGCGGTCGCCCAGGCGTCGTGCTCGGCCCGGACGTGCGCGATGCCGAACTTGCGCTCGAGCAGCCTGAAGGCCGAGCCCTCCTCGTCCAGCTCTGCCTCGGTGGGCCTGAACTCTTCCGGGGCCCGGATGTAAACGTCGGCCTCGACGAGGGGCTCGTCCTCAATCGAGATCAGGCGGCTGAAATGCAGCAACCGCTCGTGTGCATCCAGCCCCAGAAGCTCGCGGATGCGGGCGGGCGGCTCAACGCGCTCGACGCCGGACACCTTGCCGGTGGGATGGAGGCCGCTCTCGGCGAGGTACTGGTACAGGGCCCCGGACCGCACGTCGGCCGGCCGCTGCACCCGGGCGCCCGTTACCGGGAACGTCCCCTTGCCTTGCTTGCGGTAAACATAGCCCTCGCTGGTGAGCTCCTGGAGCGCTTGGCGGATGGGGGCCCGGCTCACGTCGAACCGGGCCAGCAGCTGCGCCTCGGTCATGGGCTTCCCGGAATCCGCGATTCCCTCGGCGACCTCCCGGCGCAGGATCTCCTTGATCTGCCGGTACAGGGGGACCCCGGACGAGGGGTCGAGCTCGCCATATGCCATCAGTCGTTCGTTCCTCCGCGTCGGTGGGCGCCGGGTTGTGCCTGCAGGCAGTCAACCACAAAACAGCCGCAGCACCCGGAGGCCTATGCTTATGCAATGCAAAGTGTTGGCGCAGCAGATGGTCCGGCGCGGGCGGTGGACCACCGGGCCCTGGCGGTCTCGATGATCGACATTTCCGCCGATATCCGCCGGAAGTCGCACAACGACACCGGCGTCCGGCCGCTGTCCAACGGGGTTTTGGAAATCCTCCGGGTGATCGAAAACCACCCGGGCATCACGGTGGCGGAAGTCGCCTCCCGCCTGGGGCGGCAGTTCAGCAACGTCAGCGTCCAGCTGCGCGAGCTGGTTGCCGCCGGCCTTGTCACGCGGGTCCGCGACGCCGCCGACAAGCGCTACGTCGCCCTCCACCCCACGGCCGAGTCCCAGCGGATCAAAACGCTCCTCGAGGGCGCCTGGGCGCAGGCGCTGTCCGCGGCGAGTTCCCGGCTGTCGCCGGAGGAGCACCGGCAGCTCGCGGCCAGCCTGCCCGCCTTGCAGCGCCTCGCATTCCTCCTGGCCGAACCGGAGTAAGCCGGATCACCACTCTCCTAGCCCGCTCACTCGTGGTCTAGTAGTTATACTTGTGTAACTATTACTACTTTGAACGGTGAACGAGCATGGGCATGGCAACGCAGTTAGCAGATCGCGGCGAAAGGCAGGGGAGCGGCCGCAGGGCCGGCTGGTGGGCGCTGGTGTTCCTGGCCCTAGCGCAGTTCATGGTGGTCCTTGACGGCACCATCGTGAACCTCGCGCTCCCGCGCCTGCAGCACGAGATGGGCATCAGCGACGCGACGCGGTCCTGGGTGGTCACGGCGTACGCCCTGGCCTTCGGGGCATTCCTGCTGCTCGGCGGCCGGATCGCGGATTTCTGGGGGCGCAAGCGGACGTTTGTTGTGGCAGCGGCCGGCTTCGCGATCGCCTCCCTGCTGGGCGGCATCGCGCAACAGCCGTGGGAACTGATCGGCGCCCGCGCCCTGCAAGGCATTTTCGCGGCGTTGCTGGCTCCGGCTGCACTCGCGCTGCTGACCGTCGCCTTTCCGGGCGGAAAGGATCGTGGTACCGCGTTCGCCATCTTTGGCTCCATCACGGGCGTCGGCGCCGCCGTCGGCGTCCTGCTTGGCGGTTACCTGACCGAACACGTGACCTGGCGCTGGTGCTTCTTCGTCAACGTGCCGATCGCCATCGTCGCCCTGGCCGGGGTATGGTCCCTGGTCAGCGAAAGCAAGGCCCACGGGTCCGCTAAGTACGACTGGCCCGGTGTCATCCTGGCCGCCCTGGGCCTGGGCTCCCTGGTCTACGGCTTCACCAATGCCGAGCGCGGCTGGGACGCCCCCCAAGCCTGGGGTTTCATCGCCGCCGGCATCGTGCTCCTGACGGTCTTCGTCCTGGTCGAGCGCAGGGCCAAGCACCCGCTGCTGCCGCTGCGCGTGGCCACCGAACGCAACCGCGGGGCGGCCTTCCTGGCCTCTTTCCTGGCCGGTGCCGTCCTGATCGGCGGCATCCTCTTCATCAACTTCTACATCCAGATCGTGCTGGGCTTCGCGCCGTTCCTCGCCGGCCTCGCCTCCCTGCCCATGACTGTGGTGCTGATTATCACCRCCGGCCTGGTCGCCAAGAACCTGCCGAAACTGGGCGCCAAGATCCCGACAGGCGTCGGCCCGGTGTTCATGGCCGCCGCCATGCTCTGGCTCACCCAGGTCAGCGCCCAGGGCAGCTACCTAGTGAACATGCTGCCCGCCCTGCTGCTGCTGGGCATCGGGCTGGGTATGGTGTTTGTGCCGATGCAGAACCTCGCGCTGTTCGGCGTGGACCGGGACGACTCCGGCGTCGCCAGCGCCCTGGTGAACGCCTCCCAGCAGACCGGCGGCTCCCTCGGCATCGCCCTGTTCAGCACCATCGCGGCCGCGGCCACGGCAGGCGGAGTCTCGCCGGCGGCCCTGTCCGCCGGCTACGCAGCGGTGTTCCTCTGGGCGGCGGGGTTCGCGATCCTGATCGCGCCGATCGCCTTAGTCCTGATCAACATCGACCGCCACAAGTTCACCGGCACCGACGGGGACGCCCCGGCCGTCCACCTGGGCTGACAAGCGCAGCAAAAAAAATGACAGCCCCCTCGACTGGAGTTTCAGTCGAGGGGGCTGTTCCTTTGTGTGGAATCTGCGGCTGCGGGGTGCCTAAATCCACTTCGGGGCGGCCGGCACGGTGCCGTTCGCGGCGTCGCTCCCGGGTCCGGCGGCGGTGACGCCGTCGTTGCCCCGGCCGGCGGCCCATGCCACGACGGCGTCCAGGGGGCCGGAGACCACGGTGGACGACGCCGACGCGGTGTCGCCGAACGTGAGGCCGCGGTCCGTCACCTTAACAACCAGGTCCTTGTCCGTGCCGCGGGTCTTCCAGGCACCGGTGATGTCCGCTAGGAGCCGCTCCAGAACCGGGACGGGGATGTCCCGGAAGACGGCCCCGTTGTCCAGGTCCACCGCGTGCATCCACACTTCGCGGGTCCGCATCCAGACGGTTTCGCTGGCGGGGACTTCGCGGCCCTGGATGGTGCGCACCGTGCGGCGCCAGGCATCCTCGGGCAGGTCACGCCATTCGACGTTCAGGTGCACCGCGGAGTGGTCGAACAGGTGCCGCAGCGCGATCGGGCTCAGGGTTGCCCCAAAGTTGATCTCGTGGTCGCGGACATCCGTGGAGGCGTACATCGGGGTTTCCACCCCGGTGGCCGCCCACTCGACCAGCCGGGCAATTGCCCGGGCGTTGTAGCCGATGTGTGCCGTGATGTGGCGGCGGGTCCAGCCGGGCAGCAGCGAGTCGCCGTCGAGCTCCGTGTCAGACAGTTCGTTGAGCTTGCGGGCGAAGAATGCCGTGCCCCGGCGCGCCTGCAGCAGTGCCGCCAGCAGCTCCGGGTCGGTCGTCTGGTCGTGGCGCGCGACCATCAGGCTTCCTTGACTACGCGGTTCTTCAGTTCTCCAAGGCCCTCGATGGTGGTGACCAGGAGCTGGCCCTCCTGCAGGTAGCGCTTCGGGTCCTGCGCGTGGCCGACGCCGCCGGGGGTGCCGGTGGCAATCACATCACCGGGGTTCAGCGTGATGATGGTGGAGATGTAGGAAACCAGGAATTCCGGCGTGAAGACAACGTCGTTGGTCGGGGTCTGCTGCTGGATTTCGCCGTCGACCGCGGTGGTCATCAGGCCGCCGCTGAACTCGTCCTTGGTGACCAGGGCGGGGCCGAACGGGGTGGACTTCTCCCAGGTCTTGCCCTGCAGCCACTGGATGGTGCGGAACTGATAGTCGCGCATGGACACGTCGTTCAGGACGGCGTAGCCGGCGATGTGGTCCGCGGCGTCCGCTTCGCTGATCCGGCGGCCCTTCTTGCCGATCACGACGGCGAGTTCGGACTCCCAGTCGACACTGGACGATTCCTGCGGCAGGGCGAGGTCATCGTTCGGGCCGATCAGGGATTCCTGGTACTTCGCGAACAGGGTGGGGAACTCGGGGACTTCCCGGCCCATTTCCTTGATGTGGTTGCGGTAGTTGTGGCCGACGCAGATGATCTTGCCGGGGACGGGGACGACGGCGTCGAGGTCGGCGCCTTCGAGTTGGTGCTGGGCGCCGTTGGCAGCCCTGGCGGTGGCTTCCCAGTCCGCGGAGAGCAGCAGCTCGCCGACGTTGCTGAAACCGTCGATCTCAGTCAGGGTGTCGCCGTCCTGGCGGACAGCCACGGTGCTCTCGGCGTGGCCGGCAGGGGTGCGGAGGGTGAGGAGTCTCATGCGTTCTTGCGTCCTTCGATGTAGGTGCGGTTGAAGTTCAGTCGTTCAAAAATGGGGGCGTCGCTGAAGCGGAAGAGATCGAATTCCGTCCCGGCCTGCAGGTCCGCCTGAAGGGAAAATGACGCCCAGGACGGGACCACGAAGAGATCGCCCTTCTCGAGAGTCCTGGTTTCGCCGTTCAGGACCGCGGAGCCGCGGCCGTCGAAGACCTGCCAGACGCTTGAGCCGACCTCGCGAACGGTCTCGGTGGAGGCGCCGGCGCGGAGCCGGTGGAATTCGGCCCGGATCGTCGGCATGACGTCGCCGCCGGTGGTGGGGTTGGTGTAGCGCACGGCGGCGTGGCCCTGGGACACAGTGGCCGGGTGGCCCTCGTCCTCGAGCAGCAGCTGCTCGCGCAGCGCGCGGTCGGTGTACTCCCAGCGGTACGCCGCGATCGGCGAGCTGGTGGTGTCGTCCAGGCCGGAGAGCGGGCGCAGGCCCGGGTGGGCCCACAGCCGCTCGGACCGGGAGAGGTCCGGGGTGGCTTCGTCGGTGACGCGTTCGGTGCCGAACTCGAAGAAGCCGGCGTCGGCGTAGTGCACGAACGGGATGTCCAGGCCGTCAATCCAGGCCATCGGCTCGTCGGTGTCGTTGTGGTGGCCGTGGAAGTTCCAGCCCGGGGTCAGCAGGAAGTCGCCGCGGGACATCCGGACCGGGTCGCCGTTCACGACAGTCCAGACGCCTTCGCCCTCAACCACGAAGCGGAAGGCGTTCTGCGAGTGGCGGTGCTCCGGAGCGGTCTCACGGGCACCGAGGTACTGGATAGCTGCCCACAGCGTGGGGGTGGCGTACGGGGTGTTGCCCAGGCCCGGGTTGGCCAGCGCGATGGCGCGGCGTTCGCCGCCGCGGCCCACCGGCACCAGGTCGCCGGCGCGGGCCGCCAACGGGTACAGGTCGCTCCAGCGCCACACGTGGGGCACCGCCTTGGGGGAGGGGACCATCGGCATCAGGTCGGCGATCTCGGTCCAGAGCGGGATCAGGTTCTCGCGGTCGAAATCCCGGTAGAGCTCTTTCAGCTGGGCAGCCTCTTCGGGAGTCGGCTCCGGGGCGGTGTGCCCCGCAGCCACAGATTCATGGGTCGTGTTCTCGGCGCTGATGGACACGTGGGCCTCCTACGTAGGTCAGAACAGTTCTATTTGGCGTCCTTAGACTCTACGTACGCGCCAGTGTGACCTCCAACATATTCTGCTAGTCAGAATTGTCGAGCCGGGGCGGAGGGACCTAGTCCGGATCGGCCGGATTAGCCGCGATGTCGATCTCCAGCTGCCGGCACGTTTCCCGGAGTGCGGGGACGAGCCCGGCGTCGAACACGCGGCGGAAACGGGTCGCCGGGGTGGCGACGCTGAGCGCCCCCACCACGTGCCCGTGCCGGTTGTGCAGCGCCATCCCCAGCGCGCTCACCCCCTCCTCGGTGCCTTCGAAATTTGCGGCAAACCCGTTGCCGCGGATGGACACCAGCTCCCGCAGGAACGCCGGGTACTCCGCGGCCGGGATGGTGTCCCCGCCAATCTCGGCGTTGTTGCTCCGGAACAGCTGCTCGATCATCGGCGGTTCCAGTTCGGCGAGCATCGCCTTGCCGCCCGAGGTCCGGTTCGCCGGCATCACCGTCCCCTGCCGGTCACCCACCCGCAACACGTTGTTCCCCTCGACGGTGGCCAGGAAGCGGACTTTCGTGCCGACCCGCACCATCAGGTTCACGGTCTCGTTCAGCTGCGCGGAGAGCAGCTCCATGTGCGGCTGGGCCAGCGAGCGGAGCCTCCGGGTCCACGCCAGCCCCGCCGGTCCCACGCCCATCGCGGGGCCGGGCACGTAACGGCGGGTTTCGTCCTGTACCGCGAACCCCCGGTAGACCAGCATGGCCAGCAGCCGGTGCGCGGTGGACGGTGCTACCCCCAGTTCCCCCGCGGCGTCCTTGAGCCGCAGGGCGCCGCCATCGCGCAGCAGTTGAAGCAGCTGGAGCGCATTGTCGACCGCTTCGATGGAGTAGGTCGGCCGCTTTTGCAAGGGCTTTCGGGCTGACTTCGCCGATGGTTCTTTCTGCACATCAGAATTGTATTGTGGTTCACCTGCGGCCGCTAGGACAGTAGTGGGATGAATCACACACCATCTGTTGCAACGCCGCAACGGTCCGCTCCCGGGGACTCCACTTTCGCCAGCTCTGGCGGGCCCGCGTCGCGGTTTTCCAAGAGCTCGGCCGCCGCCGTCCTGGTCTGCTGGCTGCTCGTCGTCTTCGACGGCTACGACCTCATCGTTTACGGCACCGTCCAATCCTCCCTGATCTCCGAAACCGGCTGGGGCCTGACCAAGGCCACGGCGGGCACCATCGGGTCCATGGCGTTCGTCGGCATGATGATCGGGGCCATCTTCGCCGGCCGAATGGCCGACTCCTGGGGCCGCCGCCGCACCATCATCGGCTGCGCCGTCGTCTTCTCGATTTTCACCATTTTTTGTGCGTTCGCCCCCAACGCGCCCGTCTTCGGTGTCCTGCGGCTCCTGGCCGGCGTCGGACTCGGCGGCCTGGTGCCGTCGGCCAACGCGCTGGTCGCCGAACTCGTCCCTGCCAAGTGGCGGTCCACCATCGCCACCTTGATGATGTCCGGGGTCCCGATCGGCGGATCGATCGCCGCTCTCGTCGGGATCCAGCTGATCCCCGCCTTCGGTTGGGAATCGATGTTCCTCGTCGCCGTGCTCGCTCTCCTGGTCGTGGTGCCCCTCGGCCTGAAATACCTTCCCGAGACCCTGGCCCGGGCCGGAACCACCGGCAAAGGGCAGGTCGCCAGGGAGCCTGCCGGATTCTCGTCCCTGCTCCGCGTCCCGTACCTGGGCATCAGCATGCTGTTCGCTGTGGCGACGATCGCCACTCTCTTCGCCTGGTACGGGCTGGGCACCTGGCTGCCTAACCTCATGCAGCTGGCCGGCTACAACCTGGGCTCGGCCCTGACCTTCGCCCTGGCCCTCAACCTCGGCGCCGTGGCCGGCTCGGTCCTCACTGCCTGGGCCGGGACCCGCTTCGGCCCGATTCCGACGGCGATCGCGGCGGCCGCCGTCGCCGCCGTCGCCCTGGTGGTCCTCGTGACCGGGCCGCCGGTCAGCGTCGTGTACCTCATGCTGGTGCTCGCCGGCGTCGGAACCCACGGCACCCAGTGCCTCATCATCGCCGCCGTTGCGAGCCACTATCCGGCGCACCTGCGCGGGACCGCGCTGGGCTGGGCGCTGGGGACGGGCCGGATCGGCGCCGTCGCCGCGCCGCAGATCGGTGGCCTCCTGCTCGCCGCGGGGCTGGGCGTCAACTCCAATTTCTTCGCCTTTGCCGGCGCGGCCGCCATCGCGGCGGTCCTGCTGGTCGCGGTGAGCCTCAAGCTCAAATCCAACCTCTCAATTTCTCAAGGAGCAAGCAATGTCTGAGCACGCCACGTCCACCGATGTCCTGGTCGTCGGAGGGGGAATGGCCGGACTGGCCGGGGCCCTCGCGCTGCGTGAAAACGGCGCCAACGTCACCCTGGTGGAGCGCGCCCCCGAATTCGGCGAAGTCGGCGCGGGCCTGCAGATGGCACCAAACGCCTCCCGCGTCCTGCAGCGCTGGGGCCTGCTGGAAAAGGCCCTCGAAATCGGCGTCCAGCCCAAGCACCTGGTCTTCCGCGACGCCGTCACCGGCGAGGAACTGACCCGCCAGACCCTCGGCGGCGAGTTCGCCGCACGCTACGGCGCACCCTACGTCGTGATCCACCGCAGCGACCTGCACCGGGTCCTGCTCGAGGGCTGCGAGGCGGCCGGCGTCAAACTGGTGAACGACGTCATGGTCGAGAGCGTTGAGACCGTCAACGGCCGCGGCGTGGCCCACACCGCCGCCGGCGTCGACTACGAGGCCGACGTCGTAATCGGCGCCGACGGGCTCAAGTCCACGCTGCGTCCGCTCGTGGCCAGTGATGAGCCGGTCCCGTCGGCGTATGTCGCCTACCGCGGCACTGTGCCGATCACCGAGAACACCCCCAAGGCCGACCTGGAGGACGTCATCGTCTACCTCGGCCCGAACTGCCACCTGGTCCAGTACCCGCTGCGGAAGGGCGAACTGCTGAACACTGTGGCCGTGTTCAAGTCGCCGTCCTTCGAACGTGGCGAGGAGCAGTACGGCGGCGTGGACGAGCTCGAGGCAGCCTACAAGGACTGCGTCCCGGCCGTGAAAGAGGCGCTCAAGAACCTTGCCACCGGCATCCGCTGGCCCATGTACGACCGCGACCCGATCGAGAACTGGGTCGCCGGCCGGATGGTCCTGATGGGCGACGCGGCGCACCCGATGCTCCAGTACCTGGCCCAGGGCGCCTGCCAGGCGCTCGAGGACGCCGCCGTGCTGCAGGACGCCAGCAGCGGTACCGTCTTCACCGCGGACGGCGTCAACCCGGACGCGTGGGACGGCGCGATCAAGGAATTCAACAACATCCGCGCCGCCCGCACCGCGCGGGTCCAGCGGACCGCCCGCGTCTGGGGCGAGTCCTGGCACGTTTCGGGCCTCGCCCGCACGCTGCGCAACCTGCTGTTCAAGAGCCGCAAGGACGGGGATTTCCAGTACAACGACTGGCTGTACGGCCAGGACGGCGACGGCGTGCCGGCAGTCCGCGCCGCGCAGGCTGACCGGGTCTCCGCCTGACAGCCCTCCGCCCAACGCGGGGTCATTCAGCGCCGGTCCGAGCACTCGGACCGGCGCCGGGTGGCCCCGCGTTGCGTGTTCTGCTGCAGGACTCCCTCTGGCTCGCCGGCGGGTCCCCGTGCAAGCATGGGGCGTAGCGACAACGCACGGGAGGAACCTGTAGTGAAAACCGAAGATCTGCTGTTGGACGCCTTTGGCCGGATCCGCCAGACCGTGGCCGCCACGCTCGAGGGGGTCGACGCTGCGGCCGCGGCCCGGCGGCCGGCGGGCAACGGAAACTCGATCACCTGGCTCCTCTGGCACCTGGGCCGGGTGGAGGACGTCCAGCTCGCCTCCGCCGCCGGCCTCGAGCAGGTCTGGAGTTCCCAGGGCTTCGCCGACCGTTTCGACCTCCCGCTGTCCCCGCGGGACACCGGCTACGGCCACAGCTCCGGCCAAGTCGACGCTGTACAGGCTGCGCCCGAGCTGCTGCTTGCCTACTACGACGCCGTCCACCGGCAGACGGTTGGATTCCTGAAAACCCTGGATGACGAAGACCTGGACCGGATCGTTGACACCCGCTGGGACCCGCCCGTCAGCCTCGGCGTGCGGCTGGTCAGTACCCTCGCCGATTGCCTGCAACACGTGGGGCAGGCCGCCTACGTCAAAGGCCTGAACGCGGGCCGGCCGCAGGACTAGCGGTCCCGGCCGGCCCGTCTTGCCGGAGCCTACCTCGAGCGGTTCAGCACCATTGCGGAGCCCCCGCCGCGCCGGACCGGCTCGGCCGCGGCGATCATCTTCCCGACCGGCCCGAACTCGATGGCAGTAGCGGCGCCGATCTCGGCTGCGGATGTGAACGCGTCCCCGGACGGCGTCAACTGATGGCCGAACGGCGCGAGCTGCTTTCCGTAGGCTGCGATGAAGTCCGGCTCGGCCATGCTGGCCGTCGGGGTCTTCTCGGTGGTGTGCGCGGGTCGGCGGCCGCGGGACCGGCCACCGCGGCGCCTGTCACGCCTAGAGCCAGCGCCGCCGTGAAGGCGGACAGTCGATGTCCTATCAGATGGCGCATGGTCGCTCCCGATCCGAAGTCCTGTGAAACTGACAGTTCGTTACATTAATCGGGCGTAGTGTGACAATCCATGCTTATCGCTTGTCACGTTCGTGACAAGGACTTATTTCCACCGTCGCCCCGCACGTGCCGGATGAGCGCGTCCAGGACTGGGAGTTGGCCGCGCACCAACTTGGTGCGGGCTTCGGCCTCGGGGACCCACGCGGCGTCGTCAATCTCGGGGTACTCGCGGACAGTGCCGGATCCCCGCGGCCATTCCAGCGGAAAGGTGTTGCTCACAATCCGCTCCGGCTGGAACTCGACTTCTGCCGCGAAGACCGTGATGACTTTGCCCGAGGCCTGCCGGAAGCTTCCCAGCGGGAAGTAATCGGCGGGCGGCGCCGGTGTACCGATTTCCTCCGCGAACTCGCGGTGCGCGGCTGCCAGCGGGTCCTCGTTGCCGGTGAATTCGCCTTTCGGAATGGACCAGGCCGCGGCATCCTTGCGGGCCCAGAACGGGCCGCCCATGTGGGCGATCCACAGCTCCAGCGCCGAGGCTGTCGTGCGGCGGTACAGCAGCAGACCGGCGCTCCGGACTGTCACGACGGCGCCATGTCGCCGGACAGCCGAGCCTTCACCACTGCTGCGGGTCGTTGAGCTCGCAGCTCAGGCTGCTGCACTGTCTGGCGCTTACCTGCCAGTCCGGCTGGCGTTCCGTCCGGGGACGTTCGTCCTTCCAGGTCGGGACCACCCGCGCGCCGCAGGCCGGGCAGGGCGGTTCCATGTGAGCGCGGCGCTGCGCCTTGTTCATACTTCCCCCCGGAATGCTCGATGCGTTGAGTCAAATCTAGCCATATTTCCATCGAAGTTACAAACAAGTCAGGCGCCTTCGGCCCAGTTGAGCACGCGCTGGGCCCGCAAGGTGTTCCAGCGGCCGGGGCGGCCGTCTCCCTCGTCCAGTGGAAAGTGGATCCGTCCCGGATGGCTGTTTTCCAGCAGCCACGTCCCGCCGGGCAGGCGTTTCGAGCGCACCAGGTCAAGGGCCTCGCCGAGCCGTGCGTCCGGAACGCTGCCGGCGGCCCGGAAGTACTCGAGGCCGCGCAGCACGTCGAAGTGCCAGCGGGTCGGGTAGGAGAACCGCAGCCACGCCGGGTCGATCAGTACTCCGTTGCTTTTCGGCCGAAGCAGGCCCCGCTCGAGCAGGTATTCCTCGCCGCGCTGCCGGGCCGCAGCCAGCCCGGGCACGGCCGTACTCCAGTAGCCCCTCGAGGACATTGATCGTGGTGTCGAACGAGGAGCGCGTCGAGCCGCGTTCCGCCTCACAGTTCCAGCCGCCGTCGTCGAGCTGTTCGGCGAGCAGCCGGGTGACGATGCCGTCGACGTTCTCGCCCAAGTAAGCGCCCAGGGCGACAGCCATGCCGTTGACGCAGGGCTCTACCTCGCCCTCGAAGAAGGGTTGGCCATCCTCTTCCCAGCGACTGCGGTCGCGGACGCTCGCGACGGCGGCGCGAGCCTCACCGCTGCCGGGATCGAGTCCGAAGTCGCGGAGCAGCAGCAACGTGTAGGTAGTCGCGGTCCAGGGCTGGCCCCGCTCTGATTCATCGAACGGCCAGGGGTGGTACGTGCCGCCGTCCCACTGCCCGTCTCCGCCCTGCAACGCAAGCAGACGGGCGCCCCAGCCGCGGGCCGCGACCTGCGCCCGTTCGGCTGCCACGACCTGCGCGGGGGCGTCCGTCAGATCGCGCAACACCTGCCAGCGGATTGCGGGATCGGAGTCGAGCAGCCAGTCTAGGACGTCCATCCGCCCAAGCTAGCATCGGCCCGGTCCGGCGCGGAAGGGAACCGGCAGGACCGGGCCGGCCAGGTCTCCGTCTTCGTAGTCGTCGGCCGCACGGCGGAAATCGCGGGACAGGTAGAACGCCAGGGCGGCTGAATTTCCGCTGTCCACCGTGACCGCCACCCTGGAGCGGCCCAGGGTGTACAGCACGTGCAGGCAGTGCCCCAGCAGCTCCTCGGCCAACCCCTGCCGGCGATGCTCGGGGTGGGTAAACAGTTCGGCGATCACCGAATCCCAGTCGCCCGCGCTGCCGGGAACTGGCTCGGTGACGATGATGGCGGCCGCGAGCTGTCCGTCCGGGCCCGCCACCACCGCGGAAGCCTCCGGAACGTGCCGGCCCTCGGCTCCGTCGAGCAGGGCGTTGATCCAGCCGGACGTCCGGTCCGCAGGCTGGGGCAGGCTGTCGGCGTACGAATCCCGGTACATCGCGGACAGCTCATCGAGGTCGGCGGCCCGGATCGGCCGGATTGCCGCGCCGGGCCGGCCGCCATCGCGCGGGGCGGTGACTGCGGTCAGAATGATCAATGGATTCACGGCAACCCTGCTCTCTCACAACGGCGACTCGATCGGGAGTCCTTTCCAGCATGCACCTGCTTTATTGCAAAGGTATTTCCGGACGGTGATTTCAAAGCGTCCGGAAGGCCATGGGAAGGTTAACGTTTCCCGGCCGTTAGGGGTTCCGCACCCCTGAATCGGGCCGGGATAGGGAAACGGTCCGGTACGGCCGTCGGACCTACGCCAGCGTGGCCGTATCGATCACAAAGCGGTAGCGCACGTCGGAGGCGAGCACACGCTCGTAGGCTTCGTTGATCTTCCCGGCCGGGATGACCTCGATCTCGGCGCCGAGGTGGTGTTCGGCGCAGAAGTCCAGCATTTCCTGGGTCTGGCGGATGCCGCCGATCATCGAACCGGCGAAGGAGCGGCGTCCCGCGATCAGCGCGAACGCGTTCACCGGCAGCGGTTCGGCCGGCGCTCCGACGTTGACCAGGGCGCCGTCGAGGGTCAGCAGCTGCAGGTAGGAGCTGATGTCGATCGAGGCGCTGACGGTGTTGATGATCAAATCGAAGCTGCCGGCGAGTTCGCTGAAGGTGTTCTCGTCGCTCGTCGCGAAGTAGTGGTCCGCGCCGAGGCGGAGGCCGTCTTCCTGCTTCTTGAGTGACTGGGAGAGCACCGTAACCTCGGCGCCCATGGCGTGGGCGATCTTGACGGCCATGTGGCCGAGTCCGCCCAGGCCGACAATGGCGACTTTTTTGCCGGGGCCGGCGTTCCAGTGGCGCAGCGGCGAGTAGGTGGTGATGCCGGCGCACAGCAGGGGTGCGGCGACGTCGAGCTCAATGCCGTCGGGAATGCTCACCACGAAGTCCTCGGTCACGACGACGCGGGTGGAGTAGCCGCCCTGGGTGATGGTGCCGTCGCGGTCAACGGCACCGTAGGTGCCGGTGTTGCCCTTGAGGCAGTACTGCTCCTCGCCGGCCTGGCAGTTGGCGCACTCACCGCAGGAGTTAACCATGCAGCCGACGCCGACACGGTCACCGACGGCGTGCTTGGTCACGGCCGAGCCGATCTCGGTGACGATGCCGGCGATCTCGTGGCCGGGAGCGAGCGGGTAGGACTGCGGACCCCAGTCGCCGCGGACGGTGTGGATGTCCGAGTGACAGATGCCGGCGAACTTAATGTCGATGAGGACGTCATGCGGGCCGACATCGCGGCGTTGGATGGTGGTGGGGACGAGGTCCTCGGTGGCAGACGGGGCAGCGTAAGCGTTTACGGTAAGCAATTCTTCTCCAGTATGAGTCGTCGGTCTAGCAGCGGTCGTGGGGGAGAGGGGAGTCGGGGTGAAGCGCGGACAGGCATCTTCAGCGCCTTCCGGTCCACCCGGAGTCCGTGGCCGGCAGACAGGTCGCCCTGGGCCACAGTAGGGGCAAACACACGGCCGGCCCGCTTTGTTCCGGGCAGACCTAATTCCTGCCGGATCGTGTGGAAATGCGGGCGGGTGGATGCCGTTGGTTCCATCAGACCATCCGGTGCCGCGGAGAAGGGAGTGCCTGCTGATCCGGGTACCGGCAGGGACTCCCTCACCGGTCCACATCCCCGGTGGGCTCCGGATGCTGCCGTCAGCCGGCCAGACCCGGATGGACGCGAACGAACTCGACCTTGGTGCCGGCGTCGGTCCTCTTCCTGGGGGCCCGGGAAAAGCCCTTCGCATCCAGGTGGTTGAGTGCGCGGTACTCGGCGACGGCCGCGTCGTAGGCCTCGTTCAGTTGCCGGCCGGTGCATTCCTCAGTGGATCCGTCGGCGAAGCTRATGGTGATCGGAGCGCTGGCCGGGAAGTGCCGGGTCATGCGGATGAAGCCGTCGGCGTCCTGCTGGAGCTTAATCAATGGGGCTGCACCTTCTTCGTCGGGAAGCTCCCAGTCTTCCGTAAATTCGGTCCAACCACGACCGCGGACGCACCGCGTGGTGGGAAGGCGGGAGCGCCGGCAAGAGCCCGCGGTTTTGCCGGACACGCCGCTCCGCGGGGGACAATGGAGGGGTGACCTCAACGCCCGCCGCCCCGGACCCAGCGCACCGGCCGTTCAACCTCGACGCCATCGGTGCCGGCCTGGTGTTCGCCGGTGCACTGGGACGGCTCTCGGACGCGCTGCACGCCGGTGCCGCGGGCGGGGCAGCGGTCGTGGAAGCACCGCCCGGAACGGGGAAAACCACGCTGGTGCCCCCGCTTCTGGCCAACCTTGCCCCGCGCGGCGGCGCTCGGCACATCGTGGTGACCCAGCCGCGCCGCGTGGCCGCACGGTCCGCGGCCCGGCGCCTCGCCGAGCTGGACGGCAGCACGCTGGGCGACCGCGTCGGCTATACGGTCCGCGGGGACCGCAGGGCCGGCCCCGGAACCTGGATTGAATTCGTGACGCCGGGCATCCTGCTGCGCCGGCTGCTGGCCGATCCGGGTCTGGAGGATACCGGCGCGGTGGTGCTCGACGAAGTCCACGAACGCGGCCTGGAAACCGACCTGCTGCTGGGCATGCTCGCCGAGGTCCGCCAGCTCCGCGGCGATCTCACGCTGGTTGCCATGTCAGCGACCCTGGACGCGGCCCGGTTTGCCGCGCTGCTGGCGGAGAACCCGCCGGCTGAATCCCGTACCGGAAGGGCTCCCGTCGACGACGACGGCGGCGCGGCTCCCGTCGTCGGCTGCCCGTCCGCGCTGTACCCGCTGGAGATCCAATGGGCGCCGGCACCAGGTCCCCGGCTGGACCCCCGCGGCGTGACCCACGCTTTCCTGGACCACGTGGCCGCCACTGCGGCCCACGCCCACGCCGCGGCGCTCGCCGCCGGACGGGACAGCGACGCCCTGGTCTTCGTTCCGGGGGCACGGGAGGTCTCTTACGTCGCCGCGCGGCTGCGCGGACGGGTGCATGCGGAGGTGTTGGAGCTGCACGGCCAGGTCGGCCCGGCCCTGCAGGACCGGGCCGTGTCCGGCCGCGGCCCCGGCGAACCGCCGCGGATCATTGTCGCCACGGCGCTCGCCGAATCCTCCCTGACGGTTCCGGGTGTACGTCTGGTGGTCGACTCCGGGCTGTCCCGTGAGCCGCGGCGGGACGCCGGGCGCGGCATGACGGGCCTCGTAACGGTGTCCTGCTCCCGGGCCTCGGCCGAACAGCGCGCTGGCCGCGCCGCCCGGCAAGGTCCGGGCCTTGTGGTGCGCTGCTATGACCAGAAGAGCTACGGCGCCGCCCCGGCGCACCAGACACCGGAGATGGCGGTGGCGGACCTCACCGGCGCGGCCCTGGTTCTGGCCTGCTGGGGATCACCCGGCGGCCGCGGGCTCGCCCTGCCCGACGCCCCGCCCCGAGCGGCGATGGACGAGGCGGTTGAAGTGCTGCGCGAACTGGGCGCCGTGGGCCCGGCCGGACTTGCCACCGAACTGGGCAAGCTGCTGGCCCGGGTGCCCGCCGATCCGCGGCTCGCCCGCGCCTTGCTGGACGGTGCGTCAGTTGTCGGGCACCGCAGCGCGGCGGAGGCCGTCGCCGTCGTCGCCGGCGGCGAGCGGGCCCCCGGCGCCGATCTGACCGGGCTCCTGCACGCCCTGCGGTCCGGCCGGGACCCTGGCTCCGGGCGCTGGGCCGACGACATCCGCCGGATGGAGGCGATTGCGCGCCAATCCGGATCCGGCAGCGGCGCCACGGCGGCGGGCGCGATTGGCGGCCCGGAGGGCGTCGGCTTCGTTGTCGCGCTTGCTTTCCCGGACCGGGTGGCACGCCGGGTCCCGGGCGTGGGGGAGCGGTACTTACTCAGCTCCGGCAGCCGCGCCGGACTCCCGCGGGGCAGCCGGCTCGCGGGCCACGAATGGCTGGCCGTCGCCGAGGTGTCGCGCGCCGAAGGGCAGGACGCCGCCGGTACCGGCGCCGTCATCCGGTCGGCCGCCCCGCTGACGGCGGACGCTGCGGAGGCCGCAGCGGCGCACCTGCTGGTCGAAACGGTGGAGGCCGGATTTGGCCAGGGCCGGGTCACGGCCCGGCGGGAACGCCGCCTCGGCGCGATCGTGCTCTCTTCGACGCCGGTGCGGCCGTCCGCGGCGGAGGGCCGGGCAGCGGTGGCACGGGCTCTGGGGCTTGCCGGGCTGCAGGCCATCGGCTGGTCTCCGGCGGCGGATGCGCTGCGGCGGCGCCTGGCCCTGCTCCACCACGAACTGGGGGACCCGTGGCCCGACGTATCCGAGCCGTCCCTGCTGGCCCGGCTGGATGAGTGGCTGGCACCGGAACTTGAGGCCCTGGCCGCCGGAGCCGCCACAAGCAGCATCGGACTGGCCGAGCCGTTGCGGCGGCTGCTGCCCTGGCCCGAGGCGGCCCGGCTGGGCGAGCTGGCGCCGGAGACGCTGCTGGTGCCGAGCGGCTCGCGGGTGCGCATCGACTACCCGCCGGTGGGGGACGACGGCGCCCGGCCGGTGATCGCGGTCAAGCTGCAGGAGTGCTTCGGCTGGGATCAGACACCGCGGCTGGTGGACGGCCGCGTCCCGGTGCTGTTCCACCTGCTGTCGCCGGCGAGGCGCCAGCTCGCCGTGACCGATGATCTGGCGTCCTTCTGGTCCGGGCCCTACGCGCAGGTCCGGGCCGAGATGCGCGGCCGCTATCCGAAGCATCCCTGGCCGGAGGATCCGTGGACCGCGCGAGCGACCGCCAAGGTCAAAAGCAAGATGTGAAGTTCAGGCCCGGCCCGTGCGGCACAGACTTAGCCTGCCTCCGCCGTCCCAGGCGACGTGGACCCAGCGCTGCCCCTCGCCGTCCCAGGACTCTGAATGGCCCAGCAGGGCCAGGTCCTGGAAGCTGACTTCGATTCCGTCACGCTGGAGGCCGTCGCGCAGTTCCCGGGTGGCCTCGCGGACGGCTGAATCGACCGCCTCGGGGTTGTCGGACTCGACCCGGCGGGAGGCTTCATATGGTTTGCTCATGGGCACCATCTTTCAGGCTGGCAGCCGATATGGGAACCACCGTCCAGCACGGGCCTTCCGGGGGCCTGCCGCGGGCTCAGCCGCCGAGCAGCCGCTCGGCGTTGAACCAGCAGACGGCCCGCAACCAGTCGTCGTCGAGCCTGGGCTCCTTGTCGCGCAGCCGTTCGAGCGACTCAAGCTGGTGCGCGTAGTGGTAGGGGATGTTGGGGAAGTCGCTGCCTAGCACAACCCGGTCCGCGAGTCCGGCGAGCCTGGGCAGCAGCGCGGCGGGGAACGGTGCCACTGCTTCGAAGAAGTCGGTAAAGGCCATGGTGGTGTCCAGATGGACGTTGGGGTACCGCTCGGCCAGGGCCATAAACTCGCGGTATTCCGGCGTGCCCAGGTGCGCGACGACGGCGGTGAGCCCCGGGTGCCGTCGCAGCACTCCCTCGAGTTTGTCCGGGCCGGTGAAGCCGGGCCGCGGCACCGGGCCGCTGCCCACATGCACCACCACGGGCACGGCCGCGTCGGCCAGGAGCCCCCAGACGGCGTCCAGGGCTGGCTCCCGCACGTCGAAACCGCCCACCTGGGCGTGGATCTTAAAGACCCGCGCGCCCCGGTCGAGGGCGGAGGAGACCTGCTGCAGTACGCCGTCCTCGGGGAAGAACGTGGCGCTGGGGACGCAGTCCGGCTCGACCGCGGCGAGGGCCAGCGTGAAGTCGTTGAGGTCGGCGGCCATCCCCGGCCGGTGCGCGTAAGCCAGAGCCGTGAAGCGCCGGACCCCCAGCATGCGGAGCCGCGCCAGCCTGCTGTCTTGGTCCGTCCGGTAGGTGATCGGCCAGGGCCGGCCCACGAGCGGCCCGGCATCGTCGAAATGGGCCCAGACCCTACGCAGCATCCGCTCAGGCAGGAAATGCGTGTGGATATCGATCAGTCCCGGGAGCCCCAGCCGCTGCCACCAGGCCGGGACGTCGTCGTCGTGCAGCGCTCCCGGTCGGCCGGGGCCAGGTGCGCTGCCGGGCGTCCTCACGTGGCACTCCCGGAAGCCGGGCGCGTGCTGTGCTGCCGGAGGAACCCCGCCACCGGAGCCGCCAAGGCAGCACCGACCTCCTCCGGCGGCCGCTTGCTGGCCGCCACGGCGAAGGAATGGTCCCCGCCCTCCAGCCACTGCAGCGTTGCGTTGGGACCGATGCGCGCCACGACCGACTCCAGCAGCCCGCGGGTGGCGAACGTGTCCCTGCTGCCCTGGAGGAAGAGCATGGGCAGCGTCAGGCCGTAGAGATGCTCGTCGCGCAGCTTTTCCGGTTTGCCGGGCGGATGCAGCGGATAACCCAGGAACACCAGTCCCTCCGCGGCCATGCCTTCGGCCACGGCCATTGACGCCATCCGGCCGCCAAAAGACTTGCCAGCGGCCCAGAGCGGTTCGCCCTCGCTGCGGGCAGCGGCGGCGTCCATGGCTGCGCGCCAGGCCGCGATGGCGGCTGGCGGCCGGTCCGGGAACTTCCGGCCCGCCTCCCGGTACGGGAAGTTGAAGCGCAGGGTTGCGACGCCGTCGTCGTTCAGGGCGGCGGTGAAGCCCCGCAGGAACGGGTGCTCCATCCCGGCGCCCGCGCCGTGGGCCACGACCAGCGTTGCGAAGGGGCCGGCGGGACGGCCGTAGACGGCAGAAACGGTGCTGCCGTCGACGTCGAATCCCAGGGGAAGCTCAGCGGCCATGCAGTTTTCCGCGCAGGACGCCGCGCGAGGTCAAGCCGCGCAGTGACAGGCCAATGGCGCACACCAGCGGTGCCAGGCCCATCAGCACGGCGATCGGGTTGGGCCGGAACACGACCCCGCCGCCCCGTCGGCCGGCATACACCCCGAGGGGCAGTACGAAGCCGCCGCCCCCGCCGCCCGAGCCCGCCGGTGCATCGTCGGAAGCCGGGGCACTTCCGCCGCCGAACCCGAAGGACACCAGCGCCACGGGGATAAGTTCCTCGCCGCCGAACTGGACGGGGTCGCCGTAGGCGCGGGACACCCCGACATTCTTGAACGCGTCCACCAGGGACGAAAAACTCTCAGCCATGTGAGCCACCCTAATCACCGCCCGCCGGGAGTACCAGCCCGCCGGGTTTCCCGCTGCCGGCCGCATCGGGGACGTCCGGCCCCTGTTCCGGCGGCCCGGTTGCCAATAGATTGAGGCTGGGATGCCGGCGTCTGAGAGGAATCAAGCATGGCAACAACTGCTGGGGCCGCGACGCGGCTGGCCGGGGCACTGGCCATTGTTCTTGGAACCACCGACATCCCGCTTCGGTTGCGTGCCTGGGATGGTTCGGAGGCAGGACCGGAGGGCGCCCCCCGGGTGGTGTTCCACTCGCGCCGGGCGCTGCGGCGGATCCTCTGGTCACCCGGCCAATTGGGCCTGAGCCGTGCCTACGTAGCCGGCGACATTGAAGCGCCGGATGACATCTTCGCCACCTTCGCCGCCCTCAGTTCGGCGGGCAAGTTCGCTGAACCCGGGCCGTTCCGAAGGCCCACCGTCCGGGAGCTTGTGGCGTTGGCCGCTGCAGCAGTGCGGCTCGGCGCGCTGGGCCCGAATCCGGCGCTGCCTCCGGAAGAAGCCCGGGTGGCCCGCAAGGGGCGCCGACACTCCCGCCGGCGTGACGCCGCCGCCATCTCTCACCATTACGACGTCGGCAACCGGTTCTATGCCCTCGTGCTGGGTCCTACCCTGGTCTACTCCTGCGCGGTCTGGGACAGCCCGGACACCGGCCTGGACGCGGCCCAGGAAGCGAAGCTCGACCTGGTGTGCCGCAAGCTCGGACTGCGTCCCGGAATGCGCGTCCTGGACGTCGGCTGCGGCTGGGGCAGCTTCGCGCTGCACGCCGCCCAACGCTACGGGGCCGACGTCGTGGGCGTCACGCTGTCCGCCGAGCAGGCCGAACTGGCGCGCAAACGGGTTGCCGAAGCGGGGCTGACGGACCGGGTGGAGATCCGCGTCCAGGACTACCGCGACGTGGACGACGGCCCCTTCGACGCCATCAGTTCCATCGGCATGTCTGAACACGTGGGCCGCGAACAGATGGGCCGCTATGTGTCCCGACTGCATGGGCTCCTGCACCCCGGCGGCCGGCTGTTGAACCACGCCATCTCGTGGAACGCCGGGCCAACCGACCCGGATCCCGATTCGTTTATCCCGCGGTACGTTTTTCCGGACGGGGAGATGCTTAGCCTGGCCGAGATGATGGTCGCCCTGGAGGGCGGCGGCTTTGAGGTGCTCGACGTCGAGGCGCTGCGCCAACACTACGCGCTGACCCTGCGGGCCTGGGTGCAGAACCTGGAGAGCCACTGGGACGAGGCGGCCGAGGCCAGCAGCCTCGGCCGGGCCAGGGTCTGGCGCCTTTACATGGCCGCCAGTGCGCTGGGATTCGAAGTCGGCGTGACCGGGGTTAACCAGATTTTGGTGCGGCGCCCAGGCGGCGCCGAACCGCCGCTGCGCAGGACCGCCTGGCTCTGACGGGACCCGGGCGCGGCCGGGGCCGGCGGTGCCTGCCATGGCCTCGCTGCCAGCTCATCGGACCCGGTCTGGCGCTTTCGCTGCGCGTTGCCCCGGGGTAGCTTGTCCTCATGGCGCGCGACGAAGCAATGGTTTCCGTGGAGGGACCGGACGGCAGCAGGGACATCAGGATTTCAAGCCCCAGCAGGCTGCTCTGGCCCGAGGCAGGCCTGACCAAGCTGGACCTTGCGCAGTACATGATCGCCGTGGGGGAGCCCTTTTTGGCGGCCAACGGCGACCGGCCCATCACCTTGCAACGGTTCTCCGGCGGCGTCGACGGTGAGCAGTTCTTCTCGAAGAACCCGCCCAAGGGCGCCCCGGACTTCGTGGATGCCGTCGACGTGGTCTATCCGAGCGGCCGGTCCCATCCCCAGTTGGTGATCAACGATACGGCCGCCGCCGTATGGGCCGTGCAGATGAACACCGTGGTCTTCCACCCGTGGGCGTCGAGAGCCCGAAACCCTGACAACCCGGACCAGCTGCGGATCGACCTTGACCCGCAGCCCGGCACCGGCTTCGGTGATGCCGTGCCCGCGGCCCTGGAATTGCGCAAGGTGCTGGCCGAGGCGGGGTTGACCGCCTTCATCAAGACCTCCGGCAACCGTGGACTGCACGTCTTCGCGCCGATCGAGCCGGAGCATGAGTTCCTCGAGGTGCGGCACGCCGTCATCGCTGCCGCCCGCGAACTCGAGCGGCGGATGCCGGCGGAAGTCACCACGGCGTGGTGGAAGGAGGAACGCGGCGCCAGAGTCTTCGTAGATTTCAACCAGGCCAACCGTGACCGCACCATAGCCGGGGCTTACAGCCCCCGGGCGCTTCCCGCAGCCACCGTGTCCTGCCCGCTGGGCTGGGACGAGCTGGACGGTGCGGACCCGTTGCACTTCACCGTCGCCACGGTCCCGGCGCGGCTCAAGGCCACCGGGGATCCCTGGGCCGACATGCAGTCCCACCCGGGCTCAATCGATGTCCTGCTTGGGTGGTGGGAGCGGGACCTGGCCTCGGGCCTCGGGGAGCTGCCGTTCCCGCCGGATTTCCCGAAGATGCCCGGCGAACCGCCGCGGGTACAGCCCAGTCGGGCCCGGAGCAAGGACTAAGCGCAGCACAGATTCAGCCGACCAGCTCCGGGTGGCGCAGCCGGGCGGAGCGCATCCTCTCCAGGACGGCTACGTCCCGGCCGAATGAGAACAACAGCAGCGCCAGGGCCGCGACGACGGCCAGCGTCGCCGGAGCCGGCGGGACACCGGGTGCAAGGGCAAACAGCAGGGCCACCGGCTGGCAGCCGCCGATGGCCTTGCGCACCGGTGAAGGCGGAAGGGTTTGCTTCAGGCCCGGGCGCCACCGGCCGGCAAGGGTGAACACGTAGTACAGCAGCCCGATCAGGAGCGTCCATAGCCCCACGGTCACAGCGGCGGCACCGGACAGCACGAGGGTGAGCGCGGCATCTGTCTCCGTGTCCAGACGCGCGCCCGCGGCGGTGGCGGAGCCGGTGCGCCGCGCCACCGGACCGTCGACGGCGTCGAGAGCGAAGGCCGCAGCGCCGAGGACGACAGGCAGCGTTCCCGGGAGCTGCCGGCCGAGGACGCCGCTGACGGTGAGGACCGCGCAGCATGCCGCCAGCCCTGCCCGGACCAGGGTGACCCGGTCGGCCGGAGTGCAGATCCGGGGCCTCCGCAGCAGGATGGCGCCGGCAGGGCGGCCCAGCAGGGCGGCACCGGCGCCCACGGCCAGGAAACCGGCGGCAGCATTCGGGGCGGAAACAGACGCCAGCCAAGTGCCCGCTGCCAGGTACGCGGCCGCGGCGACCGTCAGGTCGGCCGTCGCGCGGCGGGGGATTCTATTTTGCATGGACACCTCGCCCCCATGCTAGCAACGCGCCGTTCAGGACATGCGTCGTCGGCTCATCGGTGGACCCGCCCGGTGGCGCCGGCACGCCGCGTGCGGGCCAAGCCGATGCCCGCGAGGACCGCGCCGGCGCCCTCCGCGACGGCGCTGGCAGTCTTCTCGAAGTACCAGACGGGCTCGTACATGGCCGGGAACGGACCGAACGCGGGCAGGTCCACGTAGCGGAAGAACACGACGGCGGCGAAGGCACTCAGCGCCACCAGGAAGGCGAAAGCGTAGGCCGCCCGGCTGCCGCGCAACAGCACAGCCAGCGCGGCGAGCGCAGCCGCGGCGGCTTCGAGCAGGAACAAGTTGCCCTGGCCGATACCCTGCGGCGACCCGGCCTGGTAACCGGGGGCGAGGTGGAAGTGGACGCCGGCGTCGGTCAGCAGGGCAACAGCGGTCAGCCCCCGCAGGGCCAGGTCCAGTCCCCGGGCGCGTCCCCGGGCCAGCGTGCCGCGGCGGATGGGTACGCTCACTTGACCGTCAGCGACCCGTGCATGTTGGGGTGATACTTGCAGTGGAAGGCGTAGGTTCCCGGAGTGGACGGTGCCGTGAAGGTTGCCGTGCCGCCGCTGCCCTTGATTTCGACGTCGAACGCCGAGCCGGTGTCGGCGGTGACCGTATGCTCGGCGCTGTCCATGTTGGTCACGGTCACCGTCGCGCCGGCGGGGACAACCAGCGGCGCGCCGAAGGCAAAGCCGCTGATGGTGATGGCCGCCGTCGAACTTGCCGGCGAATTTGCCGCCGTCGAACCGCTGGTCGGGGTGCCGCTGGAGCTCATGTCCATGCTTCCGGTGGCCGATGCGCTGGGCGGCGGGGCCATGGCCGTGGACGGGGCCGCCGTCCCGCCCCCGGAGGCGCAGCCCGCGGTGCCCAGCAGGACCGCTGTCAGCAGCAGTGTGACGCGTGCTTTCCCGGTGTTCATGGCGCACCCTCTCAATCTGGCCGTGCTTGATCTGGATGTTGCGGTCAAAGTGAAGCAACCTGATTCAATTCTGCCCCCGCCGCGGCCAAATAGCGCCGGGTGCGACGGCGGCCATCCTGGCGGGGTGCTAAGCGGCAGAGCGCGGCGGTACCTGAGGCTGCCCGGTTTTTCCCACTTCCTACTTGGTCAAGGCCCCGGCCACTCGCAACTGCCCTTGGGCGCGTACTCGGCGATGCCTGCGCCCCTACCCGTCTTTCGCAGCTCGACAAATCGGGTAGTTGACTTGCTTGTTGCCACCCGGGCACCGTGTCACGGTGGCCTTGAGGGCCGGATCGAACAGCGGTTTCTTCGTGCACTGTTCTGTCGCATTTTCGGCTCTCGAATGCGCGATTTGAATCGAATTGCCTGGGGAAATCGGAGAACATCGTGGATAACGCACCGGGAGCAGCACTCTCAATATCGGTTCAATTGTTTGGTTCGCTGGAAATCCGGCGGGTGGGGCAGGCCCTCACTGCCGCGGATTTGGGCGGGTGCAAGCCGCGCCACATTCTTGAGGTCCTGCTGCTGAACCTGGGCACGCCTGTCTCCAAGACCCGGCTGGTCGAGATCCTCTGGGGGCCGAGCGCAAGCAACGGGGCGGTGGCGACGCTCGAGAGCTACGTCAGCGGCATCCGCCGCGCAATCCAGCCGGGGCAGACCAAGACGGGGCCGCTCCGGACTGCCAACAGCGGCTACGTGTTAGAACCCCAGCTCGTGGAACTGGACCTCTCACGCTTCCGTGCGTTGCTCGGCGCGGCGCGCCTTGCCTCACCTGCCGATGCCTATCCGCTGCTGATCGAGGCTCTAGAGCTCTCGGCTGAACCCCTGCTCGGCTTCGAACTCGTCGCGGACTGGGCCGACGAGGCCCGTACCCGCCACGCCGCCGAGCGGGTCGCGGCGATGATTTCAGCGGCCGAGGCGGCGACCTTCCTTGAACGGCTTGATGACGCGATCCGCTGGTCCCAGGCGGCAGTCCGGGCGGAGCCGCTGAATGAGAGGGCGTGGACGGTGCTGGTCACAGCGTATGAGCTGGCCGGTCTGCCCGCCGAGGGGCTGTCCGCCTACGACCGCTGCCGCCGCCTCTTTGACCGAGACCTGGCCTGCTCGCCGGGACCGGCCCTCCAAGCGGCGCATCTGCGGCTGCTGCGGCAGCGCGCGGAGGCGAACGCGGAACTCTCCGAGGCCCTCGCGGCCCTGCTCTGCCTCGGTGAACGGCTGCAGCCAGCCGGTCCGGAGCGGCTGGCGGCTGACGACAGGCTGCACGAGAATGCCGGCCGAGTCCTGGATTCCTTCCTGCAGCGGGCCCGCGCGGCGGTGTGACGGCGGCGGAACCTCACGGCGCCGCCGGTGCCTGAGGCGCGAGCAACTGCCGGCCCCGCGGACGGGGACGGGACTTTCGGGAGGGGTGGAGCATGGGAATTGATGTCGGCGGGTTCACCCCGCTGGAAGAGACCGCGCTCTTGACGTTGTACGCCCGGGCACTCGATAGCCGTTCGCGGCAGCCGATTCTGGGGGACACCCGCGCCGCCGAGGTTGTCGCCGGCATCGACTATGACTTCGCCGGCCTGGGGGTGGTGACCAGTGTGGTTTGTCAGGAAGCGTTGCGGACCAAGATGCTCGATGACCGGGTCCGGGCGTTCACAGCCGATCACCCGGACGCCGTCGTGGTGGACCTCGGAGCCGGTCTGGACGACGGCATGTCACGGGTGCGGCCGCCGGCGTCGATCGACTGGTACAGCATTGACTTTCCCGCGGTTATCGCCGTGCGCGACGCCGTCCTGCCGCCGAATGCCCGGGCGCACTCGGTGGCGGCAACGCTCGCCGATGGGCGGTGGCCGGACACGATCCCGTCGCAGCGCCCGGCGCTGCTGATCGCCAACGGGTTGCTGGCGTTCCTCAGCGAGGCGGAGATTACCTCGCTGCTGAAACGGATGACCGGCCATTTCCAGTCGGGTGAACTGGCTTTCAACGATTACGGCCGCATTGGCTGGGCAAGCAGGATCGCCGTCAGGATTGCTCCGCAGCGGATGTTCAACGCCGTCGCCAGTCAGTGGAGCGGCTATCCCGGCTTCAAGGATGCACACCAGCCCGAGAGGTGGGACCAGCAGCTGAAACTGGTCGAGGAGACGAGTCTGGCCCACGCCCCCGAGGTGGAGCTGTTCCCGACGTGGCTACGGTTGGCGACGAGGATTTCCGGACGCATCCCCAGCATGGCCCGAAAGGCCCGGATCCTGCGCTACAGCTTCCAGGGCCGGTCCTAGGGCCGGCGCCTGCCTACTCGAACCGGGACGGGTCGCCCATGCCGTGACGGACCACCTCGGCGACACCGCTTGAGTAGTCGATCACCGTCGTCGGCTCCGCTCCGCAGTCGCCGGAATCAATGACGGCGTCCACCACGTGGTCCAGCCGTTCCTTGATTTCCCAGCCCTGGGTGAGGGGCTCCTCCTCGTCCGGCAGCAGCAGTGTGCTGGAGAGCAGCGGCTCGCCAAGTTCGGCCAGGAGCTCCTGCACCACTTTGTGGTCCGGAATCCGGACGCCGACCGTCTTCTTCTTCGGGTGCAACAGCCGCCGCGGCACCTCCTTGGTGGCCGGCAGGATGAAGGTGTAGCTGCCCGGAGTGACGGCCTTGATGCTGCGGAAGACGTCGTTGTCGATCTGCACAAACTGGCCGAGTTGTGCGAAGTCCTTGCAGACCAGCGTGAAGTGGTGCTTGTCGCTAAGGTGCCGGATGCTGCGGATCCTGTCGAGGGCGTCCTTGTTTCCCAGCTGGGCGCCGAGGGCGTAGCAGGAGTCGGTGGGGTACGCGATCAAGCCGCCGGACTTTAGCAACTCCACCACCTGGGTGACGGAGCGGTGCTGGGGATTGTCGGGGTGCACATCGAAGAATCTCGCCATGGCACGAGCTTACGCCCGGCGCGCCGCGCTTCGGGCGGCGGCTGCGGACCAGCGAGGCGATTGGCGGCCACTCCCGGGCCGTCCGGCCCGGTGGTCAGGCCGGAAGTCGGGATGCGGCCAGGGACACGAACATCAGTGCCATCAGAGCCGCACCGGCGAGTTCCTGGAACGCGCTCCGGCTGCCACCCGGCGCGCGGGAGAGCAGCTGCCGGATCAGCCTCACACTCCACAGGATCGCGGCGAACCCGAAGAACGCCGCCAGCAGGGAGGGCAAAACGACCGCTCCGGCGGTTGCCAGTTCCGGCAGCAGGACCGCCGTCGGGGCGGCCGCAAAGTGATGCGGCGCCACGACGGCGGCCGCGCTAGAGCGGGCAGGGACCGGGCTCGCGCCGGACGTCGCCCCGGCCAGCAGCATGTACGCCATGGCGGCCATTGTCAGCGCGTGGTACAGCAATGTTCCGCGGCCGGTACCCCGCCCGGTATCCCGGGCGCGGCGGCGTCCCGCGGGCAAAGAAGCGGGCTGGGACGTCGGACGCCGGGACGAAGCCCGGAGGACAAACCACCACGCGGCCAGCAGGAAGATCAGGATCTGCGGCAGGACGGGGACCGTCCATGACGGGTGCAGCATCAGAGCCAGGGACGTCAGCATCAATGCGTTGAGTCCCCGGTCGATCCGGAATGCCGGCGGGTACGACGGGGACGGCCAGACCGCCGCCAAGAAGGCGGCGAGGGCCGCGGCGAGCAGCACGGCTGAGGCGGCCCAACGGAAGGCCTCGTTTCCGAGCATGGGTTCCATCTCACAGCGTTTCGTCGTGGTGGATTCGTTGGTCCAGTTGCCGCAGCGGTTCCCCGCTGCCGCTCCACTGCTTGGCGATGATCTCCGCGGCGATGGACACCGCTGTCTCCTCCGGGGTCCGGGCGCCGAGGTCCAGGCCCACGGGGCTGTGCAGCCGGGACAGCGCGGCCGCGTCCAGTCCTTCCTCGCGCAGCCGCCTGATCCGGTCCTCGTGGGTGCGGCGTGAACCCATGGCCCCGACAAACGCCAGCGGACTGCCGCGCAGGGCGACCTTCAACAGGGGTATGTCGAACTTTGGGTCGTGCGTGAGGACGCAGAGCACGGTCCGTTCGTCCACCAGCCCGTGCTCCTGCTGCCCGGCAAGATAGCGGTGCGGCCATTCGTTGACCACCTCGGCGGCCTCGGGGAACCTTGCCGGCGTGGCGAAGACGGCGCGGGCGTCGCAGACGGTGACCCGGTAGCCCAGGAAGCTGCCGAGCCGCGCCAGGGCCGCGGCGAAGTCGATGGCGCCGAAGACGAGCATCCGCGGCGGCGGGGCGTAACTGGTGAAAAAGACCCGCATCCCGCTGTCCAGCCGTTCTCCGTCCGGGCCGTAGCTCAGGATGCCGGTCCGGCCGGCGGCCAAATAGCCTTGGGTGTCGTCGCCGACCGCGAGGTTGGCCCGCTCGGACCCCAGGTTGCCTTTGAAGCCGTCCGGGCGCACCACCAGGTGCCGCCCCAGCCAGCTGCTGTCAGGGTGCTCGATCACCGTGGCCACCCCCACGCGCTTGTCGTCGGCGATGTCCTGCCGGACGGCGTCGAGCTCCGCGAATCGCTCCCGCGAGACCGGCTCGACGAAGATATCGATGATGCCGCCGCRGGTGAGGCCGACGGCGAACGCATCGTCGTCGCTGATCCCGTACCGCACCAGCACCGGGACGCCGTCCTCCTTGACCTGGGTGGCCAGTTCGTAGACGGCACCCTCGACGCAGCCGCCGGAAACCGAGCCCACGGCCTCGCCGCCGGCGGTGACGAGCATCGATGCCCCCGGCAGCCGGGGCGCGGATCTGAACGTGTTCACGACGGTGGCCAGGCCGGCGGTGCTGCCCTGCCGCCAGCCCGGCATGATGGCCGCCAGGACGTCGCGCATGGGGCCCTCCCTAGAGCCTTCCGCAGAGCCGGAGCATCCGGAACGCCGACCGCCGGCCCGCCCAGTAGGAGAGGCAGGCCACCGCTGCGACCACGCCGACGACCTTGCCGGGGCTGGAGAGCTGGTCGACGGCGACGCCCCTGGCGAGGCTGAAGACATCCAGATTGCTCGACGGGGTCGGGACCCGGGTCGACGGGGCAGCGGTCGGCGATGCCGACGGCGTGCCGGTGCCCGTTGTTGCGGGCACGGGTGCGGCGACCGCTGGCGCCGGTGCGGGCGGCGCCGGTTCCCCTGCCGCATCGACCGCCCCGTCCACGGCCGGCGCTGGGGGTTCGGTCAGCATGGACTGCAGATTGTCCGCGAAGAGTCCCATCATCTGCTCGGTGACGCTGCCGATCACGCTCTTGCCCATCGCGGCCGCCTTGCCGGACAGTGCCAAGTTGGCACTGACGGTTCCCTTTGTCGTGGTTCCGTCCTCGGTGAGGGCCATTGTGACCGTGGCTTCCGCGGTGCCCTGGCCGCGGGTTTCCTGGGCCTTGCCGCCCAGCACGGCCCGGTGCTCCGCTGGGTCGCGCTCCAGGACGTTGAGCAGGCCCTTGTACTGCATGTTTACCGGGCCCAGCTTGACGGTCATGCCCACCTGATAGGCATCCTCGGATAGCTTGTTCAGGATCCGGGCGCCCGGAAGGCAGCCAGCCACACGTTCGAAGTCCATCAGGGTGGCCCAGACCGTGCCGATCGGGGCGACCACCGCGAAACTGCTGTCTATCTGCATTAGCTGCTCCCTTAACTTGAGGTGCCTTGTCTTCCGGCTGCTTGTCGTCCGGCTGCTTGTCTGCCAGCGGTCTGCCGTCCAGCTGCGGGCCTTCCGGCTGCTCCGGCTGCGTACGGGCCGCCGCCGCGGACGGCGGCGGCCACCTCCGCCAGCGCCGTGTAGCTGTGTCCGCTCACGAAGGCGTCGCAGTAGGGCAGCGCAGCGGCGATGCCGCCGGCCAGCGGCTGATAGCCCGGCGCGGCCTTGCGCGGATTCACCCAGACCACCCGGTGCGCGAGCCTGCGCAGCCGGGCCATCTGGGCCGCGACTTGTTCCGGGTCCTCCTGCGCCCAGCCGTCGGAGAAGATCACCACGACGGCGCCCCGGGCGAGTCCTCGGCGGCCGTGTTCGTCCACGAAGCGCCGCAGGCTCTCGGCGATCCTGGTGCCGCTGGCCCAGTCCGGTGCGGTGGCGGCGGCCCGGGCGAGTGCCAGATCCGGATTGCGCTGGGCCAGCTGCTTGGTCAGGCGCGTCAGCCGGGTGGAGAACACGAAGGCCTCCGCCCCGGCGGTGGTGACGGCGCCCTGCAGGAGCGCCAGGAAGATCCGCGAATAGGGGTCCATCGAGCCGGAGACGTCGCACAAGAGCACCAGCTTGCGCCGTTGCACTTGGCGTTCGGCGTAGCGGAGCGTGGCAACGTCAGAGCCGGAGCGTCGGGCGGCCCGCACGGTGGCCCGGACGTCCAGCCGCGCGCTGCTGTGGGGCGACTTGCGCGTGCGCCGGCTCAGTCGAACGGGTGTTGCCAACAGGATCCGGGCGGCCAGCCGGCGGATCTCGGCGGCTTCCGCCTCGGTGAGCGCGGCAAAATTCATCCCGTGGAGGTGCTCCTCCGCGGAAGCCATCGCCAGCAGGGCCTCACGCTCCGGGGCGGGCCGGTCCCCAGCGTTTTCCCGTCCCGCTGCCACGGCAGGATGCTGCCGTTCGGCGGTGCGGCCCGGCGCGGTCGCGCGCCCGGTGTCAGCCGCGGGGCGGGTGCGCGCCGCATCCGCGGGCGGCGGGGCTGCCGGGACAGCCACAGGTTCGCCGAACTGGCGGTCCAGCGCGGCGGCCTGATCGAAGCCGCCCCGGAAGACGGCGCCGAACACGGCGTCGAATGCCGGCAGCTGCTCACGGCTGGAGACCAGGACCACCCGCAAGGTCCAGTAAAGCCGTTCCAGGTCCATCGGCGGGACCAGCCGGAGTGCCACCGCCAGCCGGGCCGCCCGGTCGGGGGAGCACGAGACACCGGCGCCGCGCAGCGCTGTGATGAAGGCCGCGGCGAGCGAGGCGGCCTCGACGAACGGCCGCGAGGACTGCGGCTGCAGTGTCGGTTCAGTCATTGGTGCCGCCCACCAGCCAGGCCGCCCCCCGGGAGCCCACCAGTTCCAGGTCGTCGCGGTTTTTCACGATCGACCCCCAGGTCTGTTCGGCCGTCGCGGCGTCGATCTGTTCGATGCCGAGCACTGCGAGCGCCGAGACCCAGTCGATCGCCTCGGAAATCCCGGGCGGCTTGGCCAGGTCCAGGGTCCGCAGCCGAGTGATGACCGCGGCGGCCTGCAACGCCAGCGGGCCGCTGCTGGCCGGCACCCGGCGCCGCACGATCTCGGCGATCCTGGTCGGCCCGGGATAGTCGATCCAGTGGTAGAGGCAGCGGCGGGTCAGTGCGTCGTGGAGGTCCCGGGTGCGGTTGGAGGTCAGCACGACGATGGGCGGATGGGTGGCGCGGATGGTGCCGAGTTCGGGGATGGTGACCGAGGCTTCTGCGAGCAGCTCAAAGGTGAATGCCTCGAACTCCGCATCGGCCCGGTCGATCTCGTCCAGCAGCAGCACGGCCGGACGCGGCCCCGGGTGCTCGATGGCCTGCAGCAGCGGCCGGCGCAGCAGGTACTGGGGGCCGAACAGTTCGGCTTCGCTGACCTGCGCGTCCCGGGCCTCGGCCAGCCGGATGCCCAGCAGCTGGCGTTGGTGGTTCCACTCGTAGAGGGCTTCGCCGGCGTCGATCCCCTCGTAGCACTGCAGCCGGTACAGCGGGGTGTCCAGCAGCCGGGCCAGGGTCTTTGCTGCTTCCGTCTTGCCCACCCCGGCCTCACCCTCCAACAGGATGGGTTGCGGCAGCCGCACCGCGAGGAAGAGTGCGGTGGCGAGCCCGGCATCGGCCAGGTAGTCGTGCTTGTCCAACTCGGTCATCAGGGCGGCCACGTCGGGGATCCGCCGTTGCACCTCTTCTTCGGCTCCCGTCCGGGCGGCCGTGTTCACCCGGCCTCCTGCAAGGCGGCGAGCACCCGCCGGTAGTCATCCTCGGTGTCGACGTCGAGGGGGACCGGACCGGGCGTGGGCACCTCGACGACGTCGTCCGACCGCTGCTCCAATAGCTTCCACACGGCCTTGTCCCCGTGCAGCGAGGACAGTTCCGGCAGCATCCGCCGGCTGAACGCGAGCGGATGGCCCACGCCGTCGTCGTAGCGGCACACGGCGGCCCCGGGACCGTCAGGGCGGAACAGCGCCCGCAGCAACGGGGCAACACTCCCAGCACTGACACCCGGCTGGTCGCCCAGCAGCAGCACCACCGACTGGGTATCCGGCCGCAGGGAACCCAGCGCCGCGGCGATCGAGGACGAGCAGCCCTCGCCGTAGTCAGGGTTGAGCGCCACCTCACAGCCGGTGGTGTCCACGGCGCCGAGTACCTCCTCGGCCGATCCGCCCAGCGTCAGCACGGTCTGGCCGAACCCGCAGCGCCGCGCCGTCGCGAGCACGGCATCCAGCAGCACTCCCTCGCCGTAGGGGAGCAGCTGTTTGGGCCGGCCCAGGCGCCGCGAGCTGCCGGCGGCGAGGATGACGGCCGCGGTACGGGCCAGGCGGGGCGAGTCAGCTGATGAGGGCATAGCGCTCCGGATCCTTACGGAAGGAGGCCCGACAGCCGGGGGAGCAAAAGTACACCGTGGCGCCGTTGTGCTCGAGGTGCAGGGACGCCTCCACCGCTGGCACCGACATGCCACACACCGGGTCCACCGCTGTCTTCGGCTGCGGGGTGGACGGCGCCGGAACGCCGTCGGTTTGTGCATGGGCCCGCGCCGCAGCCCGCTCCTGCACCAGCTGCGCGAGGATGGACAGCGCGATCTCGCCAGGCGTCCGGGCCCCAAGCTGCAGGCCCGCCGGGGTGTAGACCCGTGAGCGGAGCACGTCATCCACCTCAAGCGAGTCCAGCACGGCGGCACCGCGCGTCTCGCTCGCCACGAGGGCCACGTACGGGACCCCGGCGCGCAGCGCGGCCTCGAGGGCGCCCTCCTCGGCTTTGCCGTGTGAGGCCACGATCAGGGCGGCGTCGTCCGGGCGGGGCTCCGCCGCGTCGCCGTCGGCGAGTTCGACGTCGAAACCGACGCCGGCCCCGAGCGCGGCGAGCGCCTGCGCCACCGGCGCGGCCCCGACCACCACCACCCGGGGCGCCGGGATGCGCGGCTGCAGGAAGATCTCGATCGCACCGCCGCTCAGGCACGGGTTGGACACTTCGACGGCGCCCTCCTCGGCCCGGTGCGACGGCTCGCCCGGCAGGACGCGCAGCAACAGCGGTTCCCCGGAGGCGAGCGCCCGCAGGCCGTACTCCCGGACCGAGGACTCGACGCAGCTGCCGCCGACGAAACCGTGGATCTCGCCGCCGGGCAGCACCAGGGCGGTGTCTCCGGCGCGGGCGCTGGTGGGATGCTGGGCGCGTACCACCGTGGCGTGCACGAACGGCTCGCGCCGGGCGGCGAGCTCCGCGGCCCGTGCGGTGGGGGAATCTGCCGTGGTCGTCATCTCACACCGGCGGCCTGGCCCGGCCCTGCATGGCGGCCCAGACCCGGGCCGGCGTGCAGGGCATGTCCATGTGAACCACGCCGAAGGGCGCCAGCGCGTCGACCACCGCGTTGACGATCGCCGGGGGTGAGCCGACCGTGGCGGACTCGCCGATGCCTTTGGCACCGATGGGGTGGTGAGGGGAGGGGGTGACGGTGAACCCGGTCTCCCAGTCCGGCACTTCCATCGCCGTGGGGATCAGGTAGTCCATGAAGGAGCCGCCGAGGTTGTTGCCGTCCGCGTCGAACTCGATGATCTCCATCAGGGCCATCCCGACGCCGTCGGTCAGGCCGCCGTGCACCTGGCCCTCGATGATCATCGGGTTGATCCGGGTCCCGCAGTCGTCCACCGCGATGAAGCGCCGCACCTTGACGTGGCCGGTGCCCGGGTCGACGTCGACGACGCAGATGTAGGCGCCGAACGGGAAGGTCAGGTTGGGCGGGTCGTAGGTGACCTCCGCGTCAAGGTTCCCGTCCACGCCCTCCGGCAGCGTCAGTGTGCCGTGCGCGGCCATGGCGATCTCCTCGATGGTCTTCCCCGCGGTGGGGTCGCCCTTGACGAACCAGCGGCCCTTCTCCCACTCGAGGTCCTCGGGGCGGGTCTCCAGCATGACCGCGGCAATCAGCTTCGCCTTCTCCCGCACCTTGCGGGCCACCAGCGCCACGGCCCCGCCGCTGACCGGCGTCGAGCGGCTCCCGTAGGTGCCCAGCCCGAACGGTGTCTGGTCCGTGTCGCCGTGGACGACGTCGATATTCTCCGGCGGGATGCCGAGCTCCTCCGCGACGATCTGGGCGAAAGTAGTCTCGTGGCCCTGCCCCTGGCTTTGCACTGACAGCCGGACGACGGCCTTGCCGGTGGGGTGCACCCGCAGTTCGGCGCCGTCGGCCATGCCCAGGCCGACAATGTCGAAGTGCTTGCGCGGCCCGGCGCCGACGACTTCGGTGAAGAAGGAGACGCCGATGCCCATCAGCTCGCCGTTGGCGCGTTTGGCCTGCTGCTCACGCCGGAGGTCCTCATAGCCCGCCAGCTCCATGGACAGCCGCATGGCCGCCTCGTAATTGCCGGAGTCGTAGACCCAGCCGGTCTTGTTCGCATACGGGAATTGCTCCGGCTTGATGAAGTTCTTCAGCCGCAGCTCCGCGGGGTCCATTTCCAGCTTCCGGGCCAGCACGTCCACCATCCGCTCCACCAGGTAGACGGCCTCGGTGACGCGGAACGAGCAGGCGTAGGCCACTCCGCCGGGCGCTTTGTTCGTGTAGACGCCGGTCACCTTGCAGTAGGCGGCCTGCAGGTCGTAACTGCCCGTGAAGATGGAGAAGAAGCCGGCGGGGTTCTTGGTGGGCTGGGCGGTGGCGTTGAAGGCGCCGTGGTCGGCCAGGACATTGGTGCGCAGCGCGAGGATCTTGCCGTCCCTGGTCGCAGCGATCTCGCCCTGCATGATGTAGTCGCGGGCGAACGAGGTGGACATCAGGTTTTCGGACCGGTCCTCCACCCACTTCACCGGCCGTCCCGTGACGATCGAGCCGACGACGGCGAGGATGTAGCCGGGGTAAATGCCGACCTTGTTGCCGAAACCGCCGCCGATGTCCGGGGAGACGATCCGGATCTTGTGTTCCGGGATGCCGGCCACGATCGCGAACAGCGTCCGGTGCGCGTGCGGGGCCTGGGTGGTCTCGTAAAGGGTCAGCTTGCCGTCCACCGGGTCAAAATCGGCGACGGCGCCGCAGGTCTCCATCGGGGCCGGGTGCACCCGCGGGTAGACCACCTCCTGGCTCACGACGACGTCGGCGTTCGCGAACACGGCGTCGGTCTCCGCGGCGCTGCCGATCTCCCAGTCGAAGATCTTGTTGTCCGTCCGGCCGGCGATTTCATCCCGGATGACGGGGGCATCGGCGTCCAGGGCCTTGCGTGCGTCCACCAGCGGCGGCAGCACATCGTATTCGACGTCGATCAGTTCCAACGCGTCCCGTGCGGCATAGCGGTCCTCGGCCACCACGAACGCGACCTCCTGCCCCTGGAAGCGGACCTTGTCCGTGACCAGCACCGCCTGCACATCGGCGGAAAGAGTCGGCGCCCAGGCGAGGTTGAGGGCTTCCAGGTCCTTGCCGGTGATGACGGCGAGCACCTTGGGGTGGGCCAGCGCGTTCGTGGTGTCAATCGAGACAAGCCGGGCGTGCGCCATGGGGGCGCGCAGGATCGCGCCGTGCAGCATGCCGGGCAGCACGAGGTCGTCGATGTAGTTGCCCTTCCCGCGGACGAAGCGGGGGTCTTCCTTGCGCTGGATCCGGCCATAGCCGATCGGCCGGTCAGCATCGCCGGCTGCGGGGTTGCTCTCCCGCTCGTGGATGACAGTCATGCCTTCACCTCTGCGTCGTCGGTTTCCGTGGCGACGTCCTGCACCACGGTGTCGGTGCCGTCGAGGACCTCGTCGGCTGCTTCGTCCCCGGCGCCCGCGACGGCTGCCGGATGGGCCGCCGCCCACTGCACCGAGCGGATGATCGTCGCGTATCCGGTGCACCGGCAGATTTGCCCGGAGATGGCCTGCCGGATCTCGCCCGCATCCGGGTGCGGGTTCTTATCCAGCAGGGCACGGGCGGTGAGCATCATGCCCGGGGTGCAGAAGCCGCATTGCAGCCCGTGTTCCTCCATGAACCCTTGCTGGACCGGGTCCAGCGTGGCCCCCGTCGCGAGCCCCTCGACGGTGCGGATGTCGTGCCCGGCGGCCATTGCCGCAAGGACGGTGCAGGACTTCACCGGCTGGCCGTCCATCAGGACAACGCAGGTCCCGCAGTTGCTCGTGTCGCAACCCCAGTGGGTGCCGGTCAAGCCCAGCACCTCGCGGAGGTAATGGACCAGCAGCACACGCGGTTCAATCTCGCTGGATACTTCATTGCCGTTCACGGTCATGCTGATCTGCATGCGCTTCAGCCTTCCTGGGTCTGGGCGGCCGTCTGGGCGGCACGGGCACAGGCCCGCCGCAATACCCGCCGGGTGAGTTCGTCGGCCAGATGCCGTTTGTAGTCGACCGGTCCGCGCTGGTCCGCGACCGGGTTGCTGCCTTCGGCGGCGAGCCGCCCGGCGTCGGCGAACACCTCCTCGGAGGGCCGCATGCCGCCCATCAGCGCGGCAATCCCCTCGACGGTGTGGTCCAGGCCCAGCGCCGTCAGCCCGACGGCGGCGTCGGCGATGCTGCCGTCCTCGGCCAGCGTCACGGCCGCGCCCGCAGCACCCACGGCCCAATCGCCTGTTCGCCGTTCCACCTTCTCGTAGGCGCTCCCGGCGCGCGGACGGACGGGGAAGCGGACTTCGCACAGCAGTTCGTCTTGTCCGACGGCGGTCTGGTAGGGGCCGCGGTGGAAGTCGCGCATAGTCAGGGTGCGCTCGCCGCCGGGACCGCGGACGACGGCCACCGCCCCGAGGACGCTGCAGACAGTGGAGAGGTCTTCGGCCGGGTCGGCCTGGCACAGCGAGCCTCCGATGGTGCCGCGGTTGCGCACCACCGGGTCGGCGATCACTCGCTCGGCGTCCCGGACAATCGGGAACAGCTGCGCGACCTCATCCGATTCCAGCAGCGTGGTGTGGCGGGTCAGGGCACCGACGCGCAACTCGTCCCCGTCGCGCAGGATGTAGTCGAGCTCGTAGAGGTCATTGATATCGATCAGCCACTCCGGCCGGGCGAGCCGGAGCTTCATCATCGGGAGCAGGCTGTGCCCTCCGGCGATGATCCGCGAGTCGGGACCGTGGCGCGCCAGCAGCTCGAGCGCGTTCTCCACTGTGGTGGCCCGGGCGTAATCGAATGGAGCCGGAATCTGCATAGTCCCACCTCACTCCGAGGCGCCGGCAACGTCGCGCGGCGCCGAATTACGGCCAGTCTTGCCCCGCCCCGACGGGGGTGTCAATATCGTGATAAGCGAAAGGTTATGAAGCCGTGCCGATGACGTTGAGCCAGTTGCGGACGTTCGCTCTCGTGGCGCGCCTGGGCTCCCTGCACGCCGCCGCCGCGGCCCTGGGGGTCAGCGAGCCCGCCGTCTCGGCCGCCCTGGCGTCGCTTCGCCAGGACCTGGGTGACCCCCTGTTTATCAGGGCGCCCGGCGGCATCAGCCTGACTCCCGGCGGCCGGGCCCTGGCTGACCACGCACAGAACATCGTCGGGCTGGCGGACCAGGCACGCTGGGAAGTGAACCACGCCAAGAACGACGCCGGGCGGCTGAAGATCGCCGCCACCGCGCCGTTCGCCGAGCACGCGGCCGGCCGCCTGCTGGACCTGTTCACCAAACGCGTGCCCGGCGCCTTGGTGGATGTGGTCGCCGAACCCGCCGAAGACCTGGCTGGCCTCCTGCTCGAACGCGCCTACGACATCGCGCTGGGTGCCCGGCCGCCTGCAGCCGCGGGCACTCCCGGCGTCGAGCCCGGCCTGGAATCCGTGCCGTTCCTGCGCTACCAGCGCGTCTTCGTCGCGGCGGCGACGGACCCGTTGGGGCGGCTGCACGGCCCGCTCCCGGTGGGCCGGCTGCTGCGCAGGCCGTGGTTCGCCGGTCCCGCCGGCATCCTCGACAGTTCGGAGGAGAGCCGTTGGCTCGCGTCGCTGGGGGTCGTGCCGGAGATCATCAGGCTCAGCAGCGAAACCGATGCCTTGGCGGCTGTGCGGGCAGGGGAGGGGGTAATGCTCGCCCTCGGCCATATCGTACGGACCGAACTCGTCAGCGGCGCGCTCCTGCGGGTGCCCGTCGCCGGAACCCCGGTTCCCGGCCTCTGGTGGGCCAGCACGCTGGACCAACACAGGACCACGACCATGGCGCAAACCCTGCAGCGCTTCGTCGGCACCGCAGATGCCACCGCGGCGATGGTCGCCCGCGGCGGTTCGCGCGGGCTGGAGCGCCGCGGCTCAAAGTTCCACGTCGCCCTATGGAGCTAATCGCCGGAGCCTCGGATGCCGGCTGAATTGCCGGGACTCGCGGCTGACGCGTTGCATATCGGCCGGGATCGGTGCTAACCCTTGAGGGACAGCCGATCGAGAAGCCTTTCCCGACGAAGAGGAACAGCACATGACCTTGCCCCGAGATGAAGACAACGCGTTGCGGCACTGGAGTGCCCGCCTGATCCAGGCGCTGCAGATCCTGGACCTGGAGGTGGACCACGAAAAGATCGTCGAAGTTGCGGACGAGTCCTTGAAGGCCGTGGGGCCGCACGCTGATGCCATCAGCGCGTTCATCGTGGGCTACGCCGCAGGTACGGCGTCGACCCACGGCCGGAAGAGCACCCAGGAAGCCGTGCACGCCGCGTCGAACAAGGTCATCGAACTGTGCGAACACGGCGAGACCGGCGGCCCGGACGAGCAGGGCTGGGCCAAGCGCGCCCAGTAGCTCACGCGTCCCCGGCGGGAACCCGTCACGGGGTTCATCCGCCCAGTGACGGGTTCGTTGCACCCCGTGGACAGACCCATCCCTGGCTGCCAGGGATGGGTCTGTTGGCATTATGTCCAGTGGGCGCGGCCGGGGCTCCGCATGCCACGCCGCGCAGCAAAGCCGCTGCCTCAGGCGGGCGTGGTGACTCCCGGGGCCGAGTGGAGCCGGGCCTTGCTGTCCGGGGTCTGGTCCAGGCTTGGCTCGAGGCGGACAATGACGGCCTTCGAGACCGGGGTGTTGCTGCCTTCGGCGGTGTGGTTCAACGGCACCAGCACGTTGGCCTCCGGATAGTAGGCGGCAGCACAGCCGCGCGCCGTCGGGTACGAGACCACCCGGAATTTGCGCAGCACGCGGTCCACGCCGTCGTTGTACTCGCCGTGGATGTCCACGAAGAGTCCGTCGGAGAGGCCCAGTTCGCTGATGTCCTCGGGATTCACAAAGACCACGTGGCGGCCCTTCTTGATGCCCCGGTAGCGGTCATCGTGGCCGTAGATCGTCGTGTTGAACTGGTCGTGTGAGCGCATGGTCTGCAGGATCAGGGTGCCCGCCGGCCGCTCCACGTGTTCGAGTTCGTTGACGGTGAGCACGGCCTTGCCGGTCGGCGTCGGGAAGGTGCGGGAGTCCCGGGGGCCGTTGGCGAGGATAAAGCCGCCCTCCTGGCGGATCCTCTCGTTGTAGTTCTCGCAGCCGCCCACGACACGGGAAATATGGTCCCGGATCAGGTCGTAGTTCTTCTCGTAGCCGTCCCAGTCAGCCTTGATTTTGTCGCCTACCAGCGCCTTGCCCAGGCGGCTGAGAATGGCCGGCTCGGAGAGCAGATGGTGGGAAACAGGTTCCACGCTGCCCCACGAGGGGTGGACCGCGCAGACCGTGTCCTCAACCGAGACAAACTGCTCGCCGGATTCCTGGATGTCGATTTCGGTCCGTCCCATGGTGGGCAGGATCAACGCTTCCGCGCCCGTGACCACATGTGATCGGTTGAGCTTCGTGGAGACCTGGATAGACATTTCCGTCCCGGCCATCGCGGCCTCGACGGCGTTGGTGTCGGAGATGGCGCCGACGAAGTTGCCACCGACGGCCATGAACACCTTGAGTTCTCCTTCCTGCATCTTGTTGACGGTTTCGACCGCGTCAACGCCGTGGTCGCGGGGCGGGTCGAAGTCGAATTCCTTGCCAAGGGCTTCCATGAAGGACTGCGGCATTTGTTCCCAGATACCCATGGTGCGGTCGCCCTGCACGTTGCTGTGGCCGCGGATCGGGGAGGCTCCGGCGCCGGGCTTGCCCATATTGCCGCGCAGCAGGAGCAGGTTGATGATTTCCTTGATGGTTGCGACGCCCTTTTTTTGCTGCGTGATCCCCATCGCCCAGGTGATGATGACCTTCTCGGCCTTCAGGTACCGGGCCGCAAGCTCGTCGATCTCCTCGGTGCGCAGCCCCGTCGCGTCCAGCACCGCCTGCTCATCCAGCAGAGCCAGGTGCTCTTTAAGCTCGTCGAGGCCTTCGCAGTGCTCGTCGAGGAAGGCGTGGTCCAGGACGGTGCCGGGGTTCTTTGCCTCCGCGTCGAGGACACGCTTGGAGACTGCCTGGAGGAGGGCCATGTCCCCGCCGATCCGGACATGCATGAACTGGTCCGCGATGGGCGTGCCGTGCCCGACGATGCCCCTGACCTTCTGCGGGTTCTTATAGCGGTGCAGGCCGGCCTCGGGCAGCGGGTTCACTGCCACGATCTCGCCGCCGTTGCGCTTGCAGTTTTCCAGCTCCGTGAGCATCCGCGGATGGTTGGTGCCGGGGTTCTGGCCCATGATGATGATGAGATCTGCCTCGGCGTAGTCGTCGAAGTTGACCGTGGCCTTGCCGATGCCGATGGTCTGGCCCATGGCCCACCCCGAAGACTCATGGCACATGTTCGAGCAGTCCGGCAGGTTGTTGGTGCCGTAGCCCCGGACGAGGAGCTGGTAGAGGAACGCGGCCTCGTTGGAGGTGCGGCCGCTCGTATAGAAGGCGGCCTCGTCGGGGGAGGCCAGGCCTTTGAGCTTCTCCGTTATGATCCGGATCGCCTCGTCCCAGCTCACCGGCTGGTAATGGTCCGCACCGGCGGGCTTGTAGACAGGTTCCGTCAGCCGGCCCTGCATGCCAAGCCAGTAGTCCGAGCGGTTCCGCAGCTCGCTGACCGAGTTCTCCGCCCAGAACGACGTCGGGATGACCACCGGCGTCGCTTCCCACGTGACCGCCTTGGCGCCGTTTTCGCAGAACTCGAAGGCCTTCCTGTGATGGGGGTCCGGCCAGGCGCAGCTGGGACAGTCAAAGCCGTACTTCTGGTTCATCTTCATGACCGTCTTGCGGGTCCGGTTCACCCCCATATGTTCGAGGGCGGGTTTCATCGAATGGTAGACGCCGGGCACGCCGGCGGCCCAGTGCTTCGGTCCGTCGCCGACCTGAAGGTCCTTTTCGTCGGTTTCCTCCACGCGCGGAGTCTTACGAGTCACGTCAGCTTCCCTTCTGCAGACGCCGCCGGCGTCCGGCGGCGGGCATCCCTACGCTGGGCATACCTACACTGGGCACCCTACCCGCACGGCACGGTGCCCGCACGCCCGTATCAGGATTCTCAGCCCGCCAGCGGCGCAGCAAGCAAGTCGCAGGGTCCGCGAAGACGGCGGCGGCAGCGGCGGTCCCGGCGGTCCCAGATTTTTGCAAGCATCAGCCAGCATTGTGGTTCCACCATCTGCCTCCGGAAGTGGACGTGCGTCGCCCGAGCATCGGCGTCGCCCCGCCGCGGACCGCAAAGGAGCACCGTTGCCCGGAATCGCGCGATGGTACCGCCGGCTGGCGGGTTCCCAGCGACCCGTCAGCCGGCCATCAACGTGTCCTGGATCTCCCGCCGCAGGACCTTGCCGATCAGGGAGCGCGGCAGCACCTCCAGCACCACGACCCGACGGGGAACTTTGTAGGCTGCGAGGTGCCCCCGCCGCCGGTCGGGGCCAAGGCCAGAGCGACCACTGTAGCCTCGGTGCCTCCGGCAGACGCTCCGCGAGTGCGTTCGGTTAGTCGGCGAATACCGGCAGTGCGCAGCTTTGAAGCTTCGCCTGCTCGCTAGGCCATTGGAATGCCCGGAGAGATGGGCGGAACTGATGGCGCAAACAAGGGGTGTAAGAAATCGGGGGACCGCGGAAACTCTGTGTTTGAGGAACGAAATTCTCGCGTGCGGGGCGGTGCGTTCATTCCGTCCAAGCAACATTTACGTCAAGAGGCCGTTTCAACATATGTTGATTGTTTTGGTCTGATAGCCTCCGCAATATCCTGACAGATCTTTCCTGCCAAATCGTCTATTGATTGGGGAGCCTGTCACCAGTTTGGAGGAATCATGCACCAATGGACACCGCTCTTTGGGGGGTGCGCGGTGGGTTTATTAGCCTTGGCCGCTTGTAGTCCGCCAGCGTCCAATCCACCCGTCAACTCTCCGACCTTAGAATCAAATAACTCCTCGGTTTCGGGAACTGCACCACAACCGTCGGGCCCTGTGTCTTCTGTATCGACACTGCCGGCGCCCTCCGCCTTAGCCTCAGACGCACTTAGCGAGGTCGTTTGCGCGGCAGACCCGGCTGGTTCGTGGTCGTTCTCTGGAACGCTGACAAACCACGGTTCCACCGCAGTCAAGTACACGGTCGCAGTTGCCGTCGGCACGACCAGCAGCCCAGCCGGGCACGCCATGATCGAACAGACGGTAGCCCCCGGCGCCAAGGAAACGGTCCGGGTAGAAAACTTCGCCTCGGGCGCGCCGACCGGGTCCACTTGCGAAGCGGTGGTCTCGAAATGAACACGGTTCGTACGAAACCTCGGAACCGTGCCGTTGCTGTGGCGGCGATGGCCACACTGCTGTCGGTCGGGCTTGCCCTTCCTGCCAAGGCGACCACGCCCACCCCGACTCCTGCGACATCCACGACGAGCCAGCAGGCCACGCCTGCACCCCTAGACTCACCTGCTGGCACGGTTCCCATCGTCCAGGTGCCCACACAGACGCCGGTGGCCCCGGCCCCGACGACTAAGCCGACCCCGCAAGTGGACAGCTCCACACCCGCGACTCTGACTCCGGGAAGGCCCGCTCCAACCGCGGAAGCAACGACCCCTGCCGTCCAAGGGGGCGCCGCAGCCACGCTCTACGTTCCGTTCGGGGCCATCGGCGCCAAATGGCAACAGCTCGGGGGCGCCACCGGTCCACTGGGAGAGCCAACCTCCAATGAGAGATGCGACCCGTCCGGCCTCTGTCATGAGACGTTCACGGCGGGCGACATCTACTACACCGCCGCCACCGGAGCCCATGCCGTCCTTCTCGGCCAGGGCAAAACCGGACCGGAGTGGACGACCCGGGGCGGTATGGCTACGCTTGGCTACCCGGTCACAGATGAGAAGTGCGATCCAGCTGGTTGCGCGCAGCGGTACTCGCAAGGCACGGACCTCGCGTGGACGCCGGTCGGCGGCTACCAGCAAGTCTGGACTCGTGGGGCCATCGGCGGCGTGGTCTACGGACTCTACGGCGGGTATGCGGGCACCGGATACCCGACTTCCGCGGAAGCCTGCACGCTCAAGGACCAAGGCTGCGTACAGGAGTTTGGACAGTTCAGGATCATGTGGTCGCCCTCATCCGGGGCCTTCGGAGTATGGGCTCCCGGGGCGATCGGCGCACTGTATGCAAGCGCAGACGCTGAACAGGGGAAGCTCGGCTTCCCCACGTCCAAGGAGATTTGCGGCCTTAAAGGCAGCGGGTGCTACCAGAACTACCAAGGCGGAGCAATCGTTTGGTCGCCTGCAAGCGGCGCGCACATAAGCCAAGGCGACATGCGCAGAGACTGGGCGAGCCGCGGGTACGAGAACGGCGGCCTTGGCTACCCGGTGTCGGAAGAGATTTGCGACGGCCCGAACTCCGGTTGCCGCCAGGAGTACCAGGGCGGGACCATTATGTGGTCGGCGGCCACGGGAGCTCACTCTGTCAACGGCGGAATCAAGGGCAGGTACCAAGAGCAGGGCGGAGTATCCGGCTACCTCGGATATCCGATCGAAAATGAGATCTGCAACCAACCCAGGGGCGGCTGCTATCAGTGGTTCCAGGGCGGACTTATCTTTTGGTCGCCAGCCACAGGCGCCCAGCCCATTCGTGGAGGCATGCAAACCAAGTACGCGTCTATGGGGTGGCACTTGAGCTACCTGGGCTATCCTGCGACGCCTGAGGTGTGCTCAGGCGGGGAATGCGTCCAGGCATTCCAAGGCGGCTACCTTACGTGGACGCCGTCCGCTGCGAGGGACTACGGGCGGTCGGAATGCTCGAATCTCAACGAGGGAGCGATCAAATATCCGACAGCCGGCGCCAAACGAGTACTCCTGACCTACGCAGCCGATTACGGTCAGTCGTACGCTGCCGTCGTGTATTGCCTGCGGGTGGCAGGGACATATGTAATTGATTGGAGGACGGACGGTCGGGTCGGCGCTAGTGGGTTTAAGCCGCCAGGAGTCGCCTCCGGGCCCACACGCAATAATTTCTCGCCCACCGGCTCCTACTCGGTGACCGAAGCGTTTGGACTCGGCAACCCCGGGACTGCGCTCCCGTACCGACTGCTGAACCCGAACTCGCGGTGGGGCGGAAACCCTTGGACTGACACCTATAACAAATACTTCGAGTCCACTTCCTGGGTCGGTTGGGATGAAAACATGTGGTATTTTGCCACAGGCCGCTCCCACGACTATCGGCAGGGGGCGGTGATCAACTACAACAGGCCGCCCGACTCTCAAATTGTGCAGGACGCCGGGTTTGCTATTTTCCTTCACGAACACAAAGTCGCCACGGCCGGTTGTATCTCGCTAGATGACTGGGCCGTCGAGGACTACCTGCGGAAATCTGTTCCCGGGGACAGGATCATCATGGGGGTGGCCCGGGATATATTCTCCTGACCTACTAGGCCAACGCCAACAACCGAGCTGAATGGGACCGCCGGAATTATCAGGACTTCTTGATAGCTCCGGCGGTCTACTTTTCGGCCGGAACTCCCGGGGACCGGGGCACGCGTTGGCGTCCCTGACCTTTGGCCCTATGAGGCGTTATGGCACACGCGGAGCCTTGCATTATTGGGCTCTCGACGTCGATATGCGGGATTCCGGAACGGAAGCACCATGAAGCATGAGCAGCCGACCCTCCGGTTCCTCGGTGCCACGGACACCGTGACCGGTTCCCGCTACCTGCTGGAGGCCGGCGGGCGCCGGGTGCTGGTCGACTGCGGGCTGTTCCAGGGCTACAAACGCAGCCGCGAGCGCAACCGCCTGCCCTTTCCGGTCCCGCCCCGCTCGCTCGACGCTGTCATCCTGACCCATGCGCACCTGGACCACACCGGCTATGTCCCGGCGCTGGTCCGGGACGGCTTCGCCGGGCCGGTCTACGCCACCGAGGGCACCACCGAGCTGTGCAAGCTGATCCTGCCGGACAGCGGCTATCTGCAGGAGGAAGAGGCACGCTACGCGACGCAGCGCGGGTCCACCGGGCACAGCCCGGCGCTGCCGCTCTACACCGCCGAGGATGCAGTGAAGTCCCTGAACAGCTTTAAGATCCGGGACTTCGACGACGCGCTGGACCTTGGTGGCGGAATGGAAATGACGTTCGTGCCGGCCGGACACATCCTGGGGGCGGCGCAGGTGCACGTCCGGTTCGGCTCCGAGTCGGTGCACTTCACCGGCGACCTGGGCCGTGCGGATGATCCCTTCATGTTCCCGCCGCGGGCGCTGGGCGCCGTCGACGTGCTTGTCACGGAGTCCACTTACGGCAACCGGAAGCATTCCGAGCTGGATCCCGAACAACAGCTCGGCGAGATCATCACCCGGGTGGCCAAGCGCGGCGGGGTGGTGCTGTTTGCCGCGTTCGCCGTCGGCCGGGCCGAGACCCTCATGCTGTATCTGTCGAGGCTTCGTCGCAGGAACGCGATTCCGGACATTCCGGTGTACCTCAACAGCCCGATGGCCATCGACGCCTCCGGCATGTACCAGCGGCACCCCGAAGAGCACCGGCTCAAGAAGGACGAATACGTGAACATGTACCGCCTCGCCAAGCTCACCCGGAGCGTGGACGAGTCCAGGCTGCTGAACCTGCGCGGCGGCCCGATGGTCATCATTTCCGCCAGCGGCATGCTGACCGGCGGCAGGATCCTGCACCACGTCGCCGCCTACGGACCCGATGCCAAGAACGCCATCATCCTCAGCGGCTACCAGGCCTGCGGCACCCGGGGCGCCTCGCTCGCCGCGGGGCAGCGCGAGCTCAGGATCTACGGCGAGGACGTCAAGATCCGGGCCGAAGTCATCCAGCTGGAGAACCTGTCTGCGCACGCCGACACGGACGGCCTGATCAATTGGATGAAAGCCGCACCACAGGCTCCGCGGATGACCTACATCACGCACGGCGAACCGGAGTCCTCGGACGCACTCCGGCTTCGGATCAAGCACGAACTCGGCTGGCGCGCCCGGGTTCCGGAGCACTTGGAACGGATCGACCTGGGAGATCCACGGTGACCCCGGAGAGGGTGACAAAGGCCGCCGTCATGGGCGAGATCCATTCCCTCGCCCGGCAACTCCGCAGCGAGCGCGACCTGGATGGACTGGTGGAGCGTGCCGCGGGCTGCCGATTCACGGCGATCGGAGAGGCCTCGCACGGCACCCACGAGTTCTATGCCTGGCGTGCCACGCTCAGCCGGCGGCTGATCATGGAACAGGGCTACAACTGGATCGGCGTCGAGGGGGACTGGCCGGACTGCTGGCGGATCAACCAGTGGGTCCGCGGTCACAGCGCACAAGACCTGGGCGTCCATGCGCTGCTTAGGGGTTTCCAGCGCTGGCCGACCTGGCTGTGGGCGAATGAGGAAGTGGCAGGGTTCCTGGACTGGCTGCGCAGCTGGAACTTGCGCCGGCCGGTGGCGCAGCGGGTCGGCTTCTACGGCCTGGACGTGTACTCGCTCTGGGACTCGCTGCGCGAGATCATCGGGTGGCTCGACCAAAACCTACCTGAGGCCGTGCCCGTGGCGATGCGGGCATGGGAGTGTTTCCCGCCGCACCACGAAGACCCGCACCATTACGCCTGGCGCGCCCGGCTCGTTCCGAAATCCTGCGAGGCGGACGTCGTGGCCTTGCTCAGCGAGGTGCGCAGCCGGGTATTCAGCCCGGGTGACCAGGACGAAGAAGCCTTTGACGCTGTCCAGAACGCCGAGGTGGCGGCGAACGCCGAGCACTACTACCGCAGCATGGTGCGCGCCGACCGGCAGTCCTGGAATGTGCGCGACCACCACATGGCGGACACGGTTGACCGGCTGGCCCGTCTCTGGGGGCCGCGTCCAAGGGCATCATTTGGGAGCACAACACCCACGTCGGGGATGCGCGGGGCACGGAGATGCCGCGGGACGGGCTGGTGAACGTAGGTCAGCTGCTCAGGGAGCGGCACGCGCTGGACGGCGTCCTGCTGGTGGGCTTCGCCGCCCACCGAGGCACAGTCATCGCAGCCGACTCCTGGGGCACGCCGGAGCGGATCATGCCTGTGCCCGGGCAAGGCCAGGCAGCCACGAGGACTTCCTGCATGAGGCGGTCGAGGTGCCGGGGGTGCTGGCGTTCGGCGACGACCGGAGCGGACCGTGGCTCTCGACCTGGCTGGGCCAGCGGGCAATCGGAGTGGCGTACCACCCGGAACGGGAGCAGGGAAACTACGTCCCAACCCGGATGGGGGATCGCTACGATGCGCTGATCTGGCTTGAGCACACGGCGGCGCTTCGCCCGGTGCAGCACGAAGGACCGCCCCGGGAGCCGGAGTTCGAGACGGAGCCGACCGGATTCTGAGCCCGCCGGTGCGGGCCTAAGCCCCGCCGGTGCGGGCCTAAGCCCCGCCGGTGCGGGGCTTAAGGCCCTAACCGGGCGCCGGGGGCGAGGTCACACTGAATTGTCGGTAGAGCCTCGGTGCTTCCGACAAGTCATGCCAGACAGCGGTCACAGAATGGTGCGCTGCCAGGACCATGGACGAGGCTACGGACGCCAGGAAATGGAGCGGGGATCAGTATGAGCAAAGCAGTCGTTGTCGGCATCAACGATTCGGCAGGCAGCGGGGCCGCGCTGGCATGGGCGCTGGAACGCGCTGCCCGGGAGAAGCTTCCGGTCCTGGCCGTGCACGCCGTGGACGACCGCTGGATATCCCCGGATTTCCAATACCACGAGCTGATCCGTCAATCCGGGATGGACCTGCTGGAGAAGGCCAAAGACACCGCGAAAAACCAGTCCCCCGACGTGGACGTCGACGTGCAGTTGCGCCATGGGAGCCCCGGCGCGGCCCTTCGGGAAGCATCCGCGGATGCCGCCCTGGTCGTCGTCGGCGGCCATGACAAGCATTGGATGGACGCCGGACCCCTGACGGACCGGGCCCTGCAGATCGTCTCCGCCTCGGACAGCCCGGTGGCCGTTATCCCGAGCCAGCCCGCCACCGGAACCCACGGCGTGGTGGTCGGCGTGGACGGATCGGAGGAATCGCTCCAGGCCGTGGCCTTCGCCGCAGCAGAAGCGGACCGCGGCCACGACGAGCTGACCGTGGTACTGGCCTTCCGGAGCCCCGCGCGCTGGATTGAAAACCAACTGCCCTCCAGCGGGCTCGCCGAGACCATCGTCGAAGAGAACCGCGTGGTCCTCGCCGAATCGGTGGCAGGCCTCGGTGACAAGTACCCGGATCTCGTTATCCATCAACGCCTCGAAACAGACACTGAGCCAGCCAAGGCACTCGTCGACCTCGCACAGAATGCGAAGCTACTGGTGATCGGCAGCCGCGGGCGCGGGGGCTTTTCCAGACTGCTGCTCGGCTCCACTGCCCATGCGGTGCTGTTGAACGTGCCGTGCCCCACCGTCGTGACCCGGGTGCACAAGGTCAAGCACGAGGCCTGAGTCCGCAGCGGATCGGCCGGAGAGCCCCCACCCGCCGCGAGGGCTTTCCGGCGCGCGGGCCCGGTGGGAGGATGTTGCCGTGGACCCCTTCTTCAATTTCCTCAGCCACAACTGGTGGCTGGTATTTCCGATGAGCGCCSTGCTGGGCAGCTGGGCCCGAACCTGGACCAGGGCCAGCGAACGACGGCACCGGCGCAAGCTTGAGCTGTACCGGCTCAAGAACCAGCAGGCTTCGGTAGACCAGGCCAGCCAGAGCGAGGTGCAGGCCCTCGTCGACGCCCACGACGCCGTTAACCGGCGCTGGCTGGACTACGAACTGGACATCGGAAGGCTGATCGACTTTCCGGTCATGACTGACGTGCGCGAGCCGTTGACGGTGGCGTTCCTGCGGGCCAAGCGCGAGGCGGACGGGCTGCGCCCGGACGCTCCGGCGCAGATCGCGACGGCGGCGCGGCTAGGGGAGTACCGGGCTGCCGTGCGGAGCTTCGAAATCGCTTTCGAGGTCGCCGAACGCGAAGCCCGCCGGATCAAGGACAGCAACTTTACCGGCCCGGAACGCGAGCGGCTGGCCACCGCGCGGAAACTGCTCAGGATTGCCTCCGACGCGGCCGCCACCCCCGCTGAGCGGCAGACGGCGTACAAGCGGGCACGGCGGGAACTCGACGGCCTGATTGTGCTCCCGGAGGCAACCCTGGCCGCCTTGGAGGAAAAAATCGCCGGGATGCTCGACGCCGGTGCGGGCCGCAGCGCCCCACCGGTCTGAGTTGCCCTTCCAGGCCGCTGAGGTTTTGCCCAGCACCCTTTGCCACGTACGATCTGTAAGGTTTCAGGACGGTTTTTGGTGAACCGCGCAGGAGATGTCCGCGTAACAGCAGATGAACACTGACCACCAAGACCTTGCACGGGGCATGAAACCGCTGACCATCGACTCTGCAGATTGGGCAACTGGTGGAAATCACCATAATGGTGGCGCTCGTGATAGCGCTGGCACTGTTCTTCGACTTTACTAACGGGTTTCACGACACCGCCAACGCGATGGCGACGCCAATCGCGACCGGTGCTATCAAGCCGAAGACCGCCGTCGCCCTCGCGGCGGTGCTCAACCTGGTGGGCGCCTTCCTGTCCACCGAAGTGGCGAAAACTGTTTCCGGCGGCATCATCCGGGAAGGCTCGGACGGCGTTCAGATTACCCCGGACATCATTTTCGCCGGCCTGATGGGGGCGATTCTCTGGAACATGATCACCTGGCTGAAGGGTCTCCCCTCCAGTTCCTCACACGCCCTCTTCGGCGGCCTGATCGGCGCGGCCGTCGCCGGCATCGGGCTGCACTCGGTGAACTTCGAGTCGGTGGTCCAGAAGGTGCTCCTCCCGGCCGTCTTCGCGCCGCTCATCGCCGCGGCTGTGGCCTACGTGTGCACCCGGCTCGCCTACGCGCTGACGTCCCGCCACGATCCGGAGACGGGCAGCAAACTCACGCAGAAGCGCGGTGGTTTCCGGACCGGACAGGTATTTACGTCCAGCCTCGTGGCCCTCGCGCACGGCACAAATGATGCGCAGAAGACCATGGGCATCATCACCTTGGTCCTCATTTCCGCCGGCAGCCAGGCGCACGGCACCGGCCCGCAAGTCTGGGTCATCGGGGCGTGTGCGCTGGCCATCGCGGTCGGCACGTATTCCGGCGGCTGGCGGATCATCCGGACCCTGGGCTCCGGCCTCACCGAGGTCAAGCCGGCCCAGGGCTTCGCCGCCGAAACCAGCACCGCAGCCGCGATCCTCGCGTCCTCCCACCTGGGCTTCGCACTCTCCACCACGCATGTCGCCTCGGGCTCGGTGATCGGGTCGGGGATGGGCCGCCGCGGCACCTCCGTGCGCTGGGGAACTGCCGGGAAGATCGCGCTCGGCTGGCTCTTCACCCTCCCGGCCGCCGGTATCGTCGGCGCACTGACGGCGATGCTGGTGCACACCGGCACCGTCGGATTCGTGATCGCCGCGGTCGCCGGCACCGCTGCGGTGGTGTACATGTTCATTGCCTCCGGACGGTCTCCCGTCGGCCACCACAACGCCGTCGAGGTCGAAGAGGCCGGCCAGGCGGTCCAGTTCGCGAAAAAGAAGGCAGCCGCCGTCAGCCGCACCAACAATCGCAAGGGTGGCCAGAATTGAAGTGGCTTGAACTCGTCCTCGTAGCAGGGGCGACCCTGGTCTCCGCCGTCACCGTCGTCGTCCTCTACGCCCTGGGCGTCCGGCTCACCGCCATCGCCGGGGACGTGCGGACCGCCCAGCCCCGCTGGGTGCGGCCACTGTCCTACGCCTGCTTCGGTCTCTGCGGCATCGCGGTGCTCTTCGGGCTGTACCTGATCATTCCGTACTTCACTAAGTAGCGGACACCCGACGACGCCGGGCGCCGCCGCCCGGCGCTGCGGCGCTCAGATTCCGCGCTGCTGCGCGCTGGGAAAGGCATCCGGGAATGGCTACGCTGGGCCCATGCCGAAATTCCAGTACTTCGTGGCGGCTTCCCTGGACGGCTTCATCGCCACCGCGGACGACAAGCTTGACTGGCTGCTGCAGTTCGACGGATTCACCGGCGGCCAGGAAAGCTACGAGGCCTTCATGGCCGACGTCGGCTGCGTGGTGATGGGCGGTGAAACCTACGCCTGGCTCCGGCAGCACGAACCCGACAACTGGCCGTACCCCGGAACCCCGTGCTGGGTCTTCACGCACCACGAACTCGCGGCCCCGAAAGGTACGGACATCACGTTCGCCCGCGGACCGGTGACCGAATTCGTTGAAGACCTGAAGGACAGCGCCGCGGGCCGGAACGTCTGGGTGGTGGGCGGCGGAGACCTCGCTGCCCAGTTCGCCGACGCCGGGTTGCTTGACGAGCTGATCCTCTCGGTCATTCCCGTGGTGCTGGGCGGCGGGAAACCGCTGCTCCCGCTGGCCCGGCCGACGGCGCCGCTGGAGTTGCTCGCCTCGGCCGCGTTGGGACGCGGCGTCGTCGAACTCCGCTACCGCCTCGCCGGCAGCTCCTGAGGCCTCGCGGCCGACCCGCCGGCTGACTACTCGGGGGCGTCGCGGAGCAGGTTGGTGATCCGCGCGGTTGAAAGCCGGCGCCCCTGCTCGTCCGTCATGACGATTTCGTGCGTGGTGAGGGTGCGGCCTAAATGGATGGCGGTGCAGGTTCCTGTCACCGTGCCGGAAGAGACGGCACGGTGGTGGGTCGCGCTGACGTCGATCCCCAGTGCCCGGCGCCCCGGCCCAGCATGCATCCCGGCGGCGAAGGACCCCAGCGTCTCGGCAAGCACCACATGGGCGCCCCCGTGCAGGATTCCGGCCACCTGCGTGTTGCCCTCCACCGGCATGGTGGCGACCATGCGTACCGGGCTCATCTCCAAAAAGTGGATCCCCATCTTCACCACGAGGGCACCGACGCCCATCCGGCCCAGCCAGTCGTGGAGTTCCGCCGGAACGCCGGCGGCCTGCAGTTCGTCGGTGAACGGCGCGGGCGTGAAATTGTCGATCATGGGAACTAGGCTGGCACCTGTGAGCGAAACTACCAAACCGGCCCTTTCCCCTTCCGCAACGGACACCCTCCCGGCGCTTGAGCCGGACTCCGTCTTAGCGGCAAAGCCAGCCGGAAGGTCCAGCCGGGCCGCGGGGTCCGTTTCCGCCACCGACGCCCCCGTGATTCCCATCACGGACCAGCCGCGCCTCCTGGTCCTGGACGGACACTCCATGGCGTTCAGGGCTTTTTTCGCCCTCCCTGCGGACAAGTTCTCCACCGCCACCGGCCAGCACACCAACGCCATCCACGGCTTCACCTCCATGCTGATCAACCTGATCAAGGAACAAAAGCCCACCCACGTGGCCGTGGCCTTCGACGTCTCCGATGAGACCACCCACCGTAAGGCCGAGTACGACGGATACAAGGGTGGCCGCAACGAGACCCCCCGGGAAATGAGCGGCCAGATCGACCTCATCGACAAGGTGATGGGCGCCTGGGGCATCCAGACCATCAAGATGCCCGGTTGGGAAGCCGACGACATCCTGGCCACCCTCGCCGCAATGGGCGAGAAGGCCGGGTACGAGGTGCTGCTGGTCTCCGGCGACCGCGACGCCTTCCAGCTGATTACGGACAACGTGTTCGTGCTCTACCCGAGGAAGGGCGTCAGCGACATCCCCCGGATGGACGCGGACGCCATCCAGGAGAAGTACTTCGTCAGCCCCGCCCAGTACTCGGATCTCGCCGCCTTGGTGGGTGAAACAGCAGACAATCTCCCGGGCGTTCCCGGCGTCGGACCCAAGACGGCAGCCAAATGGATCAACCTCTACGGCGGCCTCGAAGGTGTCCTGGAAAACCTTGACGCGATTGGCGGGAAAGTCGGGGACGCCCTTCGTGAAAACGTCGAGGACGTCAAGCGCAACCGGCGGCTCAACCGGCTCCGCACCGACCTCGCGCTGCCCGTCACGCTCGACGAGCTCGCGGACCCGCGGCCTGACCAGGCCGCCCTTGAGGAGCTGTTCGACGCCCTCGAATTCAAGACCATCCGGACCCGGCTCTTTGCCCTCTACGGCAGCGAAGTGACCGAAGCCGAACGGGAAAGCCTCGATATCCCGGACTTCGTAACCCCGGCGGACGCGGCCGAGCTCGACGCCTTCCTGGCAGCCGGTGCAGGAAAGCGGTCCGCCCTGGCCGTCGACCTGGTGCCCGGACGGATCGGTGCGGACGCCGCCGCGCTGGCGATCGTCCGCGACGACGCCGCCATCTACCTCGACCTGGCCCGTCAGGACGCCGCCGCCGAAAATGTCCTGGCCACCTGGCTTCGGGATGCGAAGTCCGCGAAGGTGGTGCACGGGTTCAAGGATGCCCTGAAGGGACTGTCGGGCCGCGGACTGGAACTCGACGGCGTGGTCGATGACACCTCCATTTCCGGCTACCTCATCCAGCCCGACCGCCGCAGCTATGAGCTCGCCGAGCTCGCGCAGCACCACCTCAACATCGCGGTGTCCACGGAAGCCGCCAAGGAAGGCCAGCTTGAGCTGGCCTTCGACGGCGACGACGCTGCGGCCGCCGGCGCGCTGGTCCACGTGGCCGCCGTCGTCCAGGCCCTGAGCCGCTACTTCGAAGCGGAACTGAAGGAGCGCCAGGCCCAGGACCTGCTGACGACCCTCGAGCTGCCGGTCAGCCGGGTTCTGGCCGACATGGAACTCGCGGGGATCGCCGTGGACCTGACCCGGATGGACGAGCAGCTCTCGGACCTCGCCAAGGTGATCGACAACGCCCAGGAGCAGGCCTTCGCAGCGATCGGCCACGAGGTCAACCTTGGTTCGCCGAAGCAGCTCCAGACGGTGCTCTTCGACGAACTGCAGCTGCCGAAGACCAAGAAGATCAAGTCGGGTTACACCACCGACGCTGCCTCGCTCAAGAACCTGCTGGAAAAGACCGGGCACGAATTCCTGGTCCAGCTGATGGCGCACCGCGAGTCGTCGAAGCTGCGGCAGATGCTGGAGTCGCTGAAGAAATCGGTCGCGGAAGACGGCCGGATCCACACCACGTACGCGCAGAACGTCGCGGCCACGGGACGGATCTCCTCCAACAACCCCAACCTCCAGAACATCCCCATCCGCAGCGAGGAAGGCCGCCGCGTCCGCGGAATCTTTGTGGTCAGCCAGGGGTACGAATGCCTGCTGTCCGCGGACTACTCGCAGATCGAAATGCGCATCATGGCGCACCTCTCGGGCGACGCCGGCCTGATTCAGGCCTACAAGGACGGCGAGGACCTCCACCGGTTCGTCGGCTCCAACATTTTCCACGTGCCCACTGACCAGGTGACCAGCGCCATGCGCTCCAAGGTCAAGGCGATGTCCTATGGCCTCGCGTACGGCCTGACCTCCTTTGGGCTGTCCAAGCAGCTGGAAATTTCCGTGGACGAGGCGCGGACCCTGATGAAGGACTACTTCGACCGGTTCGGCGCCGTCCGCGATTACCTCCGCGGCGTCGTCGACCAGGCCCGGATCGACGGATACACCTCGACCATCGAGGGGCGCCGCCGGTACCTCCCGGACCTGACCAGCACAGACCGCCAGTTGCGCGAAAACGCGGAGCGCATCGCCCTGAACTCGCCGATCCAGGGGTCCGCGGCGGACATCATCAAACGGGCCATGCTGGGCGTCTCCGGCGCACTGGCCGAGCAGGGCCTCAAATCACGCCTGCTGTTGCAGGTCCATGATGAACTGGTCCTCGAAGTCGCCAAGGGCGAACGCGACGCCGTCGAAAAACTGGTCACGGAACAGATGGGCGCCGCGGCGCAGCTGTCCGTTCCGCTCGACGTCCAGATCGGCGTCGGCACCAGCTGGTTCGAGGCCGGGCACTAGGCCGGCGTTTCGGTTCTTTTCAAGGTTCCAAGACTTCCAGCGGGAGAAACACGTGGCAAAGCAATACGAAATCCGGCGGTTCCGTGCGGCCCGGAAGGACTCAGCCGAGTATGCCCGGGGCGTTTCCTGGCTCCGCGGCGTCGGCATCGGTTTCTACGACGAACAGCACAAAGACGAGTTCATCGACAAGGTCATGGCGATGTACCAGGTGGACAACCGGGAAATGACGGGCGTCTTCCAGACCGGTGCGGTGGCCCCGCATTCCCTGCCCGCCGACGTGCCGGTGGCCACTTTCGCCACCCTGCGTAAAGACCTGAACATCGGCTACGGGCGGCAGCTTGCGGCCCAGCTGGTCACCGCCGTCACCGTGCGAGGAACGCACCGCCGGCAGGGACTGCTGCGGCGGATGATGACCGAGGACCTCGCCGCGGCGAAGGCCGACGGCGTCCCCCTCGCGGCCCTCACCGCCTCGGAGGCGTCAATCTACGGCCGCTTCGGCTTCGGCGTGGCCACCTTTGAACGCGACATCAAGGTGGAGACCGGCGCGCGCTTCCGGCTGCGCCACGAGGCCAGCGGGTCGGTGGAACTCGCCGATCGGAAGGTCCTGCTGGAACTGGCGCCGGCGGTGTTCGAACGCACCCACCGCGTCACGCCCGGCTCGATCATGCGGCAGGAGGCCTACCGCCTGCGGTCCTCCGGAACGCTGGCCCGCGACGGCGGCGAGGACAACGCAATCAGGTGCGCCCTGCACTACGACGCGTCCGGAACCGTCGACGGGTATGTCGCTTACAAGTTCGCCGGCTGGGAGACCGACCCCGCCACCGTGGAGATCGTGGACCTGGTGGCAGCCACCGACGCGGCCTACCTGGAACTGTGGCAGTTCCTTGGCAGCATGGACCTGATCCGCCGGGTCAGCTGGAAGGAAGCACCGGTGGACAACCCGATTGCCTGGGCCCTCGAGGATCCCCGCTGCATCGAGTCCTCGGACCATGCGGACATGCTCTGGCTCCGCGTCCTGGACACCGTCCGGGTCCTGGGCGCCCGGCGCTACGCCGCCGACGGAACCCTCGTGCTGCGGGTGACCGACAGCCTCGGCTTCGCCGCCGGGACCTTCGTCCTCCGGGTCGCCGGGGGAGAGGCAACGGTCACGGACGCTGCCGACGCCGAGCCGGAGCTTTCGCTGGACGTCGCGGACCTCGGCTCCATCTATCTGGGCGCCGTCTGCCCGGTGACCTTGAAAGCTGCTGGCCGGATCACGGAGCATGCCCCCGGAGCCGCGCTGACGGCGCGGCTGATGTTCGCCGTCGAACGCGCACCGCACTGCCTCACGCACTTCTAGGCTGGCGCCGGCACACTGCGTTGCGCTTTGACCGGCGTTGACGACTACGACTAGACTGAGCGGGCGTGTATTACGTGCGCGCAATCAAATCCACAAAATCAGGATGACCCGGCGGATCGCCCTTGATCCGCCGTGTTCTCGACCCGTGTCGCCGACGCGGGCGGGACGGTTTGCCTGACCGACTCACTATCCACAACGGAGCCCCTACTACATGACCATCACCTCCACCGAGAAGCCCGGTACCCCCGTAGTCGCGATTAACGACATCGGTACCGCTGAGGACTTCCTCGCAGCAGTCGACGCGACCATCAAGTACTTCAACGACGGAGATCTCGTCGAAGGTACCGTCGTCAAGGTCGACCGCGACGAAGTCCTGCTCGACATCGGTTACAAGACCGAAGGTGTCATCCCCTCCCGCGAGCTTTCCATCAAGCACGACGTTGACCCCGGAGACGTCGTCTCCGTTGGCGATCAGGTCGAAGCCCTGGTGCTCACCAAGGAAGACAAAGAAGGCCGCCTGATCCTCTCCAAGAAGCGTGCTCAGTACGAGCGCGCCTGGGGCGACATCGAGAAGGTCAAGGAAGAAGACGGCGTCGTCACCGGTACCGTCATCGAGGTTGTCAAGGGTGGTCTTATCCTCGACATCGGCCTGCGCGGCTTCCTGCCCGCATCCCTCGTCGAGATGCGCCGTGTGCGCGACCTGGCTCCGTACATCGGTCAGCAGATCGAAGCCAAGATCATCGAGCTGGACAAGAACCGCAACAACGTTGTGCTGTCCCGCCGTGCCTGGCTCGAGCAGACCCAGTCCGAGGTCCGCTCCACGTTCCTCAACAAGCTGGAAAAGGGCCAGGTCCGTCCCGGCGTCGTTTCCTCGATCGTCAACTTCGGTGCCTTCGTGGACCTGGGCGGCGTAGACGGCCTGGTACACGTTTCCGAGCTGTCCTGGAAGCACATCGACCACCCGTCCGAGGTTGTCGAAGTTGGCCAGGAAGTCACCGTCGAGGTTCTCGAGGTCGACCTGGACCGCGAACGCGTGTCCCTGTCGCTCAAGGCTACGCAGGAAGACCCGTGGCAGACCTTCGCCCGCACCCACGCCCTCGGCCAGGTTGTTCCGGGTAAGGTCACCAAGCTGGTTCCGTTCGGCGCGTTCGTCCGCGTTGAGGACGGCATCGAAGGCCTGGTCCACATCTCCGAGCTCGCCGTGCGCCACGTTGAGCTGGCCGAGCAGGTTGTCTCGGTTGGCGACGAGCTGTTCGTCAAGGTCATCGACATCGACCTCGAACGCCGCCGCATCTCGCTGTCCCTCAAGCAGGCCAACGAGGGCGTCGACGCCGACAGCACCGAATTCGATCCGGCTCTCTACGGCATGGCCGCTGAGTACGACGAAGAGGGCAACTACAAGTACCCGGAGGGCTTCGATCCGGAGTCCAACGAGTGGCTTGAAGGCTACGAGACGCAGCGCGCCGCCTGGGAGCAGCAGTACGCTGACGCCCAGACCCGCTGGGAAGCCCACAAGAAGCAGGTTGCCCAGCACGCTGCCGACGACGCTACCGCTGCGACGTCCGGTGACAGCGACTCCGGCACTACGAGCTACTCCTCGGAGCCGGCCGCAGCAGACACCGGTGCAGGCACGCTGGCCTCGGACGAGGCCCTCGCCGCTCTGCGCGAAAAGCTGACCGGCAACTAGTTGCCGCCTGCCCGGGTTGCTCCGGGCGAACCCAAAGCGGGTCCCTGCCACGTGCAGGGGCCCGCTTCGGGGTTAAGCCCGGATTGCAGGGCCGCGGCCGGGAGGACATGCCCAGTGCTCGGCGCGAGGACAGGGCATGGTGGCATCATGTCCGGTGGCCTGCGCCGGACCCGGGCATGTCCTGCGGGGCACTCAGGGGACGGGCCCGAGGATCCGGTCCGTGGCCGCATCGGGCACGCCATTGAAGTACTTGTCGAGAATCTGCTGGAACACCGGTTGCTCGGGCGCCGCCCGCAGGAACAAGGTCGACGACGACTGCAGCTTCCGTGCGTCGATGCTGCCGAAGATCTGCTCCGCGCTTCGCCCGTCAACGGCCAGAATTGCCCGGGCACAGTCCTGCAGCCGGGGCCCAAGCACCGGGTGGTGCAGATAGGCCCGTGCCTCGGGGAGGGTCCTGATGGCGTATTTCCGGGAGGTCGGGCTCATTCCCAGGCCGGAAATTTGCGGGAAGACGAACCACATCCAGTGGCTCCGCTTTGACCCGCTCCGGAGCTCCGAGAGCGCGGTCTGATAGGTGCCTGCCGAATCCTGTGCTTCCGTGAATCGGGACAACTCAAAGGGGTCGTCCATGCCAATCCTCCTGGTTCAGGTGCCGGTCAGTCGCTGCCTACATTCATCCAACCACCCTTCCCCAGCACGTGACAGCTCCGCCGGCGCCCCGGCGCCGCGCCGGCTGATCTCCGGGTAGAGGCACAAAACGGTGACAACTGAGGGCGGCGGAGCTTGCCAAGGGGTCGGACCGCGTCCAGACTTTGTAGGTCACACGTTGCTCTGCTCAGCGCGCGCCGAGGCGTGCAGGTGCCGCACCTACGAAAGGACTGCCCATGGCTGGAACTTCTGAAAAGACTGAAAATGGCGCCGGTCCGGCGGTTACGCCCTTGCCGCGGGCGATCGGTGCGATCACCCTATTCGTCGAAGACCTGCCGGCCAGCAAGCGCTTCTACCAGGAGGTTTTTGACCTGCCCGTGGCCTTTGAGGACGGCGCTTCAGCCGTTTTCAAGTTCGACAACACGATGATCAATCTGCTGAAGACGGAGGAAGCACCGGAGCTGATCCAGCCCGCCCTCGTCGCGGCACCGGAAGCCGGCGCCCGGATGCAATTCACCCTCCAGGTGGACGACGTTGACGCCGTGTGCGCCGAACTGGCCAGCCGCGGCGTGGAGCTGCTGAACGGCCCGATGGACCGGCCGTGGGGTATCCGTACGGCCACCTTCCGCGACCCGGGCGGACACATCTGGGAGATCGCCCACTAGCCGAGGTTGATCAGCGCGCTCACCCGTTGGCCGTCTGCTGCGAGCTCGGCGCCGACGGAACGCAGCAGCGCCTGCGCGGCGGGATTCCCCGCCGTCGTTTCGGCTTTCAGCAGGCGTGCGCCGGCAGCCGCGGCCTGGACCTTGACTAGCCGCAGCGCCGCCTGGCCGATGCCGCGCCCGCGGAAGCTCCGGCCCAGCCAGATCCCGGTCTCCAGCACCCCGTTCTCCCAGCCAGCGCCGCCACGCCCAACAGATCCGGTCCCGTGTTCCGGAACCCGCCCCAGCCGGATGGATCCGGCCAGCTCGCCATCCGCGGTGATCGCCCAGGTCCGCTGCCGGGCGGGGCCGTCGAGCCCGGCCGCGGCGGCGTGGTGGTAGGCGCGGAACCAGCTGATCCGTTCAGTGTTCCAGCCCTCGGCGGTCCCCAGCGGCGGGGTGACCTCGTCGGCGTCGGCGTCGTGCAGCGCTACCGACAGGAGCCGCTCCAGCACTGCCTCCGTAACGTCCAGGAGCGCCACGACGGGCACCGGTTCAGCTGATGGCGACATCGATCCACTCCGATTCTCCGGCTAGCAATGCGGCGGTTCCGGCGGTGAGGGCCGCGACGCGGTCGGCTGCCTGCGCCAGCCCTGCCGTGTCGTCTGGCAGGGCCAGCCGGAGAACCGTCACTTGCGCATCATAGCTGGGACCGGCCATCACATAGCCCGCGGCCCGCAGTTCGTTCTCCAGGCGGCCGGCGGAGGCATGCGGCACCGGCACGGAGCAGATCCGCAGTCGCTGCCGCCGCACAAGAGGCGCCGAATCCAGGGCGGAGGACACGGATTCCGAATAGGCCCGGACCAGGCCGCCGGCGCCGAGCAGGATCCCGCCGAAGTAGCGGACCACGACGGCGGCGACGTCGCTCAGGTCCGTCACGCCGGGCGCGGTCTCGCGTTTCAGCAGTGCCTCCAGCATCGGGATCCCAGCCGTGCCGGATGGTTCGCCGTCGTCGTTGGAGCGTTGCACCCCGCGGTCGGGCCCGAGCACGAAGGCCGAGCAATGGTGCCGGGCATCGTGGAACTCCCGGCGCAGCCTGCTGACCAGCGAACGGGCGCTGTCCTCGTCGGGGGTGCGCTGCAGCACCGTGATGAAGCGGGACCGCCTGATCTCCAACTCGTGCCGGAACCCGCCGCCGGCAGCCATGCTGGTGTAGACGGTTGCCCGGCTTTCGGGAGAATCCGCGTCGTCAGGCACCGCTTCAGTTTAGTCTGGTGGGGTGCTGAAGATCGGTTTGACGGGCGGGATCGCCTCAGGGAAGTCAGTGGTGGCCTCGCGGCTGCGCGAACTCGGCGCCGTCGTGGTCGACGCCGATGCGCTGGCCCGCGAAGTGGTGGAGCCGGGCACTCCCGGACTGGCACGGGTGGTGCAAGGGTTCAGTTCCGCGATCCTGGCCCCTGACGGAACCCTCGACCGCGCCCGGCTGGGAGCCCTCGTCTTCGGCAACCCTGAACGCCTCGCCGTGCTCAACGGCATTGTCCACCCCTTGGTCCGGGAGCGCGCCGCTGCCCTCACGGCAGCAGCCCCGAAGGGCGCCGTCCTGGTACAGGACATTCCGCTGCTCGTTGAGACCGGCCAGGGCGCCGGCTTCCATCTCGTGGTGGTGGTGGACGCCCCGGACGATGTCCGGGTCCGGCGGATGGTTGAGCACCGGAAGATGACGGTTGAAGAGGCCCGGTCCCGGATGGCCGCCCAGGCCACGCGCGAGGACCGGCTGGCGGCGGCCGACGTCGTCCTGGACAACTCCGGCACCAAGGACGAACTACGGGACGCGGCCGACCGGCTCTGGCGCCACCGGCTGGAGCCGTTCGCGGAGAACCTGGCGAAAGGCCGGATGGCCGCGCGCACGGGCGGTCCTGTGCTGAGTCCCGCCCACCCCGGCTGGTCCGCGCAGGCCTCCCGGCTGATCGGCCGCCTGCTGGCAGTCGCGCCCGAGGAAATCCTCGCGGTGGACCACATCGGGTCCACCGCGGTTCCGGGCCTCGACGCGAAGGACGTGCTGGACCTCCAGCTGACGGTCCGGGATCTGGCAACGGCGGACCGGCTCGAGCCGCTGCTGGCCGCTGCGGGATTTCCGCGCTGGCCCGGCATCGGCACGGACAACCCCAAGCCCGCGCACCCGGATCCCGCGGACTGGGACAAACGTGTGCACGGCAGCGCGGACCCCGGCCGGCCGGYGAACCTGCACGTCCGGGCTGCGGGGTCGCCGGGCTGGCGCTACGCGTTGTGCTTCCGTGACTGGCTCCGCGACGACGCCGGCGCCCGGACGGACTACCTCGCGGAAAAGCGGCGGGCGGCACGGCGGCACGGGGTGGACAAGTCCACCGCGGCCTACGCAGCGGACAAGGAGGACTGGTTCACCGACTACGCCGCCCCGCGGATGGAAGAGTGGGCCCGCCGGACGGGGTGGCATCCGCCGTCGTACGCCGCAGCCGGGCCGCCGGGTAGCGCCCAAAGCTGAATCAGGGACGGCTGTCGGAGGGCGGCGGTAGATTAGGTACATGAGTCTTGCCCAGGAAATTAAGCGTGTTGTGGCGCCCTTCGAGGTTATCAGCGAGTTCCAGCCTGCCGGCGACCAGCCGGCCGCGATCGCCGAGCTGACCGAGCGGATCCAGAACGGCGAGAAGGACGTGGTGCTGCTGGGCGCCACCGGCACCGGCAAGAGCGCGACGACGGCGTGGCTGATCGAACAGGTCCAGCGGCCCACCCTGGTGATGGTGCAGAACAAGACACTCGCCGCCCAGCTGGCCAATGAATTCCGTGAGCTGCTGCCCAACAACGCGGTCGAATACTTCGTCTCCTACTACGACTATTACCAGCCCGAAGCCTACGTCGCGCAGACGGATACCTTCATCGAGAAGGATTCCTCCATCAACGAGGAAGTCGAACGGCTCCGCCACTCGGCCACCAACGCGCTGCTGACCCGGCGCGACGTCATTGTGGTGGCCACGGTGTCCTGTATTTACGGCCTGGGCACCCCCGAGGAGTACATTTCCGGGATGGTCACGCTCCGCAAGGGCGCGCAGATGAACCGTGACGACCTGCTCCGGAAATTCGTGTCCATGCAGTACGCCCGGAATGACATGGACTTTCACCGCGGAACGTTCCGGGTCCGGGGCGACACCGTCGAAATCATCCCGATGTACGAAGAACTGGCGATCCGGATCGAGTTTTTCGGGGACGAGATCGAGAATATCCAGACCCTGCATCCACTGACCGGCGAGGTGCTCCGCGAGGAAGACGAAATGTACGTCTTCCCGGCGTCGCACTACGTCGCCGGTCCGGAACGGATGGCCCGCGCGATCAAACGGATCGAAGACGAGCTGGCCGAACGCCTTCAGCTCCTGGAGAGCCAGAACAAGCTGGTCGAGGCGCAACGGCTCCGGATGCGCACCACCTACGACCTTGAAATGATGCAGCAGATGGGCTTCTGCAACGGCATCGAGAACTACTCGTCGCACATCGACGGGCGGGCCCGGGGAACTGCCCCGCACTGCCTCCTGGATTACTTCCCGGACGACTTCCTGCTCGTGATCGACGAATCGCACGTCACCGTTCCCCAGATCGGCGCCATGTACGAGGGTGACATGTCCCGCAAACGGAACCTCGTCGACTTCGGCTTCCGCCTGCCGTCCGCGATGGACAACCGACCGCTCAAATGGGACGAATTCCTCGACCGCGTGGGCCAGACCGTCTACCTGTCCGCCACCCCCGGCAAGTACGAACTCGGCAAGGCGGACGGCTTCGTCCAGCAGATCATCCGGCCCACCGGGCTCATCGATCCCGAGGTCGTGGTCAAGCCCACTAAGGGCCAGATCGATGACCTGCTCGGTGAAATCAAGACCCGGACGGCGAAGAACGAACGAGTCCTGGTCACCACGCTCACCAAACGGATGGCCGAGGACCTGACCGACTACCTGTTGGGCCACGGCGTGAAGGTCGAGTACCTGCACTCCGACGTCGACACGCTGCGCCGGGTGGAGCTGCTCCGCGAACTGCGGATGGGCGTCTTCGACGTCCTGGTCGGCATCAACCTGCTCCGGGAGGGCCTCGATCTCCCGGAGGTCTCGCTCGTGAGCATCTTGGACGCGGACAAGGAAGGCTTCCTGCGTTCCTCGACCTCGCTGATCCAGACCATCGGCCGTGCCGCACGCAACGTCTCCGGCCAGGTGCACATGTACGCGGACCGGATCACCGATTCGATGGCGCACGCGATCGACGAGACCAACCGCCGCCGGGCGATCCAGGTGGCCTACAACACGGAGAGGGGCATCGATCCCCAACCGCTGCGGAAGAAGATCGCCGACATCACCGACCAGCTCACCAAAGAAGACGCGGACACCCGCGAGCTGCTGGCCAATTCCGGCAAGACGCGCGGCAAGGCCAAAGGCGGTTCCAAGGTCCGCGCTGACGGCCTTGCGGCGGCCCCGGCCGAGGACCTCGTCGGCCTGATCGAACAGATGACGGAGCAGATGCACGCCGCCGCCGGCGAGCTCCAGTTCGAGCTCGCGGCGCGAATCCGCGACGAGGTCGGCGATCTGAAGAAGGAGCTGCGCCAGATGCAGGCCGCCGGGCACGCCTAGAGCAGCCGGGGGACTGAGCGCCAGATAACAGCGGGGCCGACCGCCGGCGACTATTCATCCAGGACCAGCCCAGGCTAATCAAAGACGCGGGGCCTAGACTGTGATTCGGGAGACATTCCGAGGAGCGGCGATGGCGCGGTTGAGGATTCTGGACCGATTCAGGCCTGTGGGTGCGCCAGGGCCGGCGGGTCCGGCGGGCGTGCCGGCTTCCGACGACCAGGGGCCGGCTGCTGAACTCGCGCCGGTGTTCGTCGCACTCGCCGGCGACCTCGCACGGTGCGAGGAACTCGTTGACCATGCACGCCGGGACGCGGGACGGGACCTCGCAAGGGCCCGCGAGCAGGCAGCTGCAATCGTGGCCCAGGCACGGCTTGACGCCGGAGCGGAGCGCGCGAACGCCGCCGCCCTGGTCAAACAAGCGTCCTTGGAACAGGACGAACGAGTCTTGGCGCGGGCACGCCTCGAGGCCGCGGCGTTGGAAGAAGCCGGCCTGGCGCGCATCCCGGCCGTCGTCGGGAAGGTCATCGACACCCTGCTGACTCCGCAGAGGGCCGGTCCGAAATGAGGGCGGACTGGGTCGCAGCCTCGGTGCGAGCACGGTCCATGGCCCAGCGCCGCGTGGGTGCAGGCACCAGCCGCACGGCGGCTGCCCAACCTGGCCTGGTTAGTGCACTGTCCACGCTGCAGGGGTCAAGCTACGCGGAACGCCTCGATGGGGCACCCGGACTTGCGGCCGCGGAACGCGCCGTTCAGGAGACAGTCCTGTGGCAGCTGCGCGTGCTCGCCGGGTGACTCCCGGCGTCGGGCACCGACGTCGCTCGAACCGCTGCGGGGACTTTCTAAATCGAGAACGTCATGGCCTTGGCCCACGAGTTGGCTGGCGGGCCGCGGGCCGTCGAGCCCTACCGCCTCGGTGCCCTCGCGACCGCCTGGCCGCGCCTGAGCTTGGCCGGATCGACCCCGGAACTCGCCCGGATCCTGGCCGCCACGGTCTGGGGCGACGTCGGTGCCGCCGGCCTGGGCCCGTTGCGGGACGCGCTGACCGTGGCGTGGGCCCGGCGGCTGGCTGCGGCGGCGCCTCCGGCGCGGCCATGGTTCGGTGCGGTGTGCGTCCTGACCGCGGCCCGGATCCGCCTTGTCGACGGTGTAGTCCCGGCGCCGCCGGTCCAGCGCCTGTTGCGTCCCGTTCTAGGCCGCTCCTGGGAGTCCGCCGGCACCCTTGCGGAATTCTCATCCGGGCTGCCGCACACCCTGCGGCCGGTGCTGGCCGGAGTCGCAGAACCGAACGAGCTGTGGCGCGCGGAAGCCCGGCAGCGTGCGGCGGTGGAGAGGGACGGAATCCGGCTGCTTCGCGGGTCCCTGCCGGGGCCGGACGTGGTCCTGGGCGCCATCGCGGTGCTGTCCATCGACGCGTGGCGGGTTCGGGCAGCACTGACGGCCGCTGCGGCGTGCGCCGGGACAAGCGAGGTGCTCGATGAAGCGGCATGAATCGATGGCCGCCGTCCGGATGGAGCGGGTGGCCCTGGTGGTGCCCGAGCAGGACCGGCGGCTCATGCTAAGGGCAGTGGCCCGCAACGCCCTCGTCGAACTGGACCTGCCCTACGAGCCCGGCACCGGTTCCGAGGAACTGGAGAAGGCGGCCGCGGCCGCCGTAGTGGCCGGGCCCTCGGCGGCGCTGGTGGGTTGGACGCCGCGCCGCGGGATTCCGGCGCTGGCAGTAGCGCTAGCCCCGCTCGGGGCGGCGGTCGTCCCGCTGCCGCGGCCCAGATGGATCGACCCACCCACGATGCCCGGCGGCGGCCGCGCGCGCGTCTCCCGGACTCTCGTGGACACCTATGGAACAGTTCCCTACGCGGATCTGGATCCTTCCCGCCTCGCAGGCGTTGCCTACATTCTGATGTTCGGGATGATGTTCGGCGACGTCGGACACGGAGCGATCTTGCTGGCCGCCGGTCTTCTCCTCCTTCGCGGCGGCCGCATCAAAAAACTGGCCAGGCTCCAGCAAGCGTGGCTGTTCGTGAGCGGAGCCGGGCTGGCCGCCATGGTCTTCGGAGCGCTGTACGGGGAGGCGTTCGGTCCCACCGGCTTGGTACCCGTGCTGTGGCTGGAACCCCTGGCGAACCCGGTGCCGCTCCTGCTGGCGGGCACGGGCGTCGGAGCGTTCCTGCTTGCCGGTGCCTACGCCATCGGCACCATTAACCGGGTCAGGGAGGGCGGCTGGGGATACGCGCTGTACGCCCGCTCCGGCATCGCTGGCTCCATGTTGTTCCTCGCCGTCGGACTTTTGGTCTGGGGGCTCGGCACGGGCACCGGGCTGCCGACGGCCGCGGCGGCGGTGATAGCGCTCGGCGCACTGGTCTTCATCTATATCGGGCTCTTCGTCGAAGCCGGCGGGGGAGCCACCGGCGCGTTCCAGGCCGGCATCGAACTCGTTGACACCGTGATCCGTCTGGGCTCGAACGTGGTCTCTTTTGCCCGCCTTGCCACCTTCGGTTTGACCCACGCCGCGCTGCTGATGGTGGTCTGGAATGGGACGACGGCGCTGTGGGCGCCGGATTGGCGCGGCGCCGCAGCGATCCTGCTTTTCCTTGCGGGCAATGCCGTGACTTTCGCACTCGAAGCGCTGGTTGCCGGAATCCAGGCCCTGCGCCTTGAATATTACGAACTCTTTTCGCGTATCTTCCAGTCCGAGGGACGGCCGTTCAAGCCATGGTCGCCGGACCTCACCGTCGCCGCTGCCGCCCCGGCGACGGTCCCGGCCGTCGAGTCAGCCCCACCATCTGAAAGGCGGCCATCGTGAATCTTTGGTTCGGCGCCGTCCCTGTCTTCCTCATCGCCGCAACAGGGGCCGTCTTCCTGGTCGGACGCCGGCGGAAGGCCGCGTTCAGAATTCTGGCGACCGTCAACGTCGCCGTGATGGCCGGATCCCTGGCCCTGCTGGCGGGCGCGCTGAGTCCCGCGCCGGCAGCGGCCTCCGGCGGGGTGGCTCCGGTCCTGGTCGCGGGAGCCACGGCCGCCCCGGCGGGAGCCGGCGGTTCGGCCCTGATCGCGGCGGCCATCGCCGTGGCCGGTTCCTCGATCGGTGCTGCATTTGCCGTCGCGTACACCGGATCGGCTGCCCTCGCGGCGATGAGCGAGCGGCCGGAAATCTTTGGCCGGGCGATGGTCGTGGTCGGGCTGGCGGAGGGGATTGCCATCTATGGCCTCATCATCGCCATCATCCTGATCGGCAAAGCCTGAGGGGGCAAAGACAATGTCCGAAACCATCGCCGCGATCGGTGAACGGGCCCTCCTGAGCGGGTTCCGGCTCGCCGGCGTCAGCGTCTTCGCAGGCAGCACCGATGAGGAAATCGAACATGCCTGGCGGGCGCTGCCCCAAAGCACGGCCATCGTTATCCTCACGCCCCGCGCGGCGCGCACCCTGCAGCCCGTCCTGGCAGCTCCACGCGCGCCCATGACCGTGGTGCTGCCCTCATGACCGGGCTCGCACCGGAATCCGACGCGGCACTGGAACCGGTGCGCGCGGCACTTCGTGCGGCGGCCGATAAGCAGGCCGCCGGGTTCCGCGAGGACGCTGGCAGGCAGGCGGGTGCGCTGCTGGATGCCGCGCGGGCCGAAGCCGCAGGGATCCTCGCCGACGCCGCCAAGGAGGGTGAGTCCGCCGCCCGTTCGGACGCAGCACTGCGCTCCGCGCGGGCACGCCGCGAGGCCCACGAACTGGTCCTGGCCCAGCGCAGCGCGCTGCGGCTCGAACTCCACCGCCGCGTGCGCGAGGCTGCCGCCGGACTCAAGTCGGACCCCCGCTACGCGGAGCTCATGACACGGCTGACGGAGCAGTGCGCCGAGTTGCTCGGCGCGGGGACCAGCGTGTCCGAAAGCCCCGATGGCGGCGTCGTCGCCGAGGCAGCCTCACTCCGTCTGGACCTTTCGCTTCCTGTGCTGGCCGAGATGACCCTGGACTCGATGCCAGAAGGGCGTGAACTTTGGAGCCGGTAGCAGCCCGGCGGGAGGGCGCCGTCGTGCGGGTCAGCGGTCCCCTGGTCGAGATCGAGGGTGTTCACGGGCTGGCCATGCTTGAGTTGATCGCCGTCGGCCCCCGGCGCATCAGCGCCGAAACTGTGGCCATCACCGGGACGCGGGCCACGTTGCAAGCCTATGAATATACCGGCGGACTGAAAGCCGGCGATGTCGCCGCCGCCACGGGTGCTGAGCTCTCCGGTCTCTTGGGACCGGGGCTGTTGGGTCAGGTGTTTGACGGGCTCATGCGCCCGCTCTCGTCGGCGCCGATGTGGCTGACACCCGAGCGGTCGGGGTCCGCGGACGATCCTGCGGTGCTGGCCAGGGAGTGGACATTCAAGCCGGGTGCGGCGGCCGGTGCCACAGTTTCGGCAGGCGACGTCCTCGGCACCGTGCCGGATTCGGGGTCGGTGGTGCACCGCGTCCTGGTGCCGGCGGGCGTGTCCGGTGAGCTCACGTGGCTGGCGCCGGAGAGTCGTGTCCGCGTGCTGGACACGGTTGCCGTAGTTGACGGCCACGAGGTGGCACTCTCCGAACGCGCTCCGGTACGGCGGCCGCGCCCATTCCGGTCCCGACTCACGGACATGGTGCCGCTGCATACGGGTCAGCGCGTGCTGGATCTGATGTTTCCGGTGGCGCGCGGGGCCGCGGCGGCAGTTCCTGGCGGATTCGGAACGGGCAAAACGCTGCTGCTGCAACAGGTGGCCAAGTGGAGCGATGCCGACGTCATCGTCTATGTGGGCTGCGGGGAACGGGGCAACGAAATGGCTGACGTCCTGGACGGCCTCTCGCAACTGGAGGACGGGCGCACCGGGGGCAGGCTGATCGACCGGACCGTCATCATCGCCAATACCTCCAACATGCCCATGATGGCGCGCGAGGCCAGTATCTTCACCGGAATCACGGTCGCGGAGTACTACCGCGATATGGGGTACGACGTCGTCGTGATCGCCGACTCGACCTCCCGCTGGGCCGAAGCGCTGCGGGAATTCGCCAACCGTAACGGCGACCTGCCGGCGGAGGAAGGTTACCCGGCCAACCTCGCGTCCGAACTGGCCTCTTTTTACGAGCGTGCGGGCCGCGTGACGACGCTCGGCGGGAAGACCGCCTCCGTCACGGTGATCGGGGCCGTTTCGCCGCCCGGCGGTGACATGACGGAACCCGTCACCACGGACACCCAGAGGTATGTCCGGGCCCTATGGATGCTGGACCGGGATTTGGCGTATTCCCGGCATTACCCCGCCGTGAGCTGGACCGGCTCCTTCGCCCGCGATGCCGAGGCCCTGGGCATCTGGTATGCGGCCAACGGGCAGCCGGCGTGGGCCGCCCGCCGGGCCCGGGCCGCTGCCCTGCTGGCCGAGTCGGACCGGCTGGCCGAGCTGGCGGAGATCATCGGGACGTCGTCGCTGCCGGGCCACGAACGGATGGTGCTGCTCGGCGGCCGCCTGCTGCGGGAGGGGGTCCTGATGCAGAACGCCTTGAGCGCCAACGACGGATTCTGTTCCGCCGCAAAAGGTGCCGCCTTGCTGGATCTCGTGCTCGACGTCGTCGACGCCTGCCAGCGGCTCGTGGAACTCGGCGTGGCGGCCACCACCATCGAGCAAAGCGATTTTGGTCCCGTCCTTCGGGCCCGTGAAGAAGCGGGCCCCTCGGACGCGGCGGCCGTCGCGGCCGGCAGCCGAGAGATGCTCAGGGCCTTGGAAGCCCTGCGATGAACGGCGCAGCGGGCCCGCCGCCGGCGGGCACCGACGCCGTGCCGCTGTCCCGGCGCATGGCCGCGCAAATCTCCCACGGGGATGTCCGGGAGCTCCGCGGGCCGTTGCTGACCGTTGGCGGGGCCGCGGGCGTCGGCTGGGATGAATTCGCCAGCGTCGACATGGACGGCGGCGAGCGGCGGCACGGCCTGGTCCTTGAGGTGGACCGGGACCTCGCCACCTTGCAGGTGCTCGAAAGCACTGACGGCATGTCGTTGGGAGCGATCCGGATCCGCTTTGAGGGCCGTCCGCTGCACGTTCAGGTGGGAACGGAATGGTTGGGGCGCGTTTGCAACGGACGCGGGGAACCGCTCGACGGCGGACCGCCGGTGACGGGGACGGCAGCCTTTCCGGTCAGCGGCTGGCCCCTGAACCCGGCTTACCGGGAACCCCCGCGGGAACCGGTCCTGACCGGCATTTCGGTCATCGACGGCTTGACCACCCTGGTCAGGGGACAAAAACTCCCCATCTTCTCCGTACCGGGCCTGCCGCACCTGAGCCTGGCGACCCAGATCGCGGCGCAGGCGACCACCGGCGGCCAGTCCTTCCGGGTGGTGTTCGCGGCCATGGGGTTGACCCATGCGGACATCGCCTATGTCCGGGACCGGCTGGAAGAACGCTCCGCCGCAGGCGAGCTGGTTCTCCTGCTCAACGCCGCCGGCGATCCGGTCATTGAACGCATTATCACCCCGCGGATCGCGCTGACCATCGCCGAACACCTCGCCTACACCGAGGGCAATGACGTCCTGGTGATCATGTCGGACATGACCAGCTACGCCGAAGCAGTCCGCGAAGTGTCCGCGGCCAGGCGGGAAATCCCGGCCCGCCGGGGCTACCCCGGCTATCTCTACAGCGATCTCGCCACCCTCTACGAGCGCTGCGGCCGGGTCAAGGGCCGCAAGGGCTCCGTCACGATTGTTCCGGTCCTGACGATGCCGGCCGGCGACATCACCCACCCGGTGCCCGACCTGACCGGCTACATCACGGAAGGCCAGATTGTCCTTGCACCCGAGATCGCGGCCCGCGGCATCTACCCGCCGGTGGACGTGCTGTCCTCGCTGTCGCGGCTGATGCGCAACGGTGCAGGCAAGGACCGGACGCGCGAGGACCATCTCGACGTTGCGGCCCAGGTGCTCGCCGCCTTGGCCCGGGCCCGGCAGGCGGCGGAACTGGCGGAACTGGTGGGCGTGGCGGCGCTGAGCGAAACCGACCGCAGCTACATCAGGTACCGGACGCTGGTGGAAGAAGGGCTCTTCAACCAGGGGCGCGACGAAACCCGGACCCTGGACGATACCCTGGGCCGGGCGTGGGCGGCGCTGGCGGCACTGCCGGAGCAGGAACTGACGATGCTGTCGGTCTCGTTTCTGGATCGATTCCTTCCGGACCGCGATGGCCGGCCATGAGCAGCACGGGACGGGCGGACAAGGTCCGGGTCGAGCGGCGGCTGATGACCGCGCGGCGCGGCGCGCGTTTGCTGGACCGGAAGCAGCACATCCTGGCGGACGAGCTGGAACGGTTCCAGCTTCGTGCGGAACTGAGCCGTGCGGAGTGGGAGGAGCTGGCGACGGAGGCGGCAGTCTGGCTGCGCCGGTCTGCCGCGCTGGATGGCAGCGGACCGCTTGAGGAGGTCGCGCCGTCGGAAGCCGCCGTGGTCCGGCTGCGGTGGCGCAACGCGATGGGCGTTTCCTATCCCGACGATCCCGAGTGCCGCCTCCCCGAGACGCCCCCGGCAGGGGGAAGCTCGGCCCTGTCCTACACGGCTGCCCTCCATCGCCGCGCGCTGGAAGCCGGGGTGCGGTATGCCGCGGTGCAGCGTGCGGAACTGCTGCTGGCTGCCGAACTCGCGGCGACCCGGACCCGGCAGCGCGCGGTCGAAAACCGCTGGATTCCGAGGCTGGAGAACGAACTGCTGGAGATCCGGCGGCAGCTTGATGCCCAGGAACTCGAGGAGAGCCTGCGGTTGCGCTGGGCCGCCGATCGGAACCGGGGACACAGCGGCAATCCGGCCCAGGGTTCCGGAGGCGGGGGCCGGTCATGAGCGAGGTGATTCTGGTCGCGGTCAATGACTCCGGAGCCGCCTTCCGTGCAGCGGAAGTGGCCGTCGACTATGCCCGTCGTCTGGGGCGGTCCTGAGGGTCGTTACGGTCACGGACTCCGGGGCATTGGCCAGGCATCCCGGCAGCATCGACCGGGCCGGCCCGGTGGCTGAATCCGGTCCGGCTGCCGAAGCTGCGCTGAGCCATGTCGCCGCGCTGGGAGCGGCGGCGGGTGTGAAGGTATCGTTCAGCCGGCGCTCCGGCCGCGTTGCAGCCCAGATCCTGGCCGAGGCCCGTGAGATCAAGGCCGCCCTGATCGTCGTCGCACTGGTGGACCGGCCCGGCCATGCCACACCCTATATCGGCAGCCACACCCTTCAGGTTCTGGAGTTCGCGGGCGTCCCCGTAATGGTGGTCCCGCTGCGCCGGCCATGAGCGCCCGGAGGTCCAATATCCCGAGCCGCGGTCTAGGATGCTGATTGAGCCCAGTGAAAGGAAAGACAAMTGACCGGAAACAGCTCATTCGTGATCGTGGTTGGCTTTGACGGTTCCGAGAGCTCGCAGACTGCGCTGAGCTGGGCGATGGACGAGGCCCGACAGCGCAACGGCGAGCTCCGCCTGATCACGGTGTGGAACAAACCGCCGATGGCCTGGTATCCTGCCGTGCTGGAGACGGCCGCCGGTGAAATCGCGGCCGAGGATTCCCCGCAAAGCATCGCTGAAACCCTGCAGACCGACGCGCTGAAGACCGCCACCGATGAGGGTCTGGCCGCCACCGGGCAGCTCGTCCACGGTGATTCCCCGGCCGCGGCCCTCATCGACGCCGCCCGGCACGCGGACCTCGTGGTCGTCGGCTCCCGCGGGCACGGCGGATTTCCCGGGCTGCACCTGGGGTCCGTTTCCAGCCAGGTGCTCAGCCACGCGGCCTGTCCCGTCCTCGTCGTGCGGTCCCGGACCTCCTAGCGGACGCTAGTTGAGAGCGTCAGCGCCTTCGGCTGCGCGCGTCATGCCGAGCAGCCGTCCGAAGATCGCCTCGCCGTCGTCTGCGATGCCGTCGTGGTGGAACTCATCCGACTCCCAGACCTGCAGGCCCCGGACCGCGGCGGCGGTCTCCAGGGAGAGGTCCCGGTCCACATAGATGTCGTCGCTGTACACGGCGGCCGCCACCGGAACGGTGTTCCGGGCCAGCCGCTCCGGGTCGTAGAGCGGCTTCCAGTCGTCCTTTTCCGCGAGCAGTTGGGCCACCCTGCGGAGCGGACGCAGGGCGGGGTCCTGCTCGAAGTACCAGGGGTAGACCATCTCGCCGGTCAACAGCGGGGCTGCGGCGTCCGGGCGGAATTCCGGGAAGTCCTGCAGCACGCGCAGCGCCGCCCAGTCGGTGGCCTCGCCCTGGCCGTAGATGGATTCGTGCATGAGCGCGTACAGCGGGTTCGCCGCGCGGGAGACCAGACCGCGGACCTGCTCCAGGAAACCGTCGGACAGCCGTTCGCCGTCGGGCGTGCTGACAAAGGCGTCCTCCAGCAGGTGGTGCAGCCCATCGACGCGGGTGTTGCCGCCCAGGAAAGAGCCCACCATCTGGAACCGTTCCACGGTGAGCCGGCTGCCGTCGGGCAGGAACTCTTCTGTTTCGCGGAGGTGCCGGGCGATCCGGGTGACCAGCTCGCGGTCCTGCGGGTACCAGCTAAAGTATTCGGCGTTACGCGCTGACACCCGCCGAAAGGTGGCCTGGTAGACCCGGTCCGCCGGGCCCGACAGCGGCGCGAGTCCGCCGGTGATCAGCGCCGCACGCAGGCCCTCGGGGGCGAAGGACAGGTAGCTCAGCGCGCAGAAGCCGCCGTAGCTCTGCCCGTAGATGGTCCAGGGTGCGGCGCCGAGGGTCCGGCGGATCGCCTCCGCGTCGGCCACGATGGAGTCGGCCCGGAAGTGCTCCAGGTAGGCTGCCTGGTCAACGTCGCTGCCGCGCAGCGGCAGGGTGTTCCGGTCCACGGGGGAGGAGAGCCCGGTGCCCCGCTGGTCCAGCATCAGGATCCGGAAGTCCTTCGCCGCGGCCTTGCCCCAACCGCCCAGTGCGGGGAAGCGGTTGCCGCGGCCGCCGGGGCCGCCCTGCAGGTACAGCAGCCACGGCAGCTCGGCGGCGGCCGCCTCGCTGTGCTCGGCCGAGACGTATTCCCGGGCGAAGACCGTCATCGTCTCACCCTTGGGATCGGAGTGGTCCAGCGGAACTTCGAAGTAGTGCTCCGCGGTGCGCATCCCGCGGTAGGCGTGCCGGGTCTTGACGATGTGCGGCACGGAAGCCAATGCCGGGAGCTGCACCGGGCCCTGAACCTCCGGCATCGCCTCAGCCACGGGCGGCTGCCGTCCGGTCGCTGCCGAACGCGGCCAGGGCGTCTCCGGTGAGCCGGAAGGTGGACCATTCGTCCATCGGGGCGGCGCCGAGGTTGCGGTAGAACGCGATGGAGGGTTCGTTCCAGTCCAGGACGCTCCACTCCACCCGGGCGTAGCCGCGCTCGACGGCGGTTGCGGCGAGGTGCTGCAGCAGGGCCTTGCCGTGCCCGGCGCCCCGCGCCTCCGGCATGACGTACAGGTCCTCCAGGTAGATGCCGTGTACGCCCTCCCAGGTGGAGTAGTTCAGGAACCACAACGCAAAGCCCTGCACGTCGCCGGACTCGTTCTCCGCCATGGCGGCGTACACCCGCGGGTTCTCGCCAAACAGCACATCCGTGAGCATCTCCGGGGTGTTCCGGACGGCGTCCGGCTCCTTCTCGTAGATGGCCAGGTCATGGATCATCCGCAGGATGTCGGGGACGTCGTGGGCGGTGGCGGGGCGGATTACACTCATGCTCCGAGTTTACTAGCGGCTACAGCCGGTTCACGTCGGTCACGCGCACGACGGCGGTACCTGTTTCGTCCGAGCCGGCCAGGTCCACCTCGGCGGAGATGCCCCAGTCGTGGTGGCCTGCAGGGTCGTCGAAAATCTGCCGGACCTTCCAGAGCCCGGGCTCCTCGGTGATGATCAGCAGCCCCGGCCCGCGGGCGTCCGGACCGGTGCCGATGTCTTCGTACTCCTCGAAGTAGTCATCCAGGACGTCCTCCCAGCGTTCCGCGTCCCAGCCGGAGCCGGCGTCGAGCTCACCCAGTGCGGCGGCGTCCTCATCCGCGAAGAGCTCCACCCGCCGGAACATCTCGTTGCGCACCATCACCCGGAACGCCCGGATGTTGGAGGTCAGCGACGGCGGCGGGGGAGGCGGGGCATCGTGCGGGGTCGGGGCCGCGCCGGAGGTGAGCTCCTCCCATTCGTCGAGGAGGCTGGAGTCCACCTGCCGGACCAGTTCGCCGAGCCAGGCGATGAGGTCCTCCAGGTCCTCGCGCAGGGCGTCCTGCGGCACGGTTTGGCGGAGCGCCTTGAAGCCATCGGCGAGGTAGCGCAGCACGATGCCCTCAGACCGTGCCAGGCCGTAGAACTGGACGAATTCGCCGAAGTTCGTGGCCCGCTCATACATGTCCCGGATCACGGACTTGGGCGCCAGTTCGAAGTCGCCGATCCACGGCGCAGCCTTGCGGTACACGTCGAACGCCTGGCCGAGGATCTCCGCGAGCGGCTGCGGATAGCTGACCTCGTCCAGCAGGGCCATCCGCTGGTCGTACTCGATGCCGTCGGCCTTCATCGCGGCGACCGCCTCGCCGCGGGCCTTCTTCAGCTGCGCCGACAGGATCTGCCGGGGCTTCTCCAGCGTCGACTCGATCACCGACACGACGTCCAGGGCGTACGACGGCGACTCCGGATCGAGCAGCTCCAGCGCGGCCAGGGCGAAGGGGGACAGCGGCTGGTTCAGCGCGAAGTTCGCCTGCAGGTGGACGGTGAGCCGGACGGTGCGTCCGTCCGGGCCCTGTTCCGCCGGCGGGATCCGTTCGACGACGCCGGCCGCCAGCAGTTCGCTGTAGATGCCGAGGGCCCTTTTCATCAGCCGCAGCTGCGCGGCGCGCGGTTCGTGGTTTTCGGTCAGCAGGCGTCGCGCGGCCTTGAACGGGTCGCCCGGGCGTTCCATCAGGTTCATCAACATGGCGTGGGTGACGGTGAAGCTGGAGCCCAGCGGGTCCGGTACAGATTCCACCAGACGCTTGTAGGTGGGCTCGCCCCAGGAGACGAAGCCCTCCGGCGGCTTCTTCTTGACCACCTGGCGCAGCTTCTTCTGGTCGTCGCCGAACTTGGCCGTGGCCTTGGCCATCGCCTTGACGTTTTCGATCACGTGCTCGGGTGCCTGGACCACCACGGTCCCGGCAGTGTCGTAGCCGGCCCGGCCGGCCCGGCCGGCGATCTGGTGGAATTCGCGGGAGTTCAGCAGCCGGGTGCGGACGCCGTCGTACTTGCTGAGTGCGGTCAGCAGCACGGTGCGGATAGGGACGTTGATGCCCACGCCGAGGGTGTCGGTACCGCAGATGACCTTTAGCAGGCCGGCCTGGGCCAATTGCTCGACCAGCCGGCGGTACTTGGGCAGCATCCCGGCGTGGTGCACACCGATGCCGTGCCGGACCAGCCGGTTCAGGGTCTTGCCGAAGCCGGCCGCGAAGCGGAAGCCCGCGATCAGCTCGGCGATCTTGTCCTTTTCCTCACGGGTGCAGACGTTGATGCTCATCAGGTTCTGGGCACGGTCGATTGCCTCAAGCTGGCTGAAGTGGACCACGTAGACCGGCACCTGTTTGGTGGACAGCAGTTCCTCGAGCGTTTCGTGCACCGGGGTCTGCTGGTAATAGAAGTGCAGCGGAATGGGCCGTTCGGCGGAACTGACGGTCGTCGTCGGGCGTCCGGTCAGTTCGGTGAGGCCCCCCTCGAAGCGGCTCACGTCGCCCAGCGTTGCGGACATCAGCAGGAACTGGGCCTGCGGGAGTTCCAGCAGCGGCACCTGCCAGGCCCAGCCGCGTTGCGGGTCGGAGTAGAAATGGAACTCGTCCATGACGACCGCACCGAGCTCCGCGGCGGCGCCCTCACGCAGGGCAATGTTCGCCAGGATCTCCGCGGTGCAGCAGATGATGGGCGCGTCCTGGTTGACGCCGGAATCCCCGGTGATCATGCCGACGTTCTCCGCCCCGAAGATCTCGCACAAGGCAAAGAACTTTTCCGAGACCAGGGCCTTGATCGGGGCGGTGTAATAGCTCCGCTGGCCGCGGGTCATCGCCTGGAAGTGCGCGGCGATGGCCACCAGGGACTTTCCCGAGCCGGTGGGGGTCGCCAGGATCACGTTGGCGCCCGCCGCGAGTTCCATGACGGCCTCGTCCTGGGCGGCATAGAGGGCCAGGCCGCGGCTCTCCGTCCATTCGACGAACCGGGTGTAAAGCTCATCCGGATCGAGGCCGGTCCTGCCGGGGACTCGGGCGGCCGGGGCAGGAAGCTGGTCAACAAGTTTCATTGACTCCCAGCTTAGTGGGCCACGGTGCGGGACGCCGGTGCCGGTGGCCGGCTACCCGGCGCTTGATACGACGCTTGTTGACGCTTCAACTATTTAGGAGTACGTTGGTTGTAGTTTCAAGTAATGAACACAGTCCAGCAGAACAGAATCAGATGAAAAACTTCCTGGCCCGCATCTTTGGAAAGAAGACACCCATGACGAACATCACCATCATCGGCAACGGCAACATGGCCCGCGGCATCGCGACCCGTGCACTGGCCGCCGGCCGGACCGTAGAGATCCTCGGCCAGGACGCCGCCAAGGCGAAGGCCCTGGCCGGCGAGCTCGGCACCGGCGTCGCCTCCGGCACCACCGCCGCCGCCCCGCAGGGCGACATCGTGGTCCTCGCCGTCCCGTTCGAGGCCGCCAAGTCCGTGGTCAGCGGCTACGGCGACGCCCTCGCCGGCAAGACCCTCGTGGACATCACGAACCCGGTCAACTTCGAGACCTTCGACTCCCTGGTGGTCGGCCCGGGCACCTCCGCCGCCGAGGAAATCGCGCGGCTTGCCCCTGCCGGCGCCAACGTGGTCAAGGCCTTCAATACGACGTTCGCCGGGACCCTGGTGGCCGGCCAGTCCGCCGGCCAGCCGCTGGACGTCTTCATCGCAGGTGACGACGCGGCCGCCAACTCTGCCGTCAGCAGCTTTGTCAGTGCCGCGGGCCTGCGCCCCCTGGTCGTGGGACCGCTCAAGCGCGCCCGGGAGCTCGAGGGCTTCCAGTTCGTCCTGATGACACTCCAGGCAAACCCCGAGTTCGCCGACTTCAACTGGGACACCGGACTGAAGGTCACCAACTAAATGCCAGCCTTCCAGAGTGCGCCGGTGGTGGCCACCGCCGGCTCAGCCGACCCGGCAGCACCCCTGGTGGTGCTGCTGCACGGCCGCGGCTCCAACGAAAGCGGCATCATCGGCCTGGCCGAGCAACTGCCTGCCGGTCCCAGGTATGCCGCCGTTCGCGCCCCGATCGCGGAGGGCAACGGCTACGCCTGGTTCGCTAACCGCGGAATCGGCCGCCCCATTGCGGAGTCGCTGAGCGACACCATGGCGTGGTTCCGGGCCTGGCTTGACGCAGCGGCCCCAGCGGGCCGCCCTGTCCTGCTGGTGGGGTTCAGCGGCGGCGCTGCGTTTGCCGGCGGCCTGTTGCTGGCGGACCCGGAACGCTTCGCCGGCGCGGCGATTCTTTATGGCACGCTGCCGTTCGACGCCGGCGTGCCCGTCACGCCCGGCCGCCTGGCCGGCATTCCGGTCTTCGTAGCCCACGGCGAGCAGGATCGGGTGATCCCGGCGGAACTGCTGCAGCGCACCTGGCAGTATCTGCACACCGACTCCGGCGCGGCCGCGTTCGGCCGCCGTGACCCCGGCGGCCACGGCATCACCGGCCAGACCCTCGCGGAGCTCGGCGGCTGGATCCAGGACCGGCTCACGGTTCCCGGTCGTCCCGGTTCGGAAGTGCCCGAGGACAGCCACGACCGCTGAGCAGGGCTGCCGGACCGGCACCCGCCGCTGACAGCGTACTTGAAAGCCTGACCCCGCCGGCCACCAGCCGCGGGGTTAGGCTTTCGCTGTCAGTGCGGGCGGTGAGCGGAGGAACGGCGTGAAGTGGGATCCAGCCAAATACGGACAGTTCGGGGACTACCGCGACCGGCCCTTCTTTGACCTGACCGCCCGCGTCCACGCGGATGCCCCGCGGCACGTCGTCGACCTCGGCTGCGGCCCGGGGAACCTGACCGCCACGCTTGCGTCCCGCTGGCCGGGGGCCGCGGTAGAGGGCCTGGACTCCTCCGCCGAAATGCTCGCGCAGTCCGGCGCCTTCGCCACGGCGGCCGCAAACCTCACCTTTACCCTGGCGGACATCGCCGCGTGGACGCCGACACCGGATACCGACGTGGTGGTCACGAACGCCGCCTTGCAATGGGTCCCCGGGCACCTGCAGCTGCTGGCCCGCTGGCTGGAGGCACTGCGCCCGGGTGCGTGGTTCGCCCTGCAGGTGCCCGGCAACTTTAATGCGCCCTCGCACGCGCTGATGCGCGCCCTGGCCGACTCGGACGCATGGTCCGGCTCCCTGGCCGGGGTGCTGCGCCACGACGACGCAGTGGCCGAACCCGCAGACTACCTGGAGTTGATGCTCGACGCCGGCTGCGACGCCGATGCCTGGGAGACCACCTACCTCCAGGTCCTGCCGGGAGCCGACCCGGTCCTTGAGTGGGTCCGCGGCACCGGCCTGCGTCCGGTCCTGGCCGCGCTCCCAGCCGACGAGGCACGCCGCTTCCAGGCGGACTATGCGCGGCTGCTGAATCAGGCCTACCCGCCGGGCAGCCACGGGACAGTCTTCCCGTTCCGGCGGATCTTTGCGGTGGCACGCAAGCGCGGCTGACACCTTTGACGAATGTGACACGCCGTGTGACAGCGCACGCCGTGTGATCGGGCTTACACTGACAACGCGGTCTGGGGGCGGCCGCCGGCTGGTAAGGATCCGAGCCCTGTCCTAGTCATGGAGGTTCGGTGCTCATTAGCCTGATGCGGCGGCTGCTTGCGGCGCACTGGATGTCCGTCCTGGCCATCGTCTGCCTGCAGCTCGTGCAGACCACGGCGAACCTGCTGCTCCCTACCCTGAACGCCGCCATCATCGACGACGGCATCGTCGCCGGGAACACGCCCCTGATCCAGCAGTTGGGCGGCTGGATGGCGGGGGTCGCAGCTCTCCAGGCCGGCACCGCCATTTCGGCCGGCTACCTCGGCGCGGTCGTAGCCATGCGTGCGGGGCGGGAACTGCGGGAGGAGCTTTTCGCCAAGGTCCAGACGTTCTCCTCGCAGGACATCGGTGTTTTCGGGGCACCCAGCCTCGTCACCCGGGCCACCAACGACGTCACCCAGATCCAGAGCCTTACCGTCCTGGTCTTCACCATGCTCATCGCGGCGCCCGCCAGCTTCATCGGCGGCATCACCTTGGCGCTGCACCAGGACGTGGCGCTGTCCGGGATTGTCGCGGCGGTCATCCCCCTCCTCGCCGGCGTCATGGTGCTGATCGTGCGCCGGCTGATTCCGCTGTACCGCCAGGGCCAGGCACTGATCGACCGGATCAGCCGGGTGCTCCGGGAGCAGATCATCGGCGCCAACGTCATCCGCGGCTTCGTCCGTCAGGACCACGAGATCCGCCGCTTCGACGCGGCCAACAAGGACCTCACGAAGAACAACCTGGACTCAGCGCTCCTGGTGGCCGGCATGAACCCGATGATCATGGTGGTCGTGAACCTTGCCTCCGTGGCAGTGGTCTGGTTCGGCGGCCACCGGATCCAGGCCGGACAGATGCGACTCGGCGCCCTCACGGCGTTCATTGCCTACATCCTCCAAATCCTGATCGCCATCATGATGGCCATGTACGTCTTCACTACGGCCCCGCGCGCGGCTGCCTGCGCCGAACGGATCCAGGCTGTCCTCGACACCGAGCCTTCCGCCGGGTGTCCTCCGCCCGCCCCGCCCGCCCCGGCCCGGCGGGCGGGGGATACGCCGCCGGCAGGCACGGTGGAATTCCGTGACGTGGCCTTTGCATACCCCGGTGCCGAGGCACCGGTGCTGGCCGGGATCACGTTCACCGCCGTCCCCGGGACCACGACGGCGATCATCGGCGCGACGGGGAGCGGCAAGTCCACCCTGCTGAACCTGCTGCCGCGCTTCCTCGAACCGACCGCGGGCAGCATCAGCATCGGCGGCCGCGACATCCGGTCCCTCCCGCTCGCGTCGCTCCGCGAACTGCTGGCCCTGGTGCCGCAGCAGTCCTACCTCTTTTCCGGGACCGTGGCGGAGAACCTGCGGGTGGGTGGGCCGGCCGCGGACGAGGCGGAGCTCTGGCGGGCCCTGGAGTCCGCACAGGCGGACGACTTTGTCCGGAGCCTTCCGGGCGGGCTCGACTCCCCGGTCAGCCAGGGCGGCACCAACTTTTCCGGCGGCCAGCGCCAGCGCCTGTGTATCGCCCGGGCGCTGCTGCGGCCGGCACCCGTTTGCGTCTTTGACGACAGTTTCTCCGCCTTGGACTACGGCACAGACCACCGCCTGCGGGCTGCCTTGGAGCCGCTGCTCCGGGCTGCCACCGTGCTGGTCGTGGCCGAACGGGTGTCCACGATCGTGGACGCGGCCCAGATCCTCGTGCTCGAGGACGGACGCCTGGCGGCGCGCGGCACCCACCAGGAGCTGATGTCCTCGTCGCGGACCTACCGGGAGATCGCCGCCTCACAGTTCGTCCTGGCGGACACCCTTTGAGCGCCGCGTTCCCGGCGCGTCGCGGCGCGACGTCCCGATGGCAAGCAGCCGCGAGGCTGCTGGGACTCCTGCGGCCGGTGCGCCTCCGGATGATCGGCGTCGTTGCCGCGACCTGCGGTTTCGCCGCCCTGAACGTGGCAGCACCCAAATATCTCGGGGACGCCACCGACGTCGTGGTGCACAGCGTGGTTGGCGGCGACTTCGACGAACAGAGGCTCGGCCGGCTCCTGCTGGCGGTGACGCTGATGTACCTGGGCGCCTCGCTCTTCAGCTGGATCCAGGGTGCCCTGACCGCGACGGCGGTGCAGCGGCTGAGTTACGGCCTCCGTGCCGCCGTGGAAAGGAAACTGCACCGGCTGCCCTCGAGCCATTTCGATGACCAGCACCGAGGCGACGTGCTCAGCCGCGCCACAAACGACGTCGACAACGTCTCGCAGGCCCTCAATCAGCTGCTGAACCAGCTGATCATGTCGGTGCTGATGCTCTCCGGTGCCCTGGCCATGATGGTCTGGCTGTCGCCGCTGCTCGCGATAATCGCCTTGGTCTCGGTTCCGGTCTCCACCGTGGTCACCGTACTGGTGGCGCGGAGGTCGCAGGCACACTTTACCGAGCAGTGGCGCAGCACCGGGGAGCTGCATGCGCACCTGGAGGAATTCTTCACCGGCCACGAGGTCATCAAGGCGTTCGGACGCCAGCAGGCGGCCGGCGTCACCTTCGGCGAGAGCAACAGCCGGCTCTTCCGCGCGGCAGCCCGGGCGCAGTACGTCTCCGGCGTCGTGCAGCCCCTGATGATCTTTGTCTCGAATCTCAACTACATCGCGGTCGCCGTGATCGGGGCGCTGCAGGTGGCCGCCGGCACCATGACGATCGGCGGCATCCAGGCCTTCATCCAGTTCAGCCGGCTCTTCAGCCAGCCCATGGGCCAGATCGGCGGCATGCTGACCCTGATGCAGTCGTGCCTGGCGTCCGCCGAACGGGTCTTCGCGCTCCTGGACGCACCCGAAATCCCCGCGGCAGCACCGGCCGGACCGGGAATCCGGTTGGCCCGGACCCCCGCGGGCCGCGTCAGGTTCGAAGGCGCCACCTTCGGCTACGGGCCCGACACCCCCGCGGTGCAGGATCTTTCCTTCTCGGTGGAGCCCGGCCAGACCGTGGCAATCGTGGGTCACACCGGCGCCGGCAAGACCACCGTGGTGAACCTCCTGATGCGCTTCTACGAACTGGACGCCGGACGGATCACCGTGGACGGCGTGGACATCGCCGAACTCCATCCCGACGAGCTGCGCGGGGTCTTCGGCACGGTGCTGCAGGACGCCTGGCTGTTCACCGGCAGCATCCGGGACAACATCGAATACGGCCTGCCGGGCGCCAGCGACGCGGAGATCGTCGCCGCGGCGCAGGCAAGCCACGTGGACCACTTCGTCCGCGCCCTCCCGGCCGGCTACGCCACCATGCTCGGCAACGACGGCGACTCGCTCAGCCGCGGCCAGCGCCAGCTCATCTCGATCGCCCGGGCACAACTGGCCGGCCGCAGCATCCTGATCCTCGACGAAGCCACCAGCTCGGTGGACAGCCGCACGGAGATACAGATCCGGCAGGCCATGGCGAGGCTGCGGCAGGGCAGGACCAGCCTGGTGATTGCCCACCGCTTGTCCACCGTGCGCGACGCTGATCTAATTCTGGTCATGGACCACGGACGGATTGTTGAACAAGGCAAGCACCAGGAACTCATGGCGGAGGATGGCACGTACACCCGGCTCTACCGGACCCAGTTCGCCGGGCGCGAACAGCTTGAGGCCGCCCTGGAGCCGGAACTGTGAGCCCGACCGAGGCCGGTGCTGCCACTTTTCCCGGCACCTGGAAGCCCAATACCGGCAGTTCGGTTCCCCTGTTCGAACAGCTCCGGCTGAACATTATCGAGCGGGCCGACGCCGGAACCCTCGCGGCCGGGACCCGGCTCCCCGCCGTCCGCAGCCTGGCGGCCGAGCTGGGCGTGGCGCCGCACACCGTGGCGCGAGCCTACAAGGAACTCGAGGCCGCCGGCGTCGTCGCGACCCGGGGCAGGAACGGCACCGTCGTCTGCGCCCGGGACGACGCGTGGGGCTCACTGACCGCGTCCGCCGCGGAGTTCGCGGCGGCGGCCAAAGCCCGCGGGGCGAGCTTCGCCGAGGCTGTCCAGCTGCTGGCCGCGGCATACGACCGCCATTAGGCCGAGAGCCATAGCACAAGCGTAGCCGGAATAGATATTCGAAGAAGTTTTCGATTAGCATTGGAGGCGTGCCTAAAGCCGTAGCTGAAGAACCCGCCGTCGCTGTCCAACCCACTACCGTTCCGGTGAAGTCCGGAAAGGCGGCCAACCCCACGCCCTCCGGCGGGGTGCTGTCCGGGGCGGAACTGGTCCGTTCCGACCTGTCCCGCCTGGTCGTAAAGGGCGCACGCGAACACAATCTGCGCAACGTGGACCTCGACCTGCCCCGCGACGCGATGATCGTCTTCACCGGCCTCTCCGGCTCGGGCAAGTCATCGCTCGCCTTTGACACGATCTTCGCCGAAGGCCAACGCCGGTACGTGGAGTCGCTCTCCGCCTACGCCCGCCAGTTCCTGGGCCAGGTGGACAAGCCCGACGTCGACTTCATCGAGGGGCTCTCGCCCGCCGTCTCGATCGACCAGAAATCGACCAGCAAGAACCCCCGCTCCACCGTGGGCACCATCACCGAGATCTACGACTACATGCGCCTGCTCTGGGCCCGGGTGGGGCGCCCGCACTGCCCGATCTGCGGCGAGCCGGTCACCAAGCAGACACCCCAGCAAATCGTCGACCAACTGCTCGAACTGCCTGAGGGAACCCGCTTCCAGGTGCTGGCACCGGTGGTCCGCGGCCGCAAGGGCGAGTTTGTCGAACTCTTCAAAGAGCTCACCGCCAAGGGCTACTCTCGGGCCCGGGTGGACGACAAACTGATCCAACTCAGCGATCCCCCCAAGCTTGGCAAACAGTTCAAGCACACCATCGAAGTGGTAGTGGACCGGCTGGTCGCGAAGGACGGCATCAGCCAGCGTCTGACCGACTCGGTGGAAACCGCGCTCGGCCTGGCCGAGGGACGGGTCCTGGCCGAATTCGTCGATCTCGAGGCAGACGATCCGGAACGGATCCGGGCCTTCTCCGAACACCTCGCCTGCCCCAACGAGCACCCCCTCGCCATCGACGAGATCGAGCCGCGCTCATTCTCCTTCAACAACCCGTTCGGCGCCTGCTCCGCCTGCAGCGGCATCGGGACCCGGCTCGAGGTTGACGAGGAACTCCTGATCCCCAACCCGGACCTCTCCCTCTCCGACGGCGCCATCGCGCCCTGGTCACTCGGTACCGCCACCACCGAATACTGGAACCGGCTCCTCGCCGGCCTGGCCAAAGAGCTCGAGTTCTCGATGACCACGCCGTGGAAGAAGCTGTCCGCCGAGGCGCGGCAGACCGTGCTGCACGGCAAGGACCACAAGGTGGTGGTGCAGTACCGGAACCGCTTCGGCCGGGAACGCAAGTACAGCACCGGCTTCGAAGGCGTGGTCCAGTACGTGCACCGCAAGCACACCGAAACGGAATCCGATTCGGCCCGGGACCGCTACGAGGAGTACATGCGGCAGGTTCCGTGCCCGGCCTGCAACGGCGCCCGCCTGAACCCGGCGTCGCTGTCCGTCCTGATCAACGGAAAGTCCATCGCCGAGGTGGCCGCGCTGCCGATGCGCGAATGCGCGAACTTCCTGGACACCCTGGTGCTGACCGGCCGCGAGGCGCAGATCGCCCACCAGGTCCTGATTGAAATCCAGGCCCGGCTGAAATTCCTCCTCGACGTCGGCCTCGAGTACCTGAACTTGGAACGGCCTTCGGGCACGCTCTCCGGCGGCGAGGCACAGCGCATCCGCCTGGCCACCCAGATCGGTTCCGGCCTCGTCGGCGTCCTGTACGTCCTCGACGAGCCGTCTATCGGACTGCACCAGCGCGACAACCGGCGCTTGATCGAAACCCTCACCCGGCTCAGGGACCTCGGTAACACCCTGATCGTGGTTGAGCACGACGAGGACACCATCCAGGAAGCCGACTGGGTGGTGGACATCGGACCGGGCGCCGGCGAGCACGGCGGCACCGTGGTGCACTCCGGGTCCTACCAGGACCTGCTGGAGAACACCGAGTCCCTGACCGGCGACTACCTCTCCGGGCGGAAATTCATCGAGGTGCCGAACAAGCGCCGCAAGTACGACAAGAAGCGCGAACTGAAGGTTGTCGGCGCCAAGGAAAACAACCTGGTCAATGTCGACGCCGCCTTCCCGCTGGGATTGTTTACCGCGGTCACCGGCGTCAGTGGCTCGGGCAAGTCCACCCTGGTCAACGAAATCCTGTACAAGGTGCTCGCCAACAAACTCAACGGCGCCAAGCAGGTCGCCGGGCGGCACAAGTCCGTCCAGGGCCTCGAGCACCTGGACAAGGTGGTGCACGTCGACCAGAGCCCGATCGGCCGCACCCCGCGCTCCAACCCGGCCACCTACACCGGTGTGTTCGACCACATCCGGAAGCTCTTCGCCGAGACCACCGAGGCCAAGGTCCGCGGCTACCAGCCCGGCCGGTTCTCCTTCAACGTCAAGGGCGGCCGCTGCGAGGCCTGCTCGGGCGACGGCACGTTGAAGATCGAAATGAACTTCCTGCCGGACGTTTACGTGCCGTGCGAGGTCTGCCAGGGCGCGCGCTACAACCGCGAAACCCTTGAGGTGCACTACAAGGGCAAGACCATCGCGGACGTCCTGAACATGCCGATCGAGGAGGGCGCGGACTTCTTCGCCGCGTTCTCGCCGATCGCCCGGCACCTGCGGACCCTCGTGGACGTCGGCCTCGGCTACGTCCGGCTCGGCCAGCCCGCCACGACGCTCTCGGGCGGCGAGGCGCAGCGCGTGAAACTCGCAGCTGAGCTGCAGAAACGCTCCAACGGCCGCAACGTCTACGTGCTCGACGAGCCCACCACCGGGCTGCACTTCGAGGACATCCGCAAGCTGCTGCTGGTCCTGCAGGGCCTGGTCGAAAAGGGCAACACCGTGATCACCATCGAACACAACCTGGACGTGATCAAGAGCGCGGACTGGATCGTGGACCTGGGCCCCGACGGCGGCTCCGGCGGCGGCCGGATTGTCGCCTCCGGTACCCCGGAGCAGGTGGCCAAGTCCAAGGAGAGCCACACCGCGACGTTCCTCGCCGAGATTCTGGGCTGACCGGCGCCTCCGGCCGACCCGGGGAGGCCGGACATATTCCCCCGAGGGAATGAGATTGTCCGGCTTCCCCGCGGTCGTGAGAAACTACTCCGGTGACCCATACGCCCGGATGTTGCAGGAGCCGCTGCCAAGCAGGCGCCTGCCGATCGCCACGAAACTATTGTCAAGGTGGATCCGTGCGGTCCCGCACCCTGACCACCGTCGCCCCGCAGCTGAATGAGGTGCCCGCCCTTGGCAATGTTTGACGTAATCCGCTGGACAACCCGCGGGCTCATCTCCTCGACCTGCCGTCCCACCGTTATCGGCCTGGAGAACGTGCCAGCCGAAGGCCCCTTCATCGTGGCGCCCAACCACCTCTCCTTCCTGGACAGCGTGATCGTCCAGGCGCTCATGCCGAGGCCGGTCGCTTTTTTCGCCAAGGCCGAATACTTCACCACCGGCGGTGCCAAGGGCCGGGTAATGAAGTCGTTCTTCGAGGCCGTCGGCTCCATCCCGGTCGAGCGCGGCGAGCAGGCCGCCAGCGTGCAGGCGCTCAAGACGTTGCTGGACATCCTCGATGCCGGCAAGGGCGTCGGGATCTACCCGGAAGGCACCCGCTCCCGCGACGGAATCCTCTACCGYGGCCGCACCGGCGTCGGCTGGCTGGCCCTCACGACGGGAGCCCCGGTGGTCCCGGTGGGCCTGATCGGCACCGAAAACCTGCAGCCCGCGGACAGCAACAAGGTCAAACCCCAGCACTTCATCATGAAGGTCGGCGAGCCGCTCTACTTCGACAAGACCGGGCCGGACCATTCCCTGCCGGCGCGGCGCCAGGTCACGGACCGCATCATGGACGCCATCGCGGAGCTGAGCGGGCAGCAGCGGGCCACCACCTACAACCAGAGCAAGAGTGTCGACTAGCGCGTCGGGACTGCGCCGCCGGCTCAGTAGAATGGACTAGTGGCAAATCCAGCTAGTTACCGGCCCCGGACGGGGGAGATCCCGACCAACCCAGGCGTGTACCGGTTCCGCGACCCGCACGGCCGGGTCATTTACGTCGGCAAGGCCAAAAACCTCCGCTCCCGGCTGAATTCCTACTTTGCCAACCCCGCCGGCCTGATGCCGAAGACCTACGCGATGGTCCACACGGCCAGCAGCGTGGAATGGACGGTCGTCGGCAGTGAACTGGAATCGTTGCAGCTCGAGTACACCTGGATCAAAGAATTCAAGCCGCGGTTCAACGTCATGTTCCGCGACGACAAGAGTTACCCGTACCTGGCCGTCACGATGGCGGAGAAGTACCCCCGGGTACAGGTCCTGCGCGGCGAACGGCGCAAAGGCACCCGGTACTTCGGCCCCTACACGGCGGGCGCCATCCGCGACACCATGGACACCCTGTTGCGGGTCTTCCCGGTCCGCAGCTGCAGCGCCGGGGTCCTGAAGCGTGCGGAAGCCAGCGGCCGGCCCTGCCTGCTCGGTTACATTGACAAGTGCGCGGCCCCCTGCGTCGGCCGCATCTCGGCCGAAGACCACCGTGCCCTGGCCGAGGACTTTTGCTCGTTCATGGGCGGTGAGGCCAAGCCCTTCGTCTTCCGGCTGGAGAAGGACATGGCAGCGGCCGTGGCCGAGCTCGACTACGAACGCGCCGCCCGGGTGCGCGATGACATCGTCGCGCTCAAGAAGGTTTTTGAACGCAACGCCGTGGTCCTGGCCGAGGACACCGACGCCGATGTCTTCGCCCTGCACGAGGACGAACTGGAGGCCGCGGTCCAGGTCTTCCACGTCCGCGGCGGTCGGATCCGCGGCCAGCGCGGCTGGGTGGTGGAAAAGGTGGAGGATTCCAGCACCCCGGACCTCGTCGAGCATTTGCTCCAGCAGGTCTACGGCGAAGAACGCGAACTCCAGGGCCGGATGCCGCGGGAAGTCCTGGTCCCGGCCGAGCCCAGCAACGCCGCCGAGCTTGGCCAGTGGCTCAGCGGGCTGCGGGGAGCCCGGGTCGATATCCGGGTCCCGCAGCGCGGCGACAAGGCCGCCCTGCTGACCACCGTCCGGGACAACGCCGAACACGCGCTCCAGCTGCACAAGTCCAGGCGCGCCGGGGACCTGACCCTGCGCTCCCAGGCGCTCCAGGAACTGCAGGAGGCCCTGGACCTGCCCGTCGCGCTGCTGCGGATCGAGTGCTTCGACATCTCGCACGTGCAGGGCACCAATGTGGTCGGTTCGATGGTGGTGGTGGAAGACGGCCTGCCGAAGAAATCCGACTACCGGAAATTCTCGGTCACGGGCGCCGCGGCCAGCGACGACACCGCAGCCATGCATGACGTACTCACCCGCCGCTTCCGGAACTACCTTCAAGAACAGGCTGAAAAAGCAACCGACCCGGGCGATCCGAGCGCAGCCGCGGCCGGCGGCCCGGTGGCGGACACCACGACGCCGGCGCCCCGGGCGAAGTTTGCCTACCCGCCGAACCTCGTCGTCGTCGACGGCGGCAAGCCGCAGGTCAGTGCGGCGGCGAGGGCCCTCGCCGAACTCGGCATCGAAGACGTCTACGTCGTCGGCCTCGCCAAACGGCTCGAGGAGGTCTGGCTGCCGGACAGCGACTTCCCGGTGATCCTGCCGCGCGCCTCGGCCGGGCTGTACCTGCTGCAGCGGATCCGCGACGAAGCCCACCGCTTCGCCATCAGCTTCCACCGGCAAAAGCGCGGCAAGGCCATGACCGTGTCGGCGCTCGACGGCGTCCCCGGCCTCGGCGACTCCAAGCGCAAGGCACTGCTGAACCAGTTCGGCTCGGTGAAAAGCATCAAGGCCGCGAGCATGGAGGAGCTCACGGCCGCGAAGGGGATTGGGCCGGCCCTTGCCGGTGCGATCGTGCGGCATTTCAACGCCGACGACGGCGCGGACGGCCCCACGGTCCCTGCCATCAACATGACAACCGGCGAAATCCTTGAAACTTAGCTAGCGCCGGCAATCTTGGCTAGGGTTAGGTGCTGAGGCGCGGTGCGCGGCCGGAAGCGACTGCCCGGAGCCACGGCCCTCACGGCAGAGCAAACAGCAGAGATGGAGCACGATTGATGGCAGAGTCAACGGCGGGATCCGGCACGGCGGCGGACGGGTTGACCCCCGTCAAGCCGGTAGAGGCGGAGCTGCTCGTGGTCACCGGGATGTCAGGGGCGGGCCGCAGCACCGCCGCGGACGCCCTCGAGGACCATGGTTGGTATGTCGTGGAAAACCTCCCTCCGCAGATGCTGGGCACCCTCGCGGAGCTCGTCTCGCACGCGCCGGGATCCATCTCCAAACTCGCCGTCGTCATGGACGTCCGCAGCAAGGACCTCTTCGCCGATATCCGCACCGCGCTGCGCAACCTTGAAGCCAGCGGCGTCACCTTCCGCGTGCTGTTCCTCGATGCCAACGACGACGTCCTGGTGCGACGTTTCGAACAGGGGAGGCGCCCGCACCCGCTGCAGGGCGGCGGCCGGATCCTCGACGGCATCGCGGCGGAACGCGAACTGCTGCAAGAGCTCCGCGACTCATCAGACATCGTGCTGGACACGTCGCCGCTGAACGTGCACGGCCTGGCTACCGCCATCACCGAGCTGTTCAGCGAAACCGGACCGGTGGCGCTGCGCCTGAACGTCATGAGCTTTGGTTTCAAGTACGGCCTGCCGGTGGACGCCAACTTCGTCGCCGACGCGCGATTCATCCCCAACCCGCACTGGGTGCCGCAGCTGCGCCCGCACACCGGGCTGGACAAGGACGTCAGCGACTACGTGCTCGAGGCCGAGGGCGTCAGCGATTTCGTGGAACGCTACGTTTTGGCGCTCGAACCCGTGCTGGACGGCTACCGGCGCGAAAATAAGCACTACGCGACGATCGCCGTCGGCTGCACCGGCGGCAAGCACCGTTCCGTGGCCGTCGCCGTCGAACTGTCGCGGCGGCTGGCGCAGTACCCCCGGGTCACCGTCACCACCACCCACCGGGATCTGGGCCGCGAGTAATGGCGCTTCTGACCGGGCCCCTGCCCCTGGTGCCGGCCGCCAGCGCGGCCTTCGCCGGCCAGCAGGATAAGGGCCCCTCGGTGGTGGCCCTGGGCGGCGGCCACGGCCTGTCCGCCTCGCTTTCGGCGCTGCGCCTGCTCACCTCGGAGCTGACCGCCATCGTCACCGTCGCGGACGACGGCGGCTCCTCCGGCCGGCTGCGCGAGGAGTACGGCGTCCTGCCGCCGGGGGACCTGCGGATGGCGCTCTCCGCGTTGTGCGACGACACCGACTGGGGCCGGACCTGGCGCGACGTCATGCAGCACCGCTTCAAGCCCGCCAAGGGACGCGGCGGCTCCCTGGACGAACATGCGATGGGCAACCTGCTGATCGTGACGCTCTGGGAATTACTGGGCGACACCGTGGCCGGGCTGCAGTGGGCCGGTGCGCTGCTCGGGGCACGCGGCCAGGTCCTGCCGATGTCCACGACGCCGCTCACCATCGAGGGCAAAGCCCGGGTGACCGGCGCGGACGGCACCACGGTGCTGGAAACTGTGCGCGGACAAGCCAAATGCGCTGTTGCCGGTTCGCTCGAAGCGGTCCGGCTGCTGCCCGAAACCGCGTCGGCCTGCGTCGAGGCGCTGACCGCGATCGAACTGGCGGACTGGGTGGTCCTGGGGCCCGGCTCGTGGTTCACCTCGGTCCTGCCGCACCTGCTGCTGCCCGAGATGCGTGACGCGCTCTGCAACACCGAGGCGCGGCGTTGCCTCACCATGAACCTCGCCATGGACACCAAAGAGACGCTGGGAATGTCTGCCGCCGACCACCTCCGGGTGCTCAGGGAGTACGCGCCTGACTTCACCGTCGACGTCGTCCTCGCCGATCCCGCATCGGTGACGGACCTCGCGGAGTTCGAACGGGCGGCCGGGATGCTCGGCGCCGAGGTGGTCATGGGTAAAGTAGGGGCGTCGAGCCGCCGGCCGATCCACGACCCGCTGCGCCTGGCAACGGCGTACCACGACATTTTCGGGAACAGGTAGGAAAGGTGCCATGGCACTGACAGCATCGGTCAAGGAAGAACTTTCCCGGCTGGACATCAAGAAATCCTCGGTTCGCAAGGCCGAAGTCTCCACCATGCTCCGGTTTGCGGGAGGACTGCACATCATCTCCGGCCGGATCGTGATCGAGGCCGAGGTGGATCTCGCGTCGACCGCCCGCCGGCTGCGCGCCGCCGTCGCCGAGGTCTACGGGCACCAGAGTGAGATCATTGTCGTCTCCGGCGGCGGACTGCGCCGCGGCAGCCGCTACGTCGTGCGGGTGGTGCGCGACGGCGAAGCCCTCGCCCGCCAGACCGGCCTGCTGGACGCCCGCGGCCGGCCCGTCCGCGGCCTGCCGTCTGCAGTGGTGAACGGTTCCGCCGCCGACGCCGAGGCCGTCTGGCGCGGTGCCTTCCTGGCCCACGGCTCGCTGACCGAGCCCGGCCGGTCCTCCGCCATGGAGGTCACCTGCCCCGGGCCGGAATCCGCCCTCGCCCTGGTGGGCGCCGCGCGCCGACTCGGCATCCAGGCAAAGGCCCGCGAAGTCAGGGGAGTGGACCGCGTCGTGATCCGCGACGGCGACACCATCGCCGCGCTGCTGACCCGGATGGGGGCGCACGACGCGCTCATGGTCTGGGAGGAACGGCGGATGCGCAAGGAGGTCCGCGCCACGGCGAACCGGCTAGCCAACTTCGACGACGCGAACCTGCGCCGCTCGGCGCAGGCCGCCGTCGCCGCCGGCGCCCGCGTCGACCGGGCCCTGGAGATCCTCGGCGACGACGTTCCGGACCACCTCAAATACGCCGGCGAACTGCGGGTGGCGCACAAGCAGGCCAGCCTGGACGAGCTTGGCCGCCTGGCGGAACCGGTGATGACCAAGGACGCCATTGCCGGCCGGATCCGCAGGTTGCTGGCGATGGCGGACAAGCGCGCGGAGGACCTCGGGATCCCCGGCACCGAAGCCAATGTGACAGCGGAAATGCTGGACGAGTAGCCACTGCCGGGTTTCCGGGCCAGAATCGGATCCAGCGGCGGGGAATACCCCGCCGGTCCCGGAGGCTATGCCCACTGGATCCACATCCAAGAAACTTCCGGGTGTCCAACCATCCGGATGCACAATCCGAGAGTTAGCAAAACCGGACGAACGTCCACGACATTGGAGGATTTTGTGACCGAATACGTACTTCCCGAACTTGACTACGACTACGCAGCGCTGGAACCTCACATCTCCGCGAGGATCATGGAGCTCCACCACAGCAAGCACCACGCCACCTACGTGGCCGGCGCCAACAACGCTCTGGCCCAGCTGGCCGAGGCACGGGAGAAGGGCGACTTCGCCAACATCAACCGCCTCTCCAAGGACCTCGCGTTCCACACCGGCGGCCACATCAACCACTCGGTCTTCTGGAAGAACCTGTCCCCGGACGGCGGCGACAAGCCCGAGGGCGAGCTCGCAGCCGCCATCGACGACGCGTTCGGCTCCTTCGACGCGTTCCGCGCCCAGTTCACCGCCGCGGCCCTCGGCCTGCAGGGCTCCGGCTGGGGCTTCCTGGCCTACGAGCCGATCGGCGGCAACCTCGTCATCGAGCAGCTGTACGACCAGCAGGGCAACGTCGCGCTGGGCACCACGCCGCTGCTGATGCTGGACATGTGGGAGCACGCTTTCTACCTGGACTACGTCAACGTCAAGGCCGACTACGTCAAGGCCTTCTGGAACATCGTGAACTGGGCCGACGTCGCCAAGCGCTTCGATGCCGCCCGCAAGAACGCCACCGGCCTGATCACCCTCTAGGATCCGGCCACCGCCGAAACCCTGCTGTAACAAAGCTCACATTTCGGTCCCTAAGGACCGGATCGTGGTCAGCCCGCCCCCGCACTTGCGGGGGCGGGCCCAGTTAAACGTAAGATGGATCACGGAAGGCGGTTAGCCTTCAGCAACGTGGCTGCTCGTCCTCCGATCTGGTAATCATCTCTGCCCAATGGCGTGCGGGATCTGTTAGTTGGCTTGAACGCCTACTCAACTAGTCGTGCTTGAGAGAGCACCAAGGAGACTGAAAACGTGACGACACGTATTGGTATCAACGGCTTCGGCCGCATCGGCCGCAACTACTTCCGCGCCGCCCTCGCCCAGGGAGCAGACCTCGAGATCGTTGCAGTCAACGACCTCACCAGCCCGGAAGCCCTCGCGCACCTCTTCAAATACGACTCCGTCGGCGGCCGCCTGGCCGAATCCATCGAGGTCAAGGACGGCAACATCGTCGTCGACGGCAAGACCGTAAAGGTCCTCGCCGAGCGCGATCCGGCCAACCTGCCCTGGGGCGAGCTGGGCGTCGACATCGTGATCGAGTCCACCGGGTTCTTCACCAAGGCCGCCGACGCGCAGAAGCACATCGACGCCGGCGCCAAGAAGGTCCTGATCTCCGCGCCCGCCTCGGACGAGGACATCACGATCGTGATGGGCGTGAATGACGGTCTCTACGACAACGCCGCGCACCACATCATCTCCAACGCCTCCTGCACCACCAACTGCCTCGGCCCGCTGGCCAAGGTCGTCAACGACTCCTTCGGCATCGAGCGCGGGCTGATGACCACCATCCACGCTTACACCGCGGACCAAAACCTGCAGGACGGCCCGCACAAGGACCTCCGCCGCGCCCGCGCCGCCGCCATCAACATGGTCCCCACCTCCACGGGCGCCGCCAAGGCCATCGGCCTGGTCCTGCCCGAGCTCAAGGGCAAACTCGACGGCTACGCCATCCGCGTCCCGGTCCCCACCGGCTCCGCCACCGACCTCACCGTCACAGTCTCCCGTGAGACCACCGTGGAGGAGGTCAACGCCGCGCTCAAGGCCGCGTCCGAGTCCGAAGCACTCAAGGGCCTCCTGACCTACACCGACGAGCCGATCGTTTCCTCGGACATCGTCGGGGACCCGGCGTCGTCCATCTTCGACTCCGGCCTGACCAAGGTGATCGGCAACCAGGTCAAGGTCGTCTCCTGGTACGACAACGAGTGGGGCTACTCCAACCGACTCGTCGACCTTACGGAGCTCGTCGCATCGAAGCTGGGCTAGGGTAAGACACATGACATTCCACACCCTCGACGAACTGATCGCTGAAGGTGTCCGCGGGCGGTACGTGCTGGTCAGAAGTGACCTGAACGTGCCGCTCGACGGCTCTACAGTGACTGACGACGGCCGGATCAAGGCCTCCCTGCCGGTATTGGCAAAGCTCACGGATGCCGGTGCCCGTGTCCTCGTCACCGCGCACCTCGGCCGCCCCAAGGGCGCCCCGGAGGACAAGTACTCGCTTAAACCGGCAGTCGCGCGCCTGGCGGAGCTCGCTTCCTTCAAAGTGTCGCTGGCCGAAGACACCGTGGGCCGGTCCGCCAAGGCGGCCGCCGCGGCGTTGCAGGACGGCGAAGCCCTCGTGCTGGAGAACGTGCGCTTCGACCCGCGGGAGACCTCCAAGGACGACGCCGAACGGGGCGCCTTCGCGGACGAACTGGTCTCCCTGACCGGCGTCAACGGTGCGTTCGTGGACGACGCCTTCGGGGCTGTGCACCGCAAGCACGCCAGCGTGTACGACGTCGCCACCCGGCTGCCGTCCTACCAGGGCGACCTGGTCCGCACCGAGGTCGAGGTGCTGCGCAAGCTCACCACCGACACGCAGCGGCCTTACGTCGTGGTGCTAGGCGGCTCGAAGGTCTCGGACAAGCTCGCCGTGATCGCGAACCTGATCGGCAAGGCTGACACGATCCTGGTGGGCGGCGGCATGCTGTTCACCTTCCTCGCCGCGGCCGGCCACAAGGTCGGAGGCAGCCTGCTTGAGGAGGACCAGATCCGGACGGTCCAGGACTACCTCAAACGCGCTGCGGACGCCGGCACCGAATTCGTCGTTCCCACCGATGTGGTGGTGGCCGCCAAGTTCGCCGCGGACGCCGAGCACGAGACGGTCGCGGCCGACGCGATCGAGGCCAGCAGCTTCGGCGGCTCAGGCATCGGCCTGGACATCGGCCCCGAGTCCGCGGCCGCCTTCGCGGAACGGATCAAGAGCGCCAAGACGGTGTTCTGGAACGGACCCATGGGTGTCTTCGAATTCCCGGCCTTCGCGGCCGGCACCCGGGCGGTCGCCCAGGTGCTCACGGAAACGGACGCGTTCACCGTCGTAGGCGGCGGCGACTCCGCGGCGGCGGTCCGGACGCTCGGCTTCGCCGATGACCAGTTCGGGCACATTTCCACCGGCGGCGGTGCCAGCCTGGAATACCTTGAAGGCAAGGAACTCCCCGGCCTGAGCGTGCTCGACCGCTAGAGGCTCCCGCCGGCAGGGCGCCGTCCCGTCCGACGGCGCCCTGCCGGCCCTTTCACTGCTACGAATCTTTTGGAGATCACGTGACAACGTCAACGAACGGCAAGTTCGACCGCAAGCCTTTCATCGCGGGCAACTGGAAGATGAACATGGACCACGTCCAGGGCATCACCCTCCTGCAGAAGCTGGCCTGGACCCTGTCCGACGCCAAGCACGACTACAGCCGGGTGGAGGTGGCCGTCTTCCCGCCCTTCACCGATCTCCGCGGCGTCCAGACCCTGGTCCAGGGCGACGAGTTGGAGGTCGTCTACGGCGGCCAGGACCTGTCGCAGTTCGACTCCGGTGCCTACACCGGCGACATCTCCGGACACTTCCTCGCCCGGCTCGGCTGCCGCTACGTCCTGGTCGGCCATAGCGAACGGCGCACCATCCACCACGAGTCCGACGAGGTCCTCAACGCCAAGACCAAGGCGGCCTTCAGCCACGGCGTTACCCCTGTGCTGTGCGTCGGTGAAGGCCTCGAAGTCCGCCAGACCAGCACCCATGTGGAGCACACCCTCGCCCAGCTCCGGGCCGGCGTCGAAGGCCTCACCGCTGAACAGGCCGCCGAACTGGTGGTCGCCTACGAACCCGTCTGGGCCATCGGCACCGGCGAGGTCGCTGGACCGGAGGACGCCCAGGAAATGTGCGCCGCGATCCGCGCCGAGCTCGGCACGCTCTTCGACGCCTCGGTGGCCGGCCGCACGCGCCTGCTCTACGGCGGTTCCGTGAAAGCCAACAACGCCGCCTCGATCCTCAAGGAACGCGACGTGGACGGACTGCTGGTGGGCGGTGCCAGCCTGGACCCGGCCGAGTTTGCTAATATTGTCAGGTTCGAGAGTCACCTGCTGACGGAGTAGTCCGGACACAGCTTTGGCCCCCGCAATCCCATCTTCTGAAAGGCCGTCGTGGACGTTCTTCATGTCATCCTGCAGGTGCTGCTGGGCATCACCAGCCTCCTGCTGACCTTGCTCATCCTGCTTCATAAAGGTCGCGGTGGCGGCCTGTCCGACATGTTCGGCGGCGGCATGAGCTCCGGGCTCAGCTCCTCGGGCGTCGCGGAGCGCAACCTCAACCGCTTCACGATCACTCTCGGAGTCACCTGGGGCGTCGTGATCATCGCGCTTGGCCTGCTGATGCGGTTCAGCACCGGCGCTAACTCCTAATACGTCATTTTCTAGAACTTCATAAGGGGCCGTGCGGCCCTCCCGGCATCGGGAACTTCGGAACTACACTGTCGCTGGCAAGAAGAAATCCTCCAGCCGAGTAGCAAGGAGTTCCCGATGCTGCATTCAGCCTCCGGATTCAGGGGCATCCGGGTGGGTGCAGTCGCAGGAGCCCCTGCCCGCCACGAGCCTCTCGACGGCATCGGCGCCGGCCAGCCCCGGACCTGCGTCTCCTATTGGTGCGCGAAGGGCCACGAAACGGCCTTGGTGTTCGCCAAGTTGCCGGAAGAGCAGATTCCCGGCACCTGGGACTGCCGCCGCTGCGGCGGGACGGCCACCCGGGACGAGACCCGCTTCGCGCTGGAGGACGAACCTGCCGAGGGGTTTAAGAGCCACCTCGAATACGTTAAAGAACGGCGCTCCAGCCAGGACGCCGAAGACGTGCTGGCCGGAGCGCTCGAACGTTTACGCGCCCGACGGGCTCTTCCGGACCAGCTGCTCGGGGACGCGTGAGGCCGCTTCCTCATCGATCAGCCAGAGTGTCTGCAAACGCCCCCGCGGACCGGAAGCCGGGACCTGCACCGGGTTCGCTCCGGCGAGGGCCAGGCCAACGGCGCCGGCCTTGTCATCGCCGGCCACCACCATCCATACTTCGTTCGCCGTGTTGATCGTGGGCAGGGTGAGGGAAATCCGCTCCGGCGGCGGCTTGGGGGAATTACGGACCCCCACCACCGTCAGGGACTTCTCCCGGATGCCGGCCTGCTCCGGGAACAGCGAGGCCACGTGCGCATCCGGGCCGACGCCGAGCAGCACAATGTCCAGACGCGGCAGGTTCCCGGGCTCGTCCGGGCGGTCATCGGACATGTCGGCGGCGTGCTCGGCCGCGGCGGCCTCCGCGAGCCTCCGGGCATAGTCCGCGGCAGCCTCCTCGGCCGTTCCGAAATCGTCGGTCGAGCCGGGAACGTGGACGCGGGCCGGGTCCACGGCGATCTGGGAAAGCAACGCCTCCTGTGCCTGCCGGGCGTTGCGGTCGGCGTCGTTCCGGCCGACAAAGCGTTCGTCACCCCACCAGAAGTTCACCTTCGACCAGTCGACCGCCGGGGCAGCCGGAGACTCGGCGACGGCCTTTAACGAACCGATTCCCATCGTGCCGCCGGTGAGCACCACCGTCGCTTCGCCGTGCTTGTCCTGAAGATCCACAAGTTTGGTGATCAGGCGCGCCGCGATCGCGGCCATCAGCACGGCCGAGTCGGGATGGATGCTTACTCTGGGCTCAGCGCTCACTGGGACGGACACTCCTTGCATTGGTACGGGGCAGGCCAATCGTAATCACTTCGCCGAACACTTCGTCCGGGTCCAGGCGCCGGAGCTCCTCGGCCAGGCAGTCTTTGAGGCTGCGGCGCGGCAGCGAGATGTGCTGCACGGGCTGGCCCGGCTGCGTCAGTTCGGCCACCGTCAGTCCGGGACGGTACAGCTGCACGTCGCCGCCGGGACGGGTCAGGCGCACGCGCCGGATTCCTGTGCCGGCCGGGTCCTCGACGATGGTCACCGGGGCGTCCAGCGCCAGCGTAAGCCAGGCGGCGAGCAGCAGGGTGCTGGGGGAGTCCGAGGCGCCTTCGACCGCAACGGCGGTGACCGGCGAGGGATCCACCTGGTCCAGGACCGCCGCCAGCTGGATCCGCCAGTTTGTCAGCCGGGTCCAGGCCAGGTCGGTGTCGCCCGCCTTGTAGGTACTGCGGATGTTCTCCAGTGCCGCCCGTGGGTCCGGCTCGTTGGAGGAATCCGTGATCCGCCGGTGCGCGATCCGGCCGATCGACGTCTGGCAGGCGTTCTTCGGGGCTCCGTGCGGCCACCAGGCCACGATCGGGGCGTCCGGGAGGAGCAGGGCGGCCACGAGTGATTCGCTTTCCTCGGCGAGTTCGCCGTAGCCGCGGAGCAGGATGACCTCGGAGGCGCCGGCGTCGCCGCCTACCCGGATCTGCGCGTCCAGCCGGGTGGGCTCCGATGCGCCGGCGTCGGCGAGCACGATGATCCGGCAGGGGTGCTCCCGGCTGGCCTCGTTGGCGGCCTCGATGGCTTCCTCTTCGAGGCCGGACTTCGTCACCACCACCAGGGTCAGCACGCGGCCCAGGGCGATCACGCCGCCCTGCTCCCGCAGGGCCATGATCTTCTTGGAGACCTTGGACGTGGTGGTGTCGGGGAGGTTTACGATCATGGCCTTCTCCAGGTCCGTCCGTCGCGGGCGAGCAGTTCATCGGCGGAGGCCGGGCCCCAGCTGCCGGGGGCATACGGTTCGGGCTGTTCGTTCAGGCTGGCCCAGTAGTCCTCGAAGGGGTCCAGGATCTTCCAGGACAGCTCCACCTCCTGGTGCCGCGGGAACAGCGGTGGTTCGCCGAGCAGCACGTCCAGGATGAGCCGTTCGTACGCTTCGGGGCTCGACTCGGTGAAGGAGTGGCCGTAGCCGAAGTCCATGGTGACATCGCGGACCTCCATCTGCGTGCCGGGGACCTTGGAGCCGAAACGGATCGTGGCGCCCTCGTCCGGCTGGACCCGGATCACGACGGCGTTCTGGCCGAAATCGTCCTCGCCGTGGTCGCGGAAGAGCAGGTTGGGGGCGCGTTTGAAGACGACGGCGATTTCCGTGACCCGGCGGCCCAGCCGTTTGCCGGCACGCAGGTAGAACGGCGCGCCGGACCACCGCCGGGTATTGATGTCCACCCGGATCGCGGCGAACGTCTCGGTGGTCGAATCGGCCGGAATACCCTCTTCCTCCAGGTAGCCCAGCACCTCCTCGCCGCCCTGCCAGCCGCCGGCGAACTGGCCGCGCGCCGAATGCGTGGACAGGTCCTCCGGCAGCCGTACGGCCGCGAGGACCTTCTCCTTCTCGGCACGGAGATCGTCCGCGTTGAAGGAGATCGGCTCCTCCATGGCGGTCAGTGCGAGCAGCTGCAGCAGGTGGTTCTGGATGACGTCGCGGGCAGCACCCACGCCGTCGTAGTAACCGGCGCGGCCGCCCGTGCCGATGTCTTCGGCCATGGTGATCTGGACGTGGTCCACGTAGTTGGCGTTCCACAGGGGTTCAAAGAGCTGGTTGGCGAAACGCAGGGCCAGAATGTTCTGGACCGTTTCCTTGCCCAGGTAGTGGTCGATCCTGAACACGGCGTCTTGCGGGAAGACCGATTCGACGATGTCGTTGAGCTGCCGGGCGGACTCGAGGTCGTGGCCGAACGGCTTCTCAATCACCACGCGCCGCCACTTGTCGCCCTCGGCCTGCGCCAGCCCGTGCTTGGAGAGCTGCCGGCAGACCAGTTCGAAGGCCTTCGGCGGGATGGACAGGTAGAAGGCGTGGTTGCCGCGGGTGCCGCGCTGCTCGTCGAGTTCATCTATTGTCTCGCTGAGGCGCTCGAAGGCGTCGTCGTCGTCGAACTCGCCCTGCACGAAGCGGATGCCCTCGGACAGCTGCTTCCACACCGTCTCGTCGAACGGGGTCCGGGCGTAACTCATGACCGACTCCCGCACCTCGGCGGCGAAGTCCTCGTTTTCCCATTGCCGCCGGGCGAACCCGACGAGCGCGAAGCTCGGCGGCAGCAGCCCGCGGTTGGCCAGGTCGTAGACGGCGGGCATGAGCTTCTTGCGGGCGAGGTCGCCGGTGACGCCGAAGAGGACCAGCGAGGAGGGACCGGCGATCCGGTTCAGCCGCCGGTCCCGCGGGTCGCGGAGCGGATTGTGGCCCCGGCCCGCGGACTTGCGGCCGCCGTTTTGCGAGAGTGGCATGGTTGCTCTGGTGCCTTAGCTTTCGAGGTAGGGCGCGGCCTGGCCGGCCAGCGAGGAGACGAGCTGCTGCAGCTGGCGGACACCTGCGGCACGGTCCGTGAGGTGCAACCGCAGCACCGGCCGGCCGTGTTCGGAAAGGACCTGCGCGTCGCCTGCGGCCTGGGCCGAAATCAGCTCCCCGAAGGTGAAGGGCCGCTCGGGGATGGCCAGATCCGTGGCGGAAGCGGCCGTTACCTGCAGGAAGACGCCGATCGCCGGGCCGCCTTTGTGGAACTGTCCGGTGGAGTGCAGGAACCGGGGTCCCCAGCCGAAGGTGACGGGACGGCCGCTGACGGCGGCGAGTTCGTCACGAATGCCCTCCAGCGGGGCGTAGCTGAGCCGGTCGAAATAGGCCTGCACGCTCAGGTAGCCGTCCGGACCGAGCTGGCCGAGCAGCGCACTGATGGCCTCGGCCGCGGTCCCGGCGCCGCCGAGCCATTCACCGCCACGGACCTCGATGGCCCCGTCGGTGAAGTTGGCCGGCGTTGGTTCCGGCTGCGCGTCCAGCAGTCCGCGGGCGGCTGACTTGGCAGCCTCGACGTCGGGCTGGTCGAACGGGTTGATCCCGAGCAGCCGCCCCGCGACGGCGGTGGCGAATTCCCAGGTCATCATCTGGGCCGCGAGGCCGCCGGCGATCGCGGATTCGTTGGCGCCGAGTTTGACGTCGGCGTCGGCCGCCACCAGCCTGATCACCAGCACGTCCTCGGCGCCGCCTGTCACCTCGGGGGCGTGCGGGCCTGCGACGACCGGCAGCACCCCGGTGCCGAGCTTGCCGGTGGACTCAGCGATGAGCTGCTCCGCCCAGTCCGCGAAGCCGGCGATCCCGGAGCCGTCCTCGGCAATGACGATCTTGTTGCGCAGCGGGTTGGTGCCGCCCAGCGCCGCGCCCAGGGCGAGGCCGATGTTCTCTGCGCTGTCGTCATTGAGGATTTCGGCGGCCTCTTCGGCCTCGTCCAGGAAGGCCTGGAGATCAACGCCGGCGAGCCCGCATGGCACCAGCCCGAAGGCTGTCAGCGCGGAGTAGCGGCCGCCGACGTGCGGATCGGCGTTAAAGACGGCGCGGTAGCCGGTCTCGCGGGCGGACTTGTCCAGCGGCGACCCCGGGTCAGTGACGATGATGATGCGGCTCTTTGCGTCGACGCCGGCCTCGGTGAAGGCGTGTTCGAAGGCCCGGCGCTGCGAATCGGTCTCCAGGGTCGAACCCGATTTGGAGGACACCACGATGGCGGTTTCCGTGAGCCGGTCCGCGAGGGCAGCGGCAACCTGTTCAGGGTCGGTGCTGTCCAGCACTGTCAGCTCGACGCCGGCGGTTCCGGCGATGACTTCGGGGGCCAGCGAGGAACCGCCCATGCCGCACAGGACGATCCGGCTGACGCCCTCGGCGCGGAGCGCGTCGCGCAGCGCCAGGATGTCCGCTACCAGCGGCTGTGAAACCGCTGCGGCCTCCACCCAGCCGAGCCGGACGGCGGCCTCGGCTTCGGCGTCGGGACCCCACAGGGTGGCGTCCTTGGCGAAGATCCTGGTGGCGATCCGGTCTTGGAGCAGGGCGGGCAGGTGCTGTTCGTGGGCGTGGCGGGCGGCGCCCGTGGCGTCGTAGCTGAGAGTGGTCATGGGGGACTAGGCGTCCTTCCGTGCAGCGGCGAGGGCTACCTCGACGTCGGCCAGCAGTTCCTTCCAGCTTGCCACAAACTTGTCCAGACCTTCGGACTCGAGTACGGCCACGACTTCGTTGTAGGAGATGCCGAGGGCGTCCAAGGCGTTCAGTGTCGCGTTCGCGTCGTCGTAGCCGCGGGTGACCGTGTCGCCGGTGATGGCGCCGTGGTCGTAGGTGGCGTTCAAGGTCTTTTCCGGCATGGTGTTCACCACGCCGGGGGCGACGAGCTCGGTGACGTACATGGTGTCCGGGTAGGCCGGGTCCTTGACGCCGGTGGAGGCCCAGAGCGGGCGCTGCGGCCGCGCGCCGGCCTCGGCGAGGAGGCCCCAACGTTCGGTGGAGAAGAGCTCCTCGTAGACCTGGTAAGCCAGGCGGGCGTTCGCAAGGCCGGCCTTGCCCTTGAGCGCCCGGGCTTCGTCGGTGCCGATCGCGTCGAGGCGCTTGTCGATTTCGGTATCGACGCGAGAGACGAAGAACGACGCCACCGAGTGGAGCTTGGACAGGTCGTGGCCGTTTTCCTTGGCCTGCTCAAGTCCGCTCTGGAAGGCGTTGATCACGGCACGGTAGCGTTCCAGCGAGAAGATCAGCGTCACGTTGACGCTGATTCCGCTGGCCAGCGTGGCGGTAATGGCCTCGAGGCCCTCAAGCGTGGCCGGGATCTTGATCAGGACATTGTCCTTGTTGACCTGGCCGGACAGTTCCTTGGCTTCGGTGATGGTGCCGGCGGTGTCCCACGCGAGGCGCGGGTCAACTTCGATCGAAACCCGGCCGTCGACCCCGTTCGTTGCGGCCGCGACCGGGGCGAAGAGATCGCAGGCGTCGGCGACGTCGGTGGTGGTGATCGAGAAGATCGTTTCCTCGACGCTGGCGCCGGCAGCGGCCATTTCCTTGATCTTGGCGTCGTAATCGGTGCCGGTGGTGATGGCGGCGTGGAAGATGCTCGGGTTCGTGGTGACCCCGACGACGTTCTTCTCTTCGATCAGTTTGCGCAGCGTGCCGGTGGCGAGGCGACCGCGGGACAGGTCGTCGAGCCAGATGGAGACGCCGGCGTCGGAGAGCTGCTGCGTGGGGGTGGAGGTGGTGTTCAAAGGTGACTCCTGAAATCGGGGGCCGCCGCCTGTTGGGGCGGCGGACCGGAAGGCGTGAAGTTTGGGTTAGGCCTGGAGGCCGGCGAGTGATTCCTTGGCAGCGGCGGCAACCGCTTCGGCGGTGATACCGAACTCCTGGAACAGGCGCTTGTAGTCCGCGGAGGCGCCGAAGTGCTCGAGGCTGACGGACCGGCCGGCGTCGCCGACGAATTCCCTCCAGCCCAGGGCCAGCCCCGCTTCCACGGAGACCCGGGCCTTGACGTCGGCGGGGAGCACGGACTCGCGGTACGCGGCGTCCTGCTTGTTGAACCATTCGACGCAGGGCATGGACACGACCCGAGTGGGGATCCCTTCGGCCTGCAGGGCTTCGCGGGCCGCCACGGCGAGCTGGACCTCGGAGCCGGTGCCGATCAGGATGACCTGGGCGGCCACCGTCTTGCCGCCGGTGGACGCTTCGGCCAAGACGTAGCCGCCCTTCGCAACGCCGGCGACGGAACCGAAGGTGTCGCCGTCGGCGTCGCCGGTACCGCGGTCCCAGGTGGGGATGTTCTGCCGGGTCAGCACGATCCCGGCCGGGTTCTGGTGGTTCTCCAGCATGACCTTCCAGGCCGCGGCGACCTCGTTCGCGTCGCCGGGGCGGACGACGTCCAGGCCCGGGACGGCGCGGAGTGAGGCGAGCTGTTCGACCGGCTGGTGGGTGGGTCCGTCTTCGCCGAGGCCGATCGAGTCGTGCGTCCAGACGTACAGCGACGGGGCGCCCATCAGCGCGCCGAGCCGGATCGCCGGGCGCTGGTAATCGGAGAAGATCAGGAACGTGCCGGAGAACGCCCGGGTCGGGCCGGCGAGGCTGATCCCGTTCACGATCGACGCTGCGGCGTGCTCGCGGATGCCGAAGTGCAGCACCCGGCCGTAGGGGTTGCCCTTCCAGGCGTCGGTCTGCCGGGAAGCCGGGATGAACGAGGGCGAGCCTTCGATCGTGGTGTTGTTGGACTCGGCCAGGTCCGCCGAGCCGCCCCACAGTTCAGGCATGACCGGACCGATCGCGTTCAGCACTTTGCCGGACGCGGCACGGGTGGAAACGTCCTTGCCGGCCTCGAAGACCGGCAGCGCGGCGTCGATCTCGGCCGGGAGCTTACGCGCCTCGACGCGTTCCAGCAGCGCGGCCGCCTCGGGGTTCCCGGACTGCCAGGCCTCGAAGGTTGCCTGCCACTCGGAGCGGGCCGCGGCGCCGCGTGCTTGGGCCTGGCGGGTGTGGTCGAGGACTTCGTCTTCGACCTGGAAGGACAGCTCCGGGTCGAAACCGAGGATCCGCTTGAGGCCTGCGACTTCCTCGGCGCCCAGCGCCGAGCCGTGGATCTTGCCGGTGTTCTGCTTCTTCGGCGCCGGCCAGCCGATGATGGTCCGCAGCGAAATAATGGACGGCTTGCCCGTTTCGGCCTTCGCGGCGAGCAACGCCGCGTGCAGTTCGGCGACGTCCTCTTTGTATGCGCCAGTCCGCGTCCAGTCGACCCGCTGGGTGTGCCAGCCGTAGGCCGCGTAGCGGGCCAGGACGTCTTCGGTGAAGGCGACATTGGTGTCGTCCTCGATGCTGATGTGGTTCTCGTCGTAGATCACCACGAGGTTGCCGAGCTCCTGGTGGCCGGCGAGCGAGGACGCCTCGGACGTCACGCCTTCCTGCAGGTCGCCGTCGGAAGCGATCACCCAGATGGTGTGGTCGAACGGGCTCGTGCCGGCGGCGGCTTCGGCGTCGAAAAGCCCGCGCATGCGGCGCTGCGAATATGCGAAACCGACCGCCGATGCCAGGCCCTGGCCCAGCGGGCCCGTGGTGATTTCCACACCCTTGGTGTGCTTGTACTCCGGGTGGCCAGGGGTCAGCGAGCCCCAGGTCCGCAGCGCCTCAAGGTCCTTCAGCTCCAGGCCGTAGCCGGAGAGGAAGAGCTGGATGTACAGGGTCAGGGATGTGTGGCCCGGGGACAGCACGAAGCGGTCGCGGCCCAGCCATTCCGGGTTCGCCGGATCATGCCGCATCAGCTTCTGGAAGAGCAGGTAAGCGGCCGGCGCCAGGCTCATCGCCGTGCCGGGATGGCCGTTGCCGACCTTCTCCACGGCATCCGCCGCGAGCACCCGGATGGTATCGACGGCGCGCTGGTCCGCGCTGGTCCAAGACAGTTCTTGCTCTTCCAAATGTGGCACGTAAACCGGGCCCCTCTCTGTGCTGACAGCCGATGGCACAGTACGTTCCGCCGGGACACGGTTTGGTGCCCGCTGCGGTTAGTACCAGCCATTCACCATCGAAACGTTGATCTCGTCATTCAGCCGCCCGCGCAGAGGCAGTGGGCGCCGTGGGCCCGCGCGTGCGTGCTGATCTGTTTGACAGCTTATCCCCATTCCAGCGGCCGGGCGGGGGGTATCTCAGGAATTGGACGTGTTTCCGGTCTTTGTGAATCCCCGCGACCCGCGGCTGCCGGGGCCCCGGCCAAGGCAGGCGAAATTGCGGCGGCGTCCGCCGGGGCGTGGACGTCGGCGCCGCCACGGTAGGATGGTGGGTGGCCACCACCGGGGGCTAGGACATGCCTGTGCGCCGCGAATGGACCCCCGACTGCACTGGCCCGGACGCAGGGCGCATTGCGACGACCAGCCGGGCTGAACAGCCAGACAGAACCGCCAGACAGAACTGCCAGACAGAACAGGTGACTGCCACCGTGAGCACAACTGATACGCCGCTAAACTTCTCCCCGGCACCGGGTCGGATCGGCTTCGCCCGCAAGGCGAAGGCCTACCTGGCGCTCACGAAGCCGCGGGTGATCGAACTCCTGCTGGTCAGCACCCTGCCCACCATGATCTACGCCCAGCGTGGCTTCCCGTCCCTCGGCCTGATCCTGGCGACCCTCGTCGGGGGCGCCTTCGCCGCCGGCAGTGCCGGCGCGTTCAACTGCTATCTCGACCGCGACATCGACAAACTCATGCACCGGACCGAGAAGCGGCCGCTGGTCACCGGCGAGATCACCCCGCGTGAAGCCCTGGTGTTCTCCTGGCTCCTCGGCGCCGCTGCGATCGTGATCCTCTGGTTCGGCGCCAACCCGCTCTCGGCGTGGCTGGGCCTAGGCGCCATCGTGTTCTACGTGGTGATTTACACGATGATCCTCAAGCGCCGAACCGCGCAGAATATCGTCTGGGGCGGCGCCGCCGGCTGCTTCCCGGTCCTGATTGCCTGGGCGGCCGTGACCAACACGGTTCAGTGGCCCGCTTTCGTTCTGTTCATGGTGATCTTCCTGTGGACCCCGCCGCACTACTGGCCGCTGTCCATGCGCTACGGCGAGGACTACCGCAACGCCAACGTGCCGATGCTCGGTGCAATCGCGGGTGCCAAGGTGGTGTCGGTGCAGGTGGTCCTGTACGCGTGGGCCATGGTTGCCTGCTCGCTGCTGATGATCCCGGTGGGAGCCGCCGGATGGGTCTACACCGTCACCGCCGTCGGCGCGGGTGCCTGGTTCCTGTACGAGTCGCACGCCCTCTACAACCGGGCCCAGCACGGGGACGTCTCGAATACGGGCGCGATGAAGGTCTTCCACGGTTCGATCAGTTACCTCACCCTGCTCTTCCTGGCGCTGGCGGTCGATCCCTTCGTAGGCTCCGCGCTCGTCGGCGGCTAAGGGGTCAGTCGCCCGCCGGTACCGTGCGGCCCTCGGAGTCCGGGGGAGCCGCCGGTGAGCGCCGGGCAGCCCGCGCATGGCGGACGCGCCAGATGATCACAGCCAGCAGCCCGATCAGCACAATGGCTGCCGTGATGTCCCGGCCGGCAACCTTGGCCACCGCATCGTAGGAATTACCGGCAAAGTAGCCGAGCAGGACGAAGCCGATCCCCCAGGTGAGGCCTCCGGCGGCATTGAACGCCAGGAAGCGCGGATAGTGCATTCGGGAACTTCCGGCCAGGGCGGGCATGACGGCCCGGAAGAACGCCACGAAGCGGCCGAGGAAGACGGCGGAGCCGCCGCGCCGGCGCAGAAAATCCTGAGCCTTGGACAGGGCGGCGCGCCGTTTCTTCATGATCCGGGTATTCAAGAGCCTGGGACCGAGATGCTTCCCGACTTCGTAGCCGATTGTGTCGCCTGCCACCGCGGCCAGGACAACGACGGCGACCATGCCCCAAAGCGGTACCTCGCCCCGGCTCGAAACGACGCCGCCCAGAACCGCGGCGGTCTCGCCCGGCACGACGAACCCGATGAACACCGCGTCTTCGGCAAAGACCAGGCAGCCCACGAGGGTGAACGCCAGCACGGGGCTGATGTGCAGGATGCCTTCCACGAACCCATTCACGGCGAAACCCTTCCCTCTACAGGGTCAGGCTACACAGCCCCGCAGGGAAAAGAGAGGCAAGGAAGACCGCTCCGCTGCGGTCCCGGTTACTTCAGCGGGCTGCTGCGCGCGATGTCCGCGGCGTTCGTGGCGGCGCTCATCAGCAAGGCAGCGCCCAGCATGTGAGCGCCCACTAGCAGTGCGGGGATGCCGTTGTAGTACTGCGTGAAACCGATAACCGCCTGCAGCACGGTGACACCCAAAAGCAGGAAGACCGCCGTGCGGAACGGGCCCGCGATGCGGCCGCGGAAGACCAGGACCACGCCGAACAGCGCCCCGGCTGTTACGAGGTAGGCCGGGACGGCGTGGATGTGGGAAAACAGGTCCCAGTCCAGGTTGTTGCGCGGCGCGTCCGCGTCGCCGGCGTGCGGGCCGGCCCCCGTCACTACGACGCCCAGGCAGACGGCCACAGCGGAGAAGAAGACCACGGCGGTCATCACCGGGCGCGCGGCGCCCGGCAGCCGAACGAGTTCCCGGGTCCGCGCCTTGCCGGAACGCCCGTAGGCCCGGTTGACCAGCAGCGTCGCGAGGACCACCAGGGCCATCGAAACCAGGAAGTGCAGCCCCACCACCCACGGATTCAGCTGGGTGAGGACGGTGATGCCGCCAATCACCGCCTGCGCCGGGATGCTGGCCAGCAGGCCCGCGGCCAGCAGGAAGAGATCGCGGCGTTCCTTGCGCAGGTTCCACAGGTACACCAGCATCATCACGGCGACGGCGGCCAGCGCAAAGGTCAGGAGCCGGTTGCCGAACTCGATGAAGCCGTGAATCCCCATTCCCGGCGTGTTGACCAGCGAATTGTCGGTACAGCGGGGCCACGTGGGGCAGCCCAGCCCGGAGGCGGTGAGGCGAACGGCGCCGCCGGTGACCACCAGCACGGTCTGGCCGATCAGGGACAGCACGGCGAGCCGCCGGATTGTCTTGTCGACGGTGACGGGCAGCCGGGAGGAGATCCGGGACAGGACGTTGCGGGGAGGGCGGGACACCGTACTCACAGTTTTCTCAATTCCATTTAAACCAACGGGTTGCTGCCAGGCCGGCGATCGCCGTCCAGAGCAACAGGACAAACACGGCGGCAAGATTGACGCTGCCGTACAGGAGGGCATCCCGCAGCGCCTGGCCCAGCGCCCCGGACGGCAGGAAGTGCACAATGGCCTGGGCGAGGGCCGGGAGCCGCTCGGCCGGAATGACGATACCGCCCAAAGCGCCGAGCAGGATCCAGAGCAGGTTGGTGATCGCCAGCGTCGCCTCCGGCCGGACCGTGCCGGCTACCAGCAGGCCGAGGGCGGTGAAGGCCGCGGCACCGAGGACCAGCAGCACGAGTCCCGGCAGCAGGCCCGCCACCGCGGGCCGCCATCCCAGCGGGAGGGCGACGGCGGTGACGACCAGCACCTGGATCAGCAGGACCGCGAGGACGGCGAGCACCTTGCCCAGGATCAGCCCCGCGCGCCCCAGGGGCGTGGTGGAGAGGAAACGAAGCACGCCGTAGCGCCGGTCGAAGCCGGTGGAGATGCCCTGGCCGGTGAAGGCCGTGGACATCGCGCACAACGCCAGGATGCCCGGCACCGCGATGTTGACCCTGCTGGGGCCGAGGCCGTCCAACAGCGGCGTGACGGTCAGGCCCACCAGAGCCAGCAGCGGCAGGATGACCGCGAGGATCAGCTGCTCGCCGTTGCGGAGCATGGTGGCGGTTTCATAGCGGCCCTGCAGCAGGATCCGGCGCAGCAGGGGAGCGGGGGGACTCCCCAGCGGCATTTCCGCTGTCGTTCCGGCGTGCGCGGAGCTCATCGGGTCTCCCTTCCGGAGATGTCGAGGAAGACGTCCTCGAGGCTGCGTGCCGCCAGGCTCATGGACGCGGGCATGATGCCGCGGGCCGCCCACCAGGCCGCGACTGCGGCGAGATCGGCCGGCGTCAGCGCTCCGGTGGCGCTGTAGCTGCCGGCGCGCGTTTCCCGGACTTCGACGGCGGCCGGCAGGACCCCGGTCAGGTCCAGGCCCGGTTCCGCTTCGAAGAGCAGCGTCCGGATGTGCTGCTCGGCGTCGCCGGCCACCAGTTCGTGGCGCAACAGCTGGGCGACGGTGCCTTCGGCAACGTTCCGGCCGGCGTCGATGATGTAAACGTAGTCGGCGAGGCGCTGGGCATCGTCCATCAGGTGCGTGGTGAGGATGATGCCCATGCCGCGGTCTCGCAGTTCGCCGATCAGCTCGAACACCAGCTGCCGGGACTGCGGGTCCAGGCCGGCGCTCGGTTCGTCGAGGAAAAGCACCTCGGGCCGGCCGACCAGTGCCGCGGCAAGGGCGAGCCGTTGCTTCTGGCCCCCGGACAGGCGCCGGACGTTGGTCCGGCTGAACGCGTCGATCCCCAGGCGCCGGACAAGGTCGTCCACCGGCCACGGGTCCTGGTACATGCCGGCGACGTGCCGGAGCAGGGGGATGGGGCGCGCCGACGGCGGCAGGCCGCCGTCCTGGAGCATGACGCCGACGCGGGCGCGCAGCTCCGCCCCGGCCGTGTCCGGATCCCGGCCCAGCAGGCTGATGCTGCCGTGGGTGCGTTTCTGCAGGCCCTGCGCGCATTCGATTGTGGTGGTCTTGCCCGCGCCGTTGGCACCCAGCAGCGCAGTGACCTGTCCCCGCTCGGCTACGAGGGACAGTCCGCTGACCACCCGCAGCATTTTGCCGTCGAGGCTGGGCACGGGACCAACATCCTTGACGAGCCCGCTGATTGTCAGGGCGGGGGATTCGGGAGATCGCACCAAAGCATTCTACGCGACGTAGTAGCTGCCGAACTTTCCGGGGCCGGGTACAGGAAAGCCATGCCTTACTGGCTAGCGGGAGTAAATTACGACATGATTGTGTTGTGTATTCCATGAGCCCAACCACTTCTGCCGCGCCTGACGTGTGCGCGGAGTCAGTCGAGCCTGCCGCGGGCGCGGCAGTTCCTGCCGCACGCCCTTCGGTGAGCGCCGCGAACACGGCCGACGCCGAGGAACGCACCCGGGACCGCGTCCTGAGCGCGGTGCTGGAACACGGACCCATCAGCGCCGCGGAGCTCGGCGAGCTGCTGGGCTTCACGCCTGCCGCCGTCCGCCGCCACCTGGACCACCTCTCACGCCACGGCGTGATCGAGATCAAACGGGCCGCCCGTGCCGGCGCCGGCGCAGGCAGGCCGGCCCGCCGCTACGTCCTCAGCTCGCGGGGGCAGTCCACGCTCGGCAACGACTACCTCGACATCGCGAGCTCCGCGCTCCGGCGGCTCGGCGAAATGGCCGGCGCTGAAGCGGTACGGGAGTTCGCCGTCGAACGCTTTGGCGAGATGGAACGACGCTACGCGCCGGAAATCGAGGAGGCGGGCAGTGACATCACCGCCCGCGCCCGCGTGCTCTCCGAAGCCCTGAGCCGAGACGGGTTCGTCGCCTCGGCACAGTCGATCGAGGCCAAGGCGCCGCTTCCTGCCGCACTCTCCAGCGTGCAGCTCTGCCAGGGCCACTGCCCCATCCAACAGCTCGCCGCGCAGTTCCCGGTGTTCTGCGACGTGGAGACCGAAGTGTTCTCCCGGCTGGTCGGCGTCGACGTGCGCCGGCTTTCCACCCTGGCGCGCGGCGGTCACGTCTGCACCACCCACATACCTACGGGCCGTCCGGCCGCCGTCGGGGCTTCCAGCCCCTCGGAGCCGGGCCACCCGGACGAAGTATCCAACCATCTGCAAGAAAGGCCGTGATGACGGACCAACTATCAGAGAAGAAGGTTGCTGAATCCACTGTGATTTCGGAGATTCTGGAAAAGAATCCTGAGCTGCACGGAATCGGCACCTACGAGTACGGCTGGGCCGACAAGAACGACGTCGGCGCCAACGCACGCCGTGGCATCAACGAGGACGTTGTCCGTGACATCTCGGCCAAGAAGAACGAGCCGGAGTGGATGCTGGACCTGCGCCTGAAGGGTCTGAAGTACTTCGACCGCAAGCCCATGCCCACCTGGGGCGCGGACCTGTCCGGCATCGACTTCGACAACATCAAGTACTTCGTACGTTCCACCGAGAAGCAGGCCGCCACCTGGGAGGACCTGCCCGAGGACATCCGGAACACCTACGAAAAGCTGGGCATCCCGGAAGCGGAGCGCAGCCGCCTCGTCTCCGGCGTCGCCGCCCAGTACGAGTCCGAGGTGGTCTACCACCAGATCCGCGAGGACCTGGAGGCCCAGGGCGTCATCTTCCTGGACACCGACACCGCGCTGCGTGAGCACCCGGAGATCTTCCAGGAGTACTTCGGCACCATCATCCCGGTGGGCGACAACAAGTTCGCGTCGCTGAACACCGCGGTCTGGTCCGGCGGTTCGTTCGTTTACGTGCCCAAGGGCGTCCACGTGGACATCCCGCTGCAGGCCTACTTCCGCATCAACACGGAAAACATGGGCCAGTTCGAGCGCACCCTGATCATCGCGGACGAAGATTCCTACGTCCACTACATCGAGGGCTGCACCGCGCCGATCTACACCTCGGACTCGCTGCACTCCGCCGTCGTGGAAATCATCGTGAAGAAGGGCGCCCGCGTCCGCTACACGACCATCCAGAACTGGTCCACCAACGTGTACAACCTGGTGACCAAGCGCGCGGTCTGCGCTGAAGGCGCCACCATGGAGTGGATCGACGGCAACATCGGTTCCAAGGTCACCATGAAGTACCCGGCCGTCTACCTCGTCGGGGACGGGGCCAAGGGCGAGACCCTCTCGATCGCGTTCGCCGGCGAGGGCCAGCACCAGGACACCGGCTCCAAGATGGTCCACATCGCGCCGAACACGAAGAGCTCGATCATCTCCAAGTCCGTGGCCCGCGGCGGCGGCCGCGCCGCCTACCGCGGCCTGGTCCAGGTCCGGGAAGGCGCCAAGCACTCGGCCAACACGGTCCGCTGTGATGCGCTGCTGGTGGACACCATCAGCCGCTCGGACACGTACCCGTACATCGACATCCGCGAGGACGACGTCACGATGGGCCACGAGGCCACGGTCTCGCGGGTCAGCGAAGAGCAGCTCTTCTACCTGATGTCCCGCGGCATGCGCGAAGACGAGGCCATGGCGATGATCGTCCGCGGCTTCATCGAGCCGATTGCCCGCGAGCTGCCGATGGAATACGCCCTCGAGCTGAACCGACTGATTGAACTGCAGATGGAAGGATCGGTCGGTTAATGACTGACATCACTACTGAAAAGGCCCGCATCGGCGCGCCCTCGGCCCAGCCGTTCATCAACGGTTTCACCGAGGAAGGCGAAAGCCTGTCACCGCTGAACGCCGCGGCGTCCAAGTCCCCGCTGGCCGGCGACGCCGTCAAGGCGCACTCGCACGGCGGCGGCGTCGGCATCCCGGACAGCTCGCGCGCCGGCCGCCTGACCTCGTACAAGCTGGCGGATTTCAAGCCGCTGACCGGCATGGAGGAAGACTGGCGGTTCACACCGCTCAAGCGACTCCGGGGCCTGCACACCGAGGTCCTCAACGGTGCCGCGCCGTCCGTGGCCATCACCGCCCCGGACAGCGTCCGGATCGAAACCGTCGACCGCGACGACGCCCGCATCGGTTCGTCAGCCATCCCCGAGGACCGGGTTTCCGCCAATGCGTGGGAGAACTTCACCGAGGCCACCGTCATTACGGTCCCGGCAGAGGTCCAGGTGGACGGCGAAGTCAGCGTCCTGCTGACCGGCCGGGGCACCGACGCTTCCGCGCAGCACGTCGTGATTGTCGCGGAAAAGTTCTCCAAGGCCGTCGTCGTGCTGGATCACCAGGGCAGCGCCGTCGTCTCGGAAAACATCGAGATCCTCGTCGAGGACGGTGCGCAGCTCACCGTCATCTCGCTCCAGGAGTGGAACGACGACGCCGTGCACGCCTCCTCCCAGCAGGCGAAACTTGGCCGCGACGCCAAGTTCAAGCACATCGTCGTCAGCCTCGGCGGGAACCTGGTCCGGGTCACCCCGTCGGCCCGCTTCACCGAGCCCGGCGCGGAAGCGGAACTGTTCGGCCTGTACTTCGCCGACGCCGGCCAGCACCTCGAGCAGCGCCTGTTCGTGGACCACGCGGTCGCCAACTGCAAGTCCAACGTGCTGTACAAGGGCGCCCTTCAGGGCCGCGACGCGCACACCGTCTGGGTCGGCGACGTCCTGATCCGCAAGGAAGCAGAAGGCACCGACACCTACGAGGCCAACCGCAACCTGGTCCTCACCGACGGCGCCCGCGCGGACTCCGTGCCCAACCTGGAGATCGAAACCGGCCTGATCGCCGGCGCGGGCCACGCCAGCGCCACCGGCCGTTTCGACGACGAGCACCTGTTCTACCTGATGGCCCGCGGCATTCCGGAAAAGGTGGCCCGCCGTCTGGTGGTCCGCGGCTTCCTGAACGAGATCATCCAGCAAATCAAGGTTCCCGCCATCGAGGAACGCCTCACGGCCGCCGTCGAGCGCGAGCTCGCCGCCACAGACAACTAGTGCGCAGCACCAGAAGACACGGCACGAGAGAACACGGACAACGAACATGACGGAACAGCCGAAGGGCGAACTGGTGTGCAGCGCCAGCGAGATCCAACTCAAACAGGCGCTGCGTATCCTGATCGACGACTACCCCGTAGCGATCGTGAAGGATTCGATGGGGGAGATCCACGCCATCGGCGACACCTGCTCGCACGCGGACATCTCCCTCTCAGAGGGCGAAGTGGAAGACTGCAAGATCGAATGCTGGGGCCACGGCTCCCAGTTCGACCTCCGCAGCGGCCAACCGCTCCAGCTGCCCGCCTACGACCCGGTACCCGTCTTCGCCGTGACCATCCAGGATGGCGACGTTTACGTGGACGTCAGCACCATCCTGAACGGCGCCGAGGCACCAAACTTCAGCTGACCGCGGGAGGGATGTCCCTCCCGCCCGGCCGGCAACCAGCTCCACCAAAACTTATCGTCGAGAACCGCACCGCCGCCGAGAGGCACGGTGCAGAGGAGAACAAGACACATGTCTACTCTTGAGATCAAGGACCTGCACGTCAGCATTGACACCGAGCAGGGCACCAAGGAAATCCTGAAGGGCGTCAGCCTGACCATCAAGACCGGCGAGACGCACGCCATCATGGGTCCCAACGGCTCCGGGAAGTCCACCCTGGCCTCCACGATCGCCGGCCACCCGCGCTACAACGTCACGAGCGGCTCCATCACGCTCGACGGCGAAGATGTCCTCGCGATGACGGTCGACCAGCGCGCCCGTGCCGGCCTGTTCCTGGCCATGCAGTACCCGGTGGAGGTGCCCGGCGTGAGCATGACCAACTTCCTGCGCACCGCCAAGACCGCGATCGACGGTGAAGCCCCGAAGCTCCGCACCTGGACCAAAGACGTCAAGGCCGCCATGGAGAAGCTGCGCATCGACGCCGACTTCACCCAGCGCAACGTCAACGAGGGCTTCTCCGGCGGCGAGAAGAAGCGCGTCGAAATCCTCCAGCTGGAGCTCTTCAAGCCGAAGTTCGCCATCCTCGACGAGACCGACTCCGGCCTCGACGTCGACGCGCTGAAGGTTGTCTCCGAAGGCGTGAACCGCGCCCACGCCGAGGGCAACATGGGCACCCTGCTGATCACCCACTACACCCGGATCCTGCGCTACATCCAGCCGGAATTCGTGCACGTGTTCGTTGACGGCCAGGTTGTCGAAGAGGGCGGCCCGGAACTCGCCGACCGCCTCGAAGAAGAAGGTTACGACCGCTACGCCACCGGCGCAGGGGCGGCCACCATCGCTGCCGCCGACGCCGCAGCACAGGCCTAGTAAGGACTACGCCATGACCGAAATCAATATGGCCCGGACGGGCCTCGAAGACGTCGAAGAGGCACTCAAGGATGTGATCGACCCGGAACTGGGTGTGAACATCGTTGACCTTGGCCTGCTCTACGGCCTGAAGTACTCGGACGACGACGGCGCCCTGCTGATCGACATGACGCTCACCACCGCCGCCTGCCCGCTCACTGACGTGATCGAGGAGCAGGTGGGCAAGGCCCTGGACGGCATCGTGGACGACTGGCGCCTGAACTGGGTGTGGATGCCGCCGTGGGGTCCGGAGCGGATCACCGAAGACGGCCGCGACCAGATGCGGGCCCTCGGCTTCAATATCTGAGAGTGCACCGACTTACCTGCAGGAAATGACGGCGGGCCCACCTCCCAGAGGCGGGCCCGCCGTCGTCGTTCCATCGATTGCTCCACAACGGCCCTTTAGACACGCCATAAGGGCGGTTGCGGAGCAGCGGATGAGGTTTTGGCGCTACGGGGTGGCGACCTTGAAGGTGTCGCACTGGTTGATGTCGCCGGTCTTGTAGCCCTGATAGAACCACTTCTGCCGTTGCGCGCTGGAGCCGTGGGTCCAGGACTCCGGTGAGACCCGGCCGGTGGCGGCCTTCTGGATCCGGTCATCACCCACCGCGGAGGCTGCGGACAGGGCATCCTGCAGGTCCTGGTCCTTCAACGGCGCGAGGAACGGCTGGCCCGAAGTCGGGTCCTTCGTGGTGGTGGCGTAGCGGACCCACAGGCCCGCGTAGCAGTCCGCCTGGAGTTCCACCCGCACCCCGCCGGACGCGGGACCCTGGGGATCCTGCTGCGCGCGGTCGATGGTGCCAAGCAGATTCTGGATGTGGTGGCCGAACTCATGCGCCACCACGTACTCCTGCGCCAGCGGCCCGCCGGAGGAACCGAAGCGGTCCACGAGCTCCTGGAAGAATCCGGGGTCGAAATACGCCGTCTTGTCCACCGGGCAGTAGAACGGCCCCACCTCCGACGTCGCGGCCCCGCAGCCGGTGTTCGTGGAATTGCTGAAGATCACGGTCTCGGGCTGCGGATACTTCTTGCCGTATTTGGCCAGGTACGCCGGCCAGAACGCATTAAGACTGTTCACCGTGCCGTTGATCCGGCAATCGAGTCGTGCATTGGCGTCCGCGCCGGTCTTGCACGCGGGCGCCGTGCCCTGGCTTTGCGACTGGTCCGGCGTGGTGCCGGTGAGCCCTTCAAGGAGGCTGGGATTGATGCCGAACAGCGCCGCCAGCAGCAACACGATGCCGCCACCGATCCCGCCGCCGATCTTGGTGCCGCGTCCCATGCCCCGGCGGTCCTGGACCTGGGACGGGTCCAGCTGGACGTTGTCGTTGAAGCTCATGCTGTCACAATATCGTCTGCCGCCCGCAAGGTACCCCGTCCCCGGTAAAGTTGCCCCGATGCCTTTTCTCGACAGACTCCAGCGCTGGGCCGATGAACGCCCCGACGCCACCGCCGTCGTGGTGGCGGGTAAGCGCCTGAGCTGGGCCGAGCTCCGGGACGCCGCCGAAGACCTCGTGCCGGTCACCCCGGCGGTGACGGTCCTGACCGAGCGCAACTCGACCCACTTTGCGGTGGCCTTCGCTGCGGCCGTGGCTGGTAGCCGCCGTTGCGCCGTGCTGGACCCCGCCTGGCCCCGGCAGCTCCTGGACGGCCTCACCGCACGGATCGCGGAGGCGGTCCCCGCCAACAGCGCGGACGCGGGTTCTGAGCTGGAGCTTGGCCTCGCTCCGGCGCTCAGCGATGGAGTGCCGGAATCGCCCTTTTTGATCGGTCTGACCTCCGGAACCACGGCGCTGCCGAAGGCGTTCAGCCGGTCGCGGCGCTCCTGGCAGCAGTCCTTCGAGTCGTCGGTGGAGTTCTTCGGCCTGGCCCCCCACGACCGGACGCTCGCGCCGGGGCCGCTCGCGGCCAGCCTCAACCTCTATGCCCTCGCCGAGTGCCTGTACGCCGGCTCCGAGTTCCATACCCTGGAACACTTCGACGTCGGCGACGCGCACGCGGCGGTCAGTCACGACGGCATCACCCGCCTGGTCCTGGTCCCCACCATGCTGCGGCTGCTCAGCGAGCGCGGTGTGTCCGGCGGCGTGGACGCCTCCGGCCTGCGGAGCATCATCTGCTCCGGCTCCAAGCTGGACACACGGACGCTGGAGGCCGCCCGCCGTTGGGCCCCCAACGCCACGATCTTCGAGTACTACGGCGCCGCGGAGCTCAGTTTCGTCGCCGGTGCCGGCCTGCGGCCGGGCGAATCCCCGGCATCGGGGGGCGCCGGGATCGGCACCGGCATCGGCAAGGCATTCCCGGGCGTTGAGATCAGGATCCTGGACGGCGCCGGGGCGCCGGTTCCGGACGGGGTGGACGGCAACGTCTGCGTCCGCGGCGGCATGGTCAGCGACGGATACCTGTGGGGCGACGACGGCGAGGCGCTGCAGTGCTTCGACGGCTGGTTCACGGTGGGCGACCAGGGCTACCTGTCCGACGGAACGCTGCACCTGCTGGGCCGCCGTTCGGACATGATCATCACCGCGGGGACCAACGTGTACCCGCACGAGGTGGAGCTGTGCCTCGCGTCCGTGCCCGGGGTTGCGGCGGCCGTGGCCGCGGGGCAGCCGGATGATCTCCGCGGCCAGCGCGTCGTGGCGGCCGTGCGGGCCTCCCACGGCGGCGTGACGGCCACCCAGCTGAAGACCGGCGTCGAGGGTCAGCTGGCCCGGAACAAGCGGCCGCTGGATTACTATCTGCTGGGGGAGTTGCCGCTCACGGACCGCGGCAAGCTAAGCCGTCCGCTGCTGCTTGAGTGGATCGCCCGTAACGATCCGCGCGTCCGGCGCCTTGGCTGAGACCCAGACCCCGTCCCGGATGCCAATGGTGCGCGGGCTGCGCCGGGCCGGATCGGTGCCGGCGGACCGGCAGCCCGTCATCATCGCTGCGCTGCGCACTCCGATCTGCCGCGCGCACGGAACGCTGAAGACGCTGCAAGCCCACGAACTGCTCGCGCCGGTACTGCGCAGCCTGCTCAGCGTTGTGGACGTCCCGACTGAACTGGTGGCGGACGTGGTGGTCGGCAACGCCGTGGGCGGCGGCGGCAATGTTGCCCGGCTCGCAGCCCTCGAGGCCGGGCTGCCCGTGAGCGTCCCCGGGCTGACCGTGGACCGGCAGTGCGGTTCCGGGCTCGACGCCATCGTGCTGGCGTCGCGGCTGGTGGCGTCCGGCGGCGGGGGCGTGTACCTCGCCGGCGGGGTGGAGAGCATCAGCACGGCACCGCTCCGGGCGCGGCCGGGCCCCGACGGCGAGCCGGACTTCTTTGGCCGGGCCCAGTTCGCGCCCCTCCGCCATGGCGACCCTGACATGGGCGAGGCCGCCGAAAACGTTGCCGCCAGTTGCGGCATTCCGCGGCAACGGCAGGACGACTTTGCTCTGCGCAGCCACCGTCGCGCCCTCGAGGCCGCTGCGGCCGGTGCGTTCGACGGGGAGAGGGTTCCGCTGGCCGGCCCCGCGGGTCCCGTGGGTTCCGACGACGGGCCTCGGCGGTCCCTCACGCCCGCCGTGCTGGCCCGGTTCCCCGCCGCGTTCGTTCCCGGCGGGACGGTAACCGCGGGGAACTCGTGTTTCGATGCGGACGGGGCCGCGGCCGTCGTGATCACCTCGATGGCCCGGGCACGGGAGTTCGGAGCGCGCGACGGGCTGCTGGTTCTCGGCACGGACACGGCCGGCGTGGACCCGGTGCTGCTGGGGATGGGGGCAGCCGCAGCGGCCCAACGCCTCCTCGCGGACTCCGGCGTAGCGTCCGGAGAGCTCGGGCTGGTCGAGTTCAACGAGGCATTCGCCTCCCAAACACTGGCCTGCCTCGATGAATTGGGCATTGACCCGGAGCGCGCCAACCTCGACGGCGGAGCCCTCGCCCTGGGCCACGCCTACGGCGCCTCCGGCGCGGTGCTCGTCACCCGGCTCCTGGCCCAGGCCCGCCGGAACCCTGCGGACGGCACGTTGGCGTTGGCCATGATCAGCATTGCCGGCGGGATGGGAACGGCGGCGCTGTTCGAGTACCGGTCGCTCCGGTAGGGCCCCGGGGGACATGCTCATTTCTGGGCGCCGGCCCCGGGGGGACATGCTCATTTCTGGGCGCCCTGGCTGGACATAGTGCAGATATGTGCACCGGCCGCGGACAGGGGAGAGCATGCTCATCGCTGGGCCGCAGCAAGGGGCATGTCCCGGGCCCTGTTCAGCCAACCCCGCCCTAGTCCTGGTCCTCCGCGTCGCCCAGGCCACGGGCTGTCAGGGCGTCGCCGGTTTGCCGGGCAAACGCCACAGTCGTGATGAACACCGGCAGCACCAGAGCACGGGGATTCCGGTCCAGGCCGCGGGCCCGGGCAGAGTCGCGCACATCGGCATACGCACCCGCGATGAAGGGAATGCTGCGGAGCATGATGGCAATCGTCAGCGCAAACCGTTCCGGGTCTGCGCCGAACCGGCGGAACGGGCTGGCCAGGGCAGCGACGCCATCCAACAGAGTCTGGACCTGTGTGGTGGCCGTCAGGATCGACGCCGCCACGACGCAGACCAAAATGTTCAGGACGATCCGCGCCGCCGTCGGTCCGCCGAGCTGCCACCACTGGAACACGCCGAGCACGCCCAGCACCGGCAGGACCGGCCGAAGCGCCCGGAGCAGGCGGCGCAGCCCGGCCCCGCTGGCCAGATAGACCCCACACAGCAGGGCGAGCACCACAGCGGCCGCGGTCCAGTCGGCGACGAGGAATGACGCCATCCCGCACGCCAGCACCAGCAGGAACTTCAGCCACAGCGGTGTGCGGTGCACCGGCGACGTCCCCGGCACATAGTTGGCGAGCAGGAAGCCGTGGCCTCTCATGGCCGTGCCGGATCTCCGCCGGCGGGCGGCACGGGAGCCGGATCTGCAGCGCAGAGCTTCCGGTAGTGCTCGACGGCGGCCGCTGCGGCGCCGTCGTACACGATCCTCCCGGCGTCCACCACCAGCACCCGGTCCAGGTCCAGAGCCAGCTCAAGGTCGTGCGTGGACAGGATGATATGCTGCTCCAACCCGGCCAGGGTGCGCCGCAGCAGCTCGCGGTTGCGCAGGTCCAGCAGCGTGGACGGCTCGTCCATGACCAGGATGTCCGGGCTGACTGCCAGCACGGCCGCGAGGGCCACGAGCTGCCGTTCGCCGCCGGAAAGCTCGTACACGCTCTGGTCCGCCAGTGACAGCAGCCCGAACCGGCCCAGCACCGCTTCGGCCTGGGCCCGCCGGTCCCGCGGGTTCCGCACCGAACGGCGCAGCGACAGTTCCACGTCCTCGCGCCCGGTCGGCATCACGAGCTGCGCGAGCGGATCGGTGAAGACAAAGCCAACCCGTCGGCGGACCGCGCGGACGTCGCGGACCGAGTCGGCACCGGACACCGTCACCGTCCCGGAACTGGGCGGAACCAGCCCGTTGAACATCCGCAGCAGGGTGGACTTTCCCGAGCCGTTGGCCCCAATCACGCCGATCCGGCGCTCGGTCAGGGTCAACGAGATGGGTTCGAGCAGGGTTTTTGGCTCCGGGCATCCGTCGATGGCCACCCGGACCGCTGCCCGGTCAAGGATGATGCTCACGGGCGCCCGGTGGGCTCGCCGGCTGGGCGGGCGCGGCGGACCAGGAGGTCGGGAAACGCCTTGTGCAGGGCCACGGCGATGCTGACCGCCAGCACGTTCTTAATCACATCGCCAGGGTAGAACACCAGGTCGGCCAGGAAAGCCTTGGACAGATCCAGCCGCGCGTTCAGCATCAGGCCTACGATGCCAAGCGTGTGCACGAAGACAATACTGCCGGCCATCGCGGCGGCAAACAGGGCCACCGCCCGCAGTTTCCGGCTGACACGATGCAGCACGACGGCGGCCAGCCAGCCGACAGCGGCGGCCGCAAGGGGGAAGGCGATGATGTAGCCGGCGGAGGGGCCGGCCAGCACACCGAGGCCGCCGCGGCCGCCGCTGAAAATCGGCAGCCCGGCCAGACCCAGCAGCACGTACAGCCCGACGGCAGCGAAGGCCCGGCCGCCTCCGAGCACCAGGCCCGTGAGCATGACGGCAAGAGTCTGAACGGTGATGGGGACGCCGAGGGCGCCGACCGGGATGGCCGGCACCACGGCGGACACCGCCACCAGGGCGGCAAACACGGCGATCAGGCCGAGGTCGGTGGCGTTCCACCGCCGCCTGCGCCGGTCCGGTCCTGCAGTGCCTGCGTCGCCGGCCGGGCCGGTGCCGGCGCCGGGAAATTCGGTGCCCCGGGTTCCCGGGATTGCGGCTTCGGCGGTGCCGTTGTCAGTCTTGCTCATGGTCGTCCTGTCACGAAGTGGGGGTGCGTACCTAAGGGCACCGGGTCTTGCTTCCGACGATACGGCGACGGCAACCCCGCCATTTTGTAGGCCCTCCACTAAGCGGAGGTTGTACTTCTGGCAGGCTCCGCCAAACGGAGGCAACGACGGCGGCCGCCGGCCGCCGTCGTTCGCAGCGTCCGCGGCGTCCGCCGATGTCAACCGGCAGGACAGCTGCCGGTAGACTGGTAGCGGTCGTCGTCTCGGCCACACTGCCCCGGCCCCATCCAGACTGCATCCGTTGTGCCGCGGCGTTCCCTGTCGTGAAAGGCCTTAGCTGCATTGATTACCGTCCAGGATCTCGAACTCCGCGCCGGCGCCCGACTGCTGATGGACCAGGTGAGCTTCCGGATCGATAAGGGAGACAAGATCGGCCTGGTCGGCCGTAACGGTGCAGGCAAGACCACACTGACCCGGGTGCTGGCCGGCGAAGGCCTGCCCGCCGCCGGTAAAGTCACGCGCAGCGGCGAGATCGGCTACCTGCCGCAGGACCCTCGCACCCCCGACATGGAACAGCTGGCCCGGGACCGGATTCTGTCCGCCCGCGGCCTCGACATCGCCGTCGGCAAGCTCCGGCTCGCGCATGAAGAGATGGCCAGCGAAGACGCCACCGTCCAGCGCAAAGCCATGAACCGCTACGACCGGCTCGAATCCGAGTTCCTGGCGGCCGGCGGTTACGCCGCCGAAGCCGAGGCCGCGTCGATCTGCTCGAACCTCGCATTGCCGGACCGGCTGCTGAACCAGCCGCTCAAGACGCTTTCCGGCGGTCAGCGCCGCCGTGTGGAACTGGCCCGGATCCTGTACTCCGACGCCGAGACCATGCTCCTCGACGAACCCACCAACCACCTCGACGCCGACTCCATCGCCTGGCTCCGGGAGTTCCTCAAGAACCACCAGGGCGGCCTGATCGTGATCAGTCACGACACCGAATTACTCCAGGCCACAGTGAACAAAGTCTTCCTGCTGGACGCCAACCGTGCCCAGATCGACATCTACAACATGGACTGGAAGCGCTACCAGCTCCAGCGCGAGACGGACGAACGCGCCCGCAAGCGCGAACGGGCCAACGCCGAAAAGAAGGCCCAGGTTCTCATGGACCAGGCCAACAAGATGCGCGCCAAGGCCACCAAGGCCGTCGCCGCGCAGAACATGGCCAAGCGTGCCGAACGGCTGCTCGGCGGCCTCGAAGCCGTGCGCGAGAACGACAGGGTGGCAGCGCTCCGCTTCCCGGACCCGTCGCCCTGCGGCAAGACCCCGCTCACCGCCGACGGCCTCAGCAAGTCCTACGGGTCGCTGGAGATCTTCACCGACGTCGACCTCGCGATCGACCGCGGCTCCAAGGTGGTCATCCTGGGCCTCAACGGCGCCGGCAAGACGACGCTGCTGCGGATGCTCGCCGGCGTCGACAAGCCCGACACCGGCGAGGTCATCCCCGGCCACGGACTGAAGGTCGGCTACTACGCCCAGGAGCACGAAACCCTCGACGTGGACCGGACCGTGCTGCAAAACATGCGCTCGTCCGCCCCGGACATGAACGACGCCGAGGTCCGCGGCATCCTGGGCTCCTTCCTGTTCTCCGGTGACGACGTCGACAAGCCCGCCGGCGTGCTGTCCGGCGGCGAGAAGACCCGGCTGGCGCTGGCCACCATTGTGGCGTCGAGCGCGAACGTCCTGCTCCTGGACGAGCCCACCAACAACCTCGACCCGGCCAGCCGCTCCGAAATCCTCGGCGCCCTGCGCAACTACACCGGCGCCGTCGTCCTGGTGAGCCACGATGAAGGGGCCGTTGAGGCTCTGAATCCGGAGCGCGTCGTGTTGCTGCCTGACGGCGTCGAGGACCTCTGGAACGAGGATTACCTGGATTTGATCACGCTGGCGTAGGTCCGGCCCGAGCCGGCTGCTCTGGTTGCCTCCGCGCCTCGTTGCGGGCAGGTTGCCTTCGCTAGCGGACGGTCATCTCCTCCGCGTTCGTGATGCGTTGGAGTTCTTGGTAGGTGATCGAGAACATTGAGTTGTGGTCTCCGGCGCCGGCCCAGAGGACTGGGTGGGCTGCCAAGGAGGTGTCCAGCAGGGTCCTGATTGGCTGCGGATGCCCGAGCGGGGCGACTCCGCCTACTCGCTGGCCCGTGTGATGGAGAACGAATTCGGGGGAGGCGCGCCGGATCTTTCCGGAGCCCAGCCGGTCGGCCACTTTGCCTACGTCGACCCGGGCTGCGCCGCTGGCAAGGATCAGCAGCGGAGCGCCGTCGAGGTCGAAGACGAGGCTGTTGGTGATCGCGGCGATCTCGCAGCCCAGCGCAGCGGCCGCCGCTGCCGCCGTCGGAACCGCGGAACCGAACACCGCCACGGTGTCCGCCGCACCTGCCGCGAGCAGGGCGCGCCGGACGCTGGCGACAGCGTCGTTGTCCATCCGAGGCTTCCTCAAAGTCCCTGGGCGTCGAGAATTGCGTCTTCTTCTTCCTCTGCCGTGGCATTCTTCCGCTTGCGGGGCGCCTGACGACGCCGGGGCATTGGGTTGCTGGCGTGCAGATATTCGCCCTCTGCGGCCCGCTCTGCGGCGTCCTCGGCATCAATCGCCGCGTTACGGGCCTGCTGCCGCGCGGCGTAGCCGAAGCCGATAAACATCAGCACGCCGAAGGCAAACCACTGCAGGGAGTAGGACAGGTGCGTCCCCTCGTCGGTTGAAGGCATCGGGAAGGCGACGGGCATATCCGTCATCGGCGGGGTCTCGGAGGCCAGCTGGCCATAAGCGCCGGTGAGCACGGGATATCCGAGTTCGGCGGCGTACGCGGGCAGGTCGATGGAGGCGAGCTGCCCGTCGGGTGCGCCGCGCTGCAGTTCCGGCTCGGAAGGCTTGAGCCGGGCCACCACCGTCACAGGCCCCTTCGGTGGGGCCGGAATAGCGTCCGGCCTGCCGGGAGTGTTGTTGCCGATCGGGAGCCAGCCACGGTCGATGACGACCGTGTCGCCGGAGTCCAGTTTGAAGGGGACCACCACTTCGTAGCCGGGCTGGCCGTTGAGCGGACGGTTGCGGACGATCCGTTGGCCTGCGGCGTCGTAGCTGCCGCGCAGTTGCACCTGCGTCCATTCCCGGTCGGCGTCGAGGTTGACGAACTCGTTCCGAACCTCTGCGAACGGAATTGGGGTGGCTGAATAGTTGGAGACGACACGGTTGATCTCGGCGAGGGTCTCGGCCCGGCGGTCCATTTGCCAGCGGCCCAGTAACACGCAAGCGGTTGCGAAAATGGCGGCCAACAGCAGATACCCCAGCCACTTGCTGGAGAAGAGGAAACGGTACATTCAGCTGGCCTTGCCCGGGACGATGCCCGACTCTGCGGTGTTCTGGATGGCGTCCGCATCGGCCAGGGGAACGGTGTTCTTCCACAGCCCGCGGGTCTGGAGGTAGTCCTCCAGCCAGGCACGGTGCTCCCGGCAGGCCAGCCAGATCTTGCGGCGCTCCGGAGAGTGGATTTTGGGGTTGTTCCACAGCAGTTGCCACTCGGCGTCGGCGCGGCACGCCTTCCGGGAGCACATCGCGGTGGCAGGCTCGGCCGCGGGGCCGGCCAAGTCAAAAATGTTCATGAAGCAGCCTGTCCCTGGTCCTCGTCGTCGTCAATCAGTTCACCCTGCAGGAGGGTGGTCGGGGCATCATCGGCCCCCGGCGGGCGCCCACCGAGCGGCCCCTGACCCAGCGGTCCCTCAGCAGTGGGGCCCTCGGAGCGGGGCGCGTCGAGCTCATCGAGCGGGACGTAGTCGATCAGCGATTCGCTGTGGACTTCGGCGTGGTCGCTGCCGTTCGCGATCACCACCGCGAACCAGGGCAGGAAGACGGCGCCGATCACGGGCAGGATCTTGAACCAGCCGTCCACCACGAACACGAGGATAAGGCAGACCATGCGGATGCCCATGGCCACGGCGTACTTGATCATCCGCTGGCGCATCTCTTCCGAGTGCGCAGTCGCGGCGTCAGTGATGCTGTGGACCTCGGTGTCGCCGGAGTACTCCCCGGCCGTCCGCTCTCCGGATCGGTTCTTGTTTCTCACGGCTGTCGAATCACGCTCCATTGGCTTCCTCGAATTATCTCACCATCGACGGAGGCACCCAAACGGCCGGGCAGCCGGGGTGACCGCGGCGGGCAGGCGCTGCGGGAAGACGCGGGGCAGGCGCACGCCGTCGGACGCTAAGATCGGAGGCAGGAAAATCCAGCCCCAGCGCGGCGCCACTGAGCCGCAGAATTCCGGAGTCCACCATGACTGAAGCAACCTCCAGCGGCCGCAGCGTCCTCATCACCGGCGGCAACCGGGGCATAGGCCTCGCCATCGCCGAGTCGTTCCTAGCCAACGGCGACAAGGTGGCAGTGACCTACCGCAGCGAGACCACGCTTCCGGAGGGTATCCTCGGCGTCAAGGCCGACGTCACCGACGAGGCCTCCGTGGACGCGGCGTTTACCGAGGTCGAGGCGGCGCATGGCCCCGTGGAGGTTCTCGTCGCCAACGCCGGCATCACCAAGGACACGCTCCTGATGCGGATGAGCGAGGATGATTTCACCTCGGTGATCGACACGAATCTCACCGGTGCCTTCCGCGTCATCAAGCGCGCCTCCAAGGGCATGATTCGGGCGCGTAAGGGACGCGTGGTGCTGATTTCGTCGGTCTCCGGCCTGTACGGCGCCCCGGGGCAGATCAACTACTCGGCATCCAAGGCGGGCCTGGTCGGCATTGCCCGTTCGCTCACCCGGGAACTCGGGGCGCGGGGCATCACGGCGAACGTGGTGGCCCCGGGCTTCATCAACACGGACATGACCGCCGAACTTCCGGAGGCCACGCAGAAGGACTACCTGTCGAAGGTCCCGGCGGGCCGCTTCGCCGAAGCGTCCGAGGTGGCCGACGTCGTCCGCTGGATCGCCAGCGACGAGGCTGCCTACATCTCCGGCGCGGTGATCCCGGTCGACGGCGGCCTCGGGATGGGCCACTAGGTCCGAGGACTACACAGACGACGGCGGCAGGCGGACGCCGCCGTCGTCAGCGTAGGGGAGACGGACCGGCGGCGGTGCCGGGCCTTTGGCCCTTGGCGTGCGGCTGCCGCGGGCGTGTAATGGAGTGACAGCCCTTGGCCGCGCAAAGGCAGGGCGTGGACCCAGGAGGAAGAATCATGGCTGATCTGAGCAAGTGGGCGCCATCGGACATGTTGGAGCCTGTTCGACGCTTCCTTGATGGCGACCTGACGATGGGGTCGACCATCAAAGTCGAGCAGTTCCAGGACGGAAGCACCCTGGTGGTACGGGCGGAAGTCCCTGGCATCGACCCTGAGCGGGACGTCGACGTATCGGTCAGCGACGGCATGCTGCATATCAAGGCCGAACGCGAGGAGAAGTCCGAGCACAAGAGCAAGACCGGCTACCGCTCGGAATTCCGCTACGGCTCTTTCGTGCGCAGCATCGCCCTGCCGCCCGGCGCGAAGGAAGAAGACATCACCGCCAGCTACAAGGACGGCGTCCTCGAGGTCCGCGCACCGGCACCGGTCGCAACCACGGGCGAAGCGTCCAAGAAGATCAGGGTCGACCGGGGCTGACCCGGGGGTTTCGCCTCCGCGCCGCGGCCGCGGGGGGACATGCCCAGTTTTGACCCGGCCCCCGGGAGCATGCCCAGTCTTCGGTGCGGTCCCCTCGGGACATGTCCAGTGCTGGCCACGGACACCGGGAGCATGCCCAGTCCTGGCCGCGGACAGTGGGCATACTGGCACTATGTCCAGTGAGGGGGTGGCCCGGAGGTCATGTCCCCACGCTTGTCGGACCCGGCTACTAACGGGGACCATGTCCGGTTCTGGTCGGGGTGGTCGGGGTGGCCCGGAGGGCATGTCCAGTCTTCGCCGCGGACCACGGGGGACATGTCCAGTGCTGGCCACGGACACCGGGCATGCTGGCACTATGTCCAGTGGCGGGGTGTCCCGGAGGGCATGTCCCGACGTTCCCGACGTTGCCGAGCCTGCCCGGACGTGCGCCGAGGTCACCCCGGACCTCCATCCGCGCATCCGCCCCGAACTAGGCATGCTGAGCTTCTTTGTGGATCCCGGACAACTGAAATGCTGCAAAGCGCTGGCATGATGGACAGCGGACCCACAGTATTTGGATGTTTGGAACAAAGGAGCTCGAATGGGACTGCTGGACAACAAGACCGCAATCGTGACCGGTTCATCGAGGGGCATCGGCGCCGAGGTCGCCAAATTCCTCGCCGCCGAGGGCGCCGCCGTCGTCGTGAATTACCGCCAGAAAGCACCGCGCGCCAACAAAGTGGTCGCCGAGATCGTAGCTGCCGGCGGACGTGCCGCGGCCGTGGGCGCGGACCTGACTACGCAAGAAGGCGTCCAGGCTCTCGCCAGCGCTGCGATGGAAAACTTCGGCTCGCTCGACCTGCTGGTCCTCAACGCCTCCGGCGGCATGGAATCCGGCATGGAAGAGGGCTACGCGCTCAAGCTCAACCGCGACGCCCAGGTGAACATGCTCAACGCCGCCGTGCCGCTGATGCCCGAGGGCTCCCGGGTGGTCTTCGTAACCAGCCACCAGGCCCACTTCATTGACACCGTCCCCACCATGCCCGAGTACGAGCCGGTGGCCCGCAGCAAGCGCGCCGGCGAAGACGCGCTCCGCGAACTCGTGCCTGCCCTGGCCGACAAGGGCATCTCGCTGGTGGTCGTCTCCGGCGACATGATCGAAGGCACCGTCACCGCCACGCTGCTGGACCGTTCCAACCCGGGCGCCATCGAAGCCCGCCGTGCCGAAGCCGGGAAGCTCTACTCGGTCAAGGAGTTCGGTGCGGAGGTCGCCAAGATGGCTACGGCCGACGTCGAAACCGGGCACACCGAGTACGTCGGCGGCGCCGACTACCTCGACAAGGCTGCCGAAACCGGCTCAAACTAGCAGCGCAGCCCGCGGCCCCTAGCTGCGCGACACCCGCAGTCAGCGCAGGCCCCGGGCCGTCCGAGGTGGCACGTCGCGGCAATGTTTATCGCGGACATTGCCGCGACGTGCCATCTCCCCGGTTAACGCCTTAGACGCCGGCGAGGTACCGGACGGCGTCCAGGTAGGGCATGTTCACAACGGCGTCGGCCGCCTCCCGGACCGCCGGTTTCGCGTTGAAAGCCACCCCGAGGCCGGCGGCACCCAGCATGTCTAGGTCATTGGCGCCGTCGCCCACGGCGATGGTGTGCTCCATCGGGATCCCCTCGGCGGCCGCCCACTCGCGCAGGTATTTCTCCTTGGCGGCGCGGTCGACCACGTCGCCGAGCACCTTGCCGGTCAGTGCGCCGTCGACAATTTCGAGTTCGTTGGCAATCCAGTAGTCCAGCCCGAGGCCCTCCGCAATCGGGCGCAGGATCTGGTTGAACCCACCCGACACGACGGCAACGGCGTGCCCGGCCGCCTTGAAGGCCGCCACCAGCTCGGCGGCGCCGTCGCTGAGGGTCACCTCCGCGCAGACGGAATCGACGACGTCGGCCGACAGCCCGGCGAGCACTGCCACCCGGGCGTGCAAGCTCTGCGCGAAGTCGAGCTCGCCGCGCATGGCCGCCTCCGTCACGGCAGTCACTTCCTCGCGCTTGCCCGCATAGGCGGCCAGCAGCTCGATGACTTCCTGCTGGATCAGGGTGGAGTCCACATCCATGATCAGGAACTTCCTGCCGGCCCGCCGCAGGGCAGCCGGAACAATGGCGGTGTCAACGCCGACGACGCCGGCTGCGGCGATGCTCCGTCGGAGTCCGGCGAGCCCAACCGCCGTGACGGTCTGCGGCAGGGTGCAGTCGGCCGAGAAAACCGAGTAGCGGTTGTCGCCGGCCGTGCTTTCGGCGCCGATTTCCAGGCCCGCTCCGGCCAGCGACCGGCGCAGCAGCTGCACCTCGGGAAGAGACAGATTTACGCCGTAGCTGACCGCGGTCACGTTCGAACTCATGGCCCCAATCCTAGCGAGCAGGCCAGCGCCGCCCTGAATTCGTTTCGCCCCGGTGACGCCGCCGCCGGGCGCCGCATGCGGCCGGTCCGCCCGGTTATCAGTCGTCCGCTTTTTTGTCCTAGTGTCTACTCCTATGAGTGATGTTCTTGAAATGGCCGCCGTCAGCGTTGTACGTGGGGCAAAAAAGCTCCTGGACAAGGTCGACTGGCAGGTCAAGGAGGGCGAGCGTTGGGTGATTCTGGGCCCCAACGGCGCCGGTAAAACCACTCTGCTGCAGGTCGCTGCTGCCCGTCTCCACCCCACCAGCGGCATGGCCGGAATCCTCGAAGAGATCCTCGGCGCTGTTGACGTCTTCGAACTCCGGCCGCGGATCGGACTCTCCTCGGCCGCGTTGGCCAACCAGATTCCTGAGCAGGAGAAGGTCCTCAACGTGGTGGTGACCGCCGCCTACGGCGTGACCGGCCGGTGGCGGGAGGGCTACGAAAAGGACGACGAACGGCGTGCTTTCGCGTTGCTCAACGAGTGGGGGATGGGCCCGCTGCTCAACCGCCCCTTCGCCTCGCTCTCCGAAGGCGAACGCAAACGCGTGCAGATCGCCCGTGCGCTCATGACGGACCCGGAACTCCTGCTCCTGGACGAGCCCGCCGCGGGCCTCGACCTTGGCGGCCGTGAAGACCTGGTCCACCGGCTCAGCGAACTGGCCCGCGACGAAGCGGCGCCCGCGATTGTGCTGGTCACCCACCACCTCGAAGAGGTCCCGCCGGGCTTCACGCATGCCCTGCTGCTCCGCGACGGCGCTGTGGTCGCCGCCGGCCCGCTCGCCGAGGTGCTCACCGCGGAGAACCTCAGTGAAACTTTCGGCGTGGACCTGGACGTCAGCGTCTCCGGCGGCCGCTACACCGCGACCGCCCGCCGCTGAAGGGGCCGCTGACAGCGCGTGGAGGTCCTCAGCAGCGTCTTCATTTTCTTCGCCGGACTCTGGGCCGGCACCATCAACAGCGTGGTGGGGTCTGGCACGCTGGTGACTTTCCCGGTGCTGATCGCGCTGGGTTTCGTCCCCGTCACCGCCTCGATCAGCAATGCCATGGGCCTCGTGGCCGGGAACGCCGCGGGCGCCTGGGGCTACCGGAAGGAGCTGGCCGGTCGCCGGAGCCAGCTCCTGCGCTTGCTGCCCGCCTCGCTGCTGGGTGGCATCACCGGCGCGTACCTGCTCCTGCACCTGCCGGAAGTGGTCTTCCAGTACGCGGCACCGGCACTGATTGTGGTCGCCCTGCTGATGGTGGTGTTCCAGCCCAGGCTGCAGCGCTGGGTGCAGAACCGCGAAGAGAACCCGGAGCACGCCATCCGGGACAAGCGGCACGGGGTCCTGCTGGTGGTGCTGGTGTTCCTCGCCGGGGTCTACGGCGGCTACTTCGTGGCGGCACAGGGGATCCTGCTGGTCGGCATCCTGGGGGTGTTCATGGCCGGCACCATCCAGAACGCCAACGCCATGAAGAATATCCTGGTCCTCGGCGTGAACATTGTCGCCGCCGCGTCCTACCTGCTGTTCGCCTTTGACCGGATCAGCTGGACCGCCGTCGGTCTGATCGCCGTCAGTTCGCTAATCGGCGGCCTGGTCGGTTCCAAGGTGGGGCGACGCCTCTCGCCGCCGGTGTTGCGCGGCGTGATATTCGTCCTCGGCACCGTGGCACTGGGCTTCATGATCGCCAAGCTGGTGAATTGACCGCCCGTGAGCTTCCACTACCTCGAATCCGCCGACGACCCGCGGGTGGCCGACTACACGCAACTCACCGACGTGCACCTGCGCAAGCTCCGCGAACCCGCCGAGGGCATGTACATCGCGGAGTCCTCGCGGGTCTTGCGCCGCGCCCTCGCCGCCGGGCACCGGCCGCGTTCCTTCTTCCTCGCGGAAAAATGGCTCGCCGACCTGGCTGATGTCTTTGAGCAGTACCCGGACGTGCCGGCCTTCATCGGTTCGGCGGCGCTGCTGGAGGACATCACCGGTTTTCACCTGCACCGCGGCGCCATGGCCGCCATGCACCGTCCGGCTCCCGTTCCGTTGCCAGAACTGCTCGCCGGGGCTCGCCGGGTCGCCGTCCTGGAGGACATCGTGGATCACACCAATGTTGGCGCGATCTTCCGCTCGGCGGCCGCCCTGGGCCTCGACGCCGTGCTCGTGTCCCCGCGCTGCGGCGACCCGCTCTACCGGCGCAGCGTCCGGGTGAGCATGGGCACCGTCTTCCAGGTCCCGTGGGCCAGGCTCGAGGAATGGCCGGCGGCGGTGGATGTGCTGAAGGAACAGGGCTTCCTTGTGGCGGCGATGGAGTTGACCGCCGACGCCGTCGACGTCGACGCGCTGGCAGCCCGGAACCCGGAGCGGCTGGCCCTGGTGCTCGGCACCGAAGGCGCCGGGATGAGCGACGCAACCTTGGCCGCCGTCGACCTCGCCGTGAAGATCCCGATGCGAGCGGGCGTCGATTCGCTCAACGTCGCGGCAGCGTCCGCCGTTGCGTTCTGGGAACTGCGGCCCCGGGGCTAAGGCTCCGCTAGGTCCCGTGGGACGGTTCGTAGGGCGGCCGGATCTGGGCTATTATTGGTAGCTGGCCGTGCTGCGCCTTCGGGCGCCGGGCAGCCACTCCCACTCATACCTGGCAGCTGGCAAAATCCAGTTGTGCGAACAAAGGTCCAATTATGCAGTCTGATATCCACCCGAAGTACGAAGCTGTTGTTTTCAACGACCTGGCTTCCGGAGTCAAGTTCCTGACCAAGTCCACCGTGTCTTCCTCGAAGACCATCGAGTGGGAAGACGGAAACACCTACCCGGTCATCGACGTCGAAATCTCCTCCGAGTCCCACCCGTTCTACACGGGCAAGCAGCGCATCATGGACTCCGCAGGCCGCGTCGAGCGCTTCAACGCTCGCTTCAAGGGCTTCGGCGGCAAGAAGTAACCTTCTGCCCCGCAAGGTCTTTAGGAAAGCCCGCACCGGTGACGGTGCGGGCTTTCCGCGTCCCGGCCACCTGCCGTCGCCGGCGTCAGGGTAGGAGCCGCTTCGGTTCTAGCCAGGAAAAGGGGCAGGATTGGGACTATGACTTCAGTCCCTTTTTCCGCGTCCTCACCCGGGCCCACAGCCCTGCCCCCTGCCGATGATGACGGCGGACGCCGTCACGGCGAGTACAAGGTTCCCGGCGGCAAGTTGGTGGTGGCCGATCTCGAAGTCGCCGACGGCGCCCTCAGTCGCGTTTCGATCAGCGGGGACTTCTTCCTAGAACCTGACGAAGCGCTCCTGGAGATCAACCACAGCCTCACCGGCATGCCCGCGGACGCCGGTGCCGCCGACCTCGCCGCGGCCGTGAGTGCCGCCCTTCCCGCCGACGCCGTGCTGTTCGGCTTCTCCGCCGAGGCGGTCGCCATCACCGTCCGCCGGGCGTTGGCCAAGGCCACCGGCTGGGGCGACCACCGCTGGAACCTCATCGGCCCCTCCGTGCTGCCCACGCATGTCAACGTCGCGCTGGACGAGGTCCTCACCGAAGAAGTCGGCGCCGGGCGGCGCAACCCCACGCTGCGTTTCTGGGACTGGGAAGAGCCCTCGGTGGTCATCGGCAGTTTCCAGTCCGTCCGCAATGAAATCCACCCCGAGGGCGCCAGGCGGCACGGCATCAGCGTGGTCCGGCGGATCAGCGGCGGGGGAGCGATGTTTATGGAGGCGGGCAACTGCATCACCTACTCGCTCTACCTGCCGCAGACGCTCGTGGACGGCATCAGCTTCGCCGACTCCTACGCGTTCCTGGACGCCTGGGTCATGGCGGCGCTCCAGAAGGTGGGCATCAGTGCGTTCTACGTTCCGCTCAATGACATCGCCACCGACCAGGGCAAGATCGGCGGCGCCGCGCAGAAACGCCTCGCCAACGGCGGAATGTTGCACCACGTCACGATGAGCTACGACATCGACGCCGACAAGATGGTGGAGGTGCTGCGGATCGGCAAGGAAAAGCTCTCCGATAAGGGCACCACCAGCGCCAAGAAGCGCGTCGACCCGTTGCGCCGGCAGACCGGGCTGGCCCGCGCCGAGATCGTCGCCGCCATGATGGAGGTCTTCACCGAACGGTACGGCGCGACGCCGTCGGAACTCACCGACGCCGAACTCGACGCCGCCCGGCTGCGGGTGGAGAACAAGTTCGGCACCATGGAGTGGCTGCACCGGGTCCCGTGATCCCTACATCACCCGGTTACGCCGTCCGCGCCTGTGCAGTAAGGGCCCGCAGCAGGTGGCTGCGTTGTTCAATGATGATCCGGCGGAGCGCCCGCGGCGCGTCCGGATGTTCGGCCAGCCACCTGTCCGACCGGGCGATCACCGGGTGCTCCGCGGGACTGCTGCCCGGGGCGTCCAGGTCCTGGCCCGCGGGGTAGAGCCCTCGGACGATCCGGCTCGCGATCTCGATGCTGCGGTCCGACCAGACCCGCTCGAGGCATTCGAAGTAGGGTTCCACGTAGCCGGCCAGCAGGGCGGCCGGGGCCGTGTTGAAGCCCGCGATGGTCGCACTGAGCAGCTGGTTGGACAACGACGTGCCGTGTACGGCGGCGTCCCAGGCGGCATCCTTGACCCCCGGGTCCGGCCGCGCCGCGAGGGCCGTAGCGTGCCCGGACTTGCCGGAGGCGGTGTTGTCGCGGGCCAGTTCGGCATCCAGCCCGGCCTGGTCCGCCTGCCCGTGGGCTGCGAGGGCATGCCAGAGGTTCCAACGGAGCTCCGCGTCAACGGAAAGACCCGGAAGCACCGTACTGCCGTCCAGGAGTCCCCTGAGCAGGGCAAGCTGTCCGGCGTCGAACCGGCTTGTGCCGGCGACGGTGCGGACCCAGGCCAGCTGGTGGTCGGAGCCGGGAGCTGCCTCCCGCAGTTCCGTGGCGGCCGTGGCGAGGAACGCGCTGCGCACAGCGTTCCGGCTGCTTGCCGGGAGATAGCGCTCGATCGCGGTTCCGGCGTTGCCAAGGACGGTTAGCAGTACACCGATGCCCGGTTCGGCGGGACCAAAGCGCTGCACCGCCTCGACATATCGGGACGCGGGGGTGACAGCGTCCCGGGCCGAATCCCACAACGCGGTCCAGCACAAGGCCCGGGCCATCGGATCGCTGAGCGTGCCCAGGGAGCTCCGCACGGTGGCTTCCGAGTGCGGGTCCAGCCGGACCTTGGCGTAGCTGAGGTCGTCGTCGTTGACCAGCAGCAACGCGGGCCGGGCCTTGCCGGCCAGCTGGCCGACCACCGTGCGTTCGCCGTCGACGTCGGTTTCGACGCTGTCGGTACGGACCAGGTTGCCGGCGGCGTCGGGGTTGTACAGGCCGATCCGCAACCGGTGCGGCCGCGGTTCCTGCCGGCCGGTGGTCGGGTCCTCGGCGTGCTGGATCAGCGACACCGAGCCGAGGACGCCGTCGTGCTCTTGGATTTCGGCGGTGAGCGTTGAAATGCCGGAGGTCTGCAGCCACTGCCTGGCCCAGGAGCCGAGGTCGCGCCCGGACGCGGCGCTGAGCGCCCGCAGCAGGTCCTCGAGGGTGGTGTTGCCGTACGCGTGGTCGCGGAAGTACCGGCGCGAACCGGCGATGAAGTCCTCGAAACCAACGTAGGCGACCAGTTGTTTGAGCACGGAGGCGCCCTTGGCGTAGGTGATGCCGTCGAAATTCTGTTTGGCGGCCTCGAGGTCGGGGATGTCGGCGACGATCGGGTGCGTCGTGGGGAGCTGGTCCTGGACGTAAGCCCAGGCCTTGCGGTTGTTGGCGAAGTTCACCCAAGCGGTGTCCCAGTCCGTGGTCCGGTCCACGCCGAGGGTACCCATATAGTCCGCAAAGGACTCCTTGAGCCACAGATCATTCCACCACTGCATGGTGACCAGGTCACCGAACCACATGTGCGCCATCTCGTGCAGGAGGGTGTTGGCGCGCGCCTGGTACTGCGAGTCGGCGGCGCGGGAGGTGAAGACGTAGCTCTCCGTGAACGTGACGAGGCCCGGGTTCTCCATGGCGCCGAGGTTGTACTCGGGTACGAACGCCTGCTCGTATTTGCCCCAGGGGTACGGATAGTCGAAGAGCCCATTGAAGAAGTCCAGGCCGTTCCGGGTCAGCCGGAACAGTTCCGCCGCGTCGAACGACGGGGCCATCGAGGCACGGCAGTAGAGGGCCAGCGGCACTTCCACCGCCGTGCCGTCCGCCAGGATCCCGTGCCAGGTGTCCTCGGCCTTGAAGTAGGGGCCGGCCAGTACGGTGGTGATGTACGTGGACATCGGCTTGGTGGGGGCAAAATCCCAGCGGCTCGTCGCGGGGTCGCTGGTCAGCGGGGTGCGGAAGGCCTCGACGCCGTTCGAGGACACCTGCCAGGGGGACGGAGCCGTCACGTGGAAAGTGAACTCGGCCTTCAGGTCGGGCTGTTCGAAGTTTGCAAAGACACGGCGCGCGTCGGCCGGCTCGTACTGGGTATAGAGGTAGCACTGGCCGTCGGCGGGGTCGAAGAAGCGGTGCATTCCCTCGCCGGAGGTGCTGTACAGGGCCGTGCCGGTGACCGTCACCTGGTTCTCGGCCTGCAGCCGGTCGAGGCGGATCCGGGATCCGTCCACGACGTCCGCCACGGGCAGGCTCTCTCCGTTGAGGATAACGCTGTGCACCGTGCCGCCGATGAAGTCCAGGAAGGTGGAGGCGCCAGGTTCGAGGGCGGCGAAGTTGATAATGCTGCGGCTGGTGTAGCCGGCGACGTCGGGATCGGCCGCCTGCCGGACGTCAAGGGACACGTCGTAGCTGTGGGTGGTGATCAGGGCTGAGCGGGCTGCCGCTTCGTCACGGCGCAGGTTCTGATTGGACACTCCGCTATCTAATCACGGGCACCGCCGCCCCGGTTCGCCCGCTGGGTCAGCGGCCTCTGGTCGCCCGCTGGGTCAGCGGCCGGGGATGAGGACGACGGCGGCGGCCAGTCCCAGCGCAGCGATCAGCAGCCAGGCGGACAGGGCGGCCAGCAGCGCGCGCGTCCCCGTCCGCAGCAGATGCCCCACCCGGACGGCCGAGCCGAGGCCGAACAGGGCCATGCCCAGCAGCAGGTCCTGCAGCACGGCGGCCGCACCGAGCGCCCCGGGCGGCAGCCATCCAACCGACCTCAGCGCCACCATGGCGATGAACCCCAGGACGAACAGCGGCACGACCGGCGGAAACCGGCCGCCGAAGTCGGACCCGATCCGGTGGTGAATGCCCGCTGCTGCGACCATCGGCGCGAGCAGGAGCACACGGGTCAGCTTGACGATGACGGCGACGGCGAGCGCCGAGGCGCCCGCGGTCTGGGCGGTGGCGACCACCTGCCCGACGTCGTGCACCGAAGCGCCGGCCCATGCACCGAAGGCCTCCGGGCCCAGCCCCAACGGGCCTATCAGGAGCGGCAGGACCCCGATCGCGAGCGTGCCACAGAGCGTGACCAGGGCGATCGGAAGCACGGTGTCCTGCTGCCGGATGCGTCGCACCGCGGCCATCGCGCCGATTGCCGAGGCGCCGCAGATGGAAAATCCGGTGGCAATCAGCAGGGAAACAGGCGGCGGCAGCCGGAACAGCCGGCCGATGCCATAGGTCCCCGCGAAGGACGCCAACACCACCCCTGTGATCAGGAGCAGGGCGGGCCAGCCCAGGCCCAGCACGTCGACCACGCTGACCTTGAGCCCCAGCACCACAATTCCGCTGCGCATCAGGTGCTTGCCGGCGAAGTCCAGCCCGGGCCGGCCGACACCTGCACTCCAGCCGGACACGCCGGGCAGGTTGGCGGCCAGCAGCCCGAGCAGGACCGCCACCGTCATGGCCGGCAGCGCGGGGAGTACCGCGTGCACGGCGAGGGCGGTCCCGACCGCGGCGGCGCAGGCGAGCAGGCCCGGCAACAGCGGGCGCAGCCGGCCGTGTTGCTGAGGGGAAGCGGAGCTTGAAGGAGGCACGCCTTCAACCTTGCCGTACCGGCCTGCCAAAGACCGCAGCGAAACACCGAGCGAACCGCTGATGCGCGAGACCGGGCGCGCGGGGCAGACCGGGAATCGGCGGCAGGGGGCGCCGCCCGGCGTGAGCTGCAACCCGCCCCGCGGACGGCGGCGTTATGAGTTCGCCCCGAAAAGGTGGTTGGCTAGAGGGCATGTCTGACCTTTTTCAGGATTACTCAGCGGCCGCCGGGCGCAGCGGTGCCTATGACGAAATGTTCGCCCCGGGCCAGCAGACCCGGCGCTCCTACCGGCAGGTCGCCGGGGCGCTCCAGGAACTCTCGCTGGCCGACGTCACGGCCCGCGCCGACTCGATGGCCCGGACCTTCCTGGACCGTGGTGTCACCTTCGATTACGCGGGAGAGGAGCGGCCGTTCCCGCTGGACATCGTGCCTCGGGTCATCCCGGCCGACGAGTGGACGGTCCTGGAACGCGGTGTGGCCCAACGAGTGCGGGCCCTCGAAGCCTTCCTCAATGACGTCTACGGCAAGATGGCAGTCGTCTCGGACGGCGTCATCCCGCGGCAGCTCGTCACCACGAGCGCGCATTTCCACCGCCAGGTCCACGGCTTTGAACCTGCGGGCGGCGTGCGGGTCCACGTCTCCGGCATCGACGTCGTCCGCGACGCGGCCGGAACGTTCCGTGTCTTGGAGGACAACGTACGCGTGCCCTCCGGCGTGAGCTACGTCCTGGAGAACCGCCGCGCGATGGCCAAGGGCCTGCCGGAGGCCTTCGGCCAGCAGCTGATCCGCCCGGTGGAGGAGTACCCCCGCCGGCTGCTGTCCGCGCTGCGCAAGACGGCACCGTCCGGCGTGGACGATCCCACCGTGGTGGTCCTGACCCCGGGCGTGTTCAACAGCGCCTACTTCGAGCACACGCTGCTGGCCGGCCTGATGGGCGTGGAACTGGTCGAGGGCCGCGACCTGATCTGCCGCGGCAACCGGGTGTACATGCGCACCACCGCCGGCGAGCAGCGCGTGGACGTGATCTACAAGCGGATCGACGACGAATTCCTGGACCCGCTGCAGTTCCGCTCCGACTCCATGCTCGGCTGCCCCGGACTGGTCAACGCCGCCCGCGCCGGCGGCGTCACGATCGCCAATGCCGTGGGCAACGGCGTCGCGGATGACAAGCTGGTGTACAGCTACGTGCCCGACTTGATCCGCTACTACCTTAATGAAGAACCCGTCATCGCCAACGTGGACACCTTCCGGCTCGAGGAAAATGAAGCCCGGGAAGAGGTCCTGGACCGGCTCGACGAACTGGTGGTCAAGCCGGTGGACGGTTCCGGCGGCAAGGGCCTCGTAATCGGCCCGGACGCGTCCAGGGACGAACTGGAGGCCCTGCGGCAGCGCATCATCGCGGACCCGCGCGGCTGGATCGCGCAGCCGGTGCTGCAGCTCTCCACCGTGCCCACGCTCAGCGGCGACAAGTTCGGCCCGCGGCACGTGGACCTGCGGCCCTTCGCCGTGAACGACGGCGATGACGTCTGGGTCCTGCCCGGCGGCCTCACCCGGGTGGCGCTCAAGGAAGGCTCACTGATCGTGAACTCCAGCCAGGGCGGCGGCTCCAAGGACACCTGGGTGCTGGCCGACTCCCCGCAGGTCCCGGTCGAAGCCGTCCCGCGGGCGGCCGTCACGGTCCGCGAACGGGTGTCCGTGTGGCCGGTGGAGAGCAATTGGCGCGACAGCCAGAAGGAACAGCAACAGCAGCAGATTTCCGAGGCGCAGGAGGTAGCCGCGAATGCTTAGCCGAATTGCCGAGTCACTGTTTTGGATCGGCCGCTATGTGGAGCGGGCCGACGGGACCGCCAGGATCCTGGACGTCCACCTCGAGCGGCTGAACCACCTGCCAATGGAAGAGCAGCGCAGCGTCGCACGGGAACTCCTCGCCGTCATGGGCGCCCGGCCGCAGTCCGAGGACTTCGGCCTGGACGAGCTGCTGCACGCCCTGGCGTACGACAAGCACAGCGCCACCTCGATCGCCGGTTCCCTCGGCGCCGCGCGTGAGAACGCCCGGCGGGCCAGGGAAACCGTGTCCTCGGGCCTCTGGGAGAGCCTGAACACCACCTACTACGGCCTGAACCAGCACCGCAAGGACGTGGTGGGCACTTACCGTTTCTGCACCTGGGTGCTGGAGCGCACCGCCATGGTCAGCGGCCTCGCGGACACCACTGTCAGCCACGACGAAAGCTGGCTGTTCCTGGTCCTGGGACGGTCGCTGGAGCGGGCCGATATGACGGCGCGTATGCTCTCCACCCGGGATGTACTCTCGGCCGGGATGTCCTGGGTGAATATGCTCCGGTGCGCCGGCGCGTACGAGTCGTTCCTGCGGACCCGCCGCGCAGCGTTCGGCGACCAGCACGCCGCGGAGTTCCTGCTGCTGGACCGGCTCTTCCCACGGTCCATCGTCTATGCCCTGCGCGACGCCGACGAATGCCTGGCCAAGCTGGACCCGTCGGCCCAGCGCGTGGGCTTCATCAACGACGCCCGCCGGATCGTCGGGCAGGCCCGCACCTTCCTCGAATTCCACCGCACCGACGACCTGATGTCCGAACTGCCGGAGCACATGGAACGCGTGCAGAAGGCCGTATCGCAGGCGTCGGACGCCATTTCCCGTAAGTACTTCAATCAGGCGGACGAACTGGCCTGGGTGGGAGAAGTTTCATGACCCGGCTCAGTATCACCCACAAGACCGCGTACAAGTACAACGGCCGCGTGACCCTTTCCTACAACGAGGCCCGGATGACGCCGCTGACGGATCCGCAGCAGGTGGTGCTGGAGTCCTCGATGAAGGTCTCGCCCGCGCAGGCAGCGATCAGCAGCTACCGCGACTACTGGGGTACCCGCGTGACGGCCTTCGACATGCAGATGCCGCATGAACACCTTGAGGTCCTGTCCACCACCACTGTGGAGGTGCACCGCGTGGAGCGGATCGCGGCGGAAGCGGACATCGTCGGTTGGGATGTGCTGTCCGCGCCGGGCACTCTCAACCAGTTCAGCGACTGGATCCCGCAGTCGCAGCTGACCGGCCCCGGCGCCGAGGTGCTGGGGATCGTGCCCGGCGTCGTCGAGGGGCTAAACCCGCACGAGGCGGCGCTGGCCGTCTTCGAATGGATGCGCGGGGAGATGAGCTACATGAAGGGCTCCACCGCCGTGACCACCAACGCCGAGGAAGCTTGGAACCAGCGCCAGGGCGTCTGCCAGGACCTCGCCCACCTCGCCATCGGGGCCCTGCGCAGCTGCGGAATCCCGGCCCGGTACGTGTCCGGCTACCTGCACCCGCGCTCGACGGCAGACCTTGGCGAGACGGTCGCCGGACAGTCGCACGCCTGGCTGGAATGGTGGGACGGCGAATGGCGCAGCTGGGACCCGACGAACCACAAGCCTGCCGGCGACTTCCATGTCACCGTGGCGCGCGGCCGGGACTATCGTGACGTGCCGCCGCTGAAGGGGATCCTGTCCGGCGGCGGCGGATCGACGCTGTCAGTGACCGTGGAAATCACCCGGCTGGCCTGATCAGTCCGCCGGCCCCCGAGGCCGTGTCAGGGGGTGGCTGTTCCTAGCGCGCAGAACAGGCACCGGGAGGGCGGTTCCTGTGGCTTATTCGAGACCGGAACGGGTGGCGTCGTCCAGCGGCGTCCACCAGGTCAGCGGCGGAACGATCTTGAACCGGCGGCCGGTCACGGAGTCCGGCGTGATCCGGACGAAGTGTTCCTTCTTGCCGGCCTGCCACGGGAACAGCAACAGCCCCACCGTGTCCAGGACCTCTTCCTGGTTTTTCACCGCCGCGGCCTGGCCCTTGATGACCACACTCCAGGCAATGCCGGTGTCCGAATCGACGCCGTCCGCCTCGACGGCCACCGGGGTGTCGCCCGTGGCGGCCTGCAGCTTCGTGCCCTCCGCCGTGCGGAACACGAGGGTTCCGTGGTCCACCTTGTAGTTGATCGGGAAAATGTCCGGGTGGTCGTCCACCCACACGGCCATGCGGCCGACGGTGACGCTGCGCAGGAGCCTCCAGCACTCGTGGTTGTCCAGGTTCTCAACGTCATGCGGCTGGTTGGCGGCGGATTTCGGATCGGTGCTCATGGCGCCGAGCCTACGTCAGGCGACGCCGCCGGGGCTAGGGCATAACGTCCCGGCGACGTAATAATGCCGCGGGAATTCAGGTGCTATCGGCACCGATGGGGGTATTCTGGCAGCACGTCATCGGCGCGGATGTACGTCGTCGACATTGGGGACATTGAACATGAACTCAGCTGGTAACAGTCCGGACCTTGCCACGTCAGGCAGCCCCCGGATCGAAGACCTGCTCAAAGACTTTGTGTCCCGCGCCGGTGAATTGCTGCAGTCCCAGGAACGCATGGCCGGCCTGCTCGAAGCCGTCGTGGCCATCGCCGAAGACCTGAGCCTGGATGCCGTGCTCGAACGTGTCGTCCAGTCCGCCTGCCGCCTGCTGCATGCCCGCTACGGAGCCCTCGGTGTGATCGGCGACGACCATGCCCTGAGCCATTTCATCAGCATCGGAATCGAGGGCGAACTCGCCGACCGGATCGGCCCGCACCCCGTCGGCCACGGCGTGCTCGGCCTGCTGATCAGGGACCCGCGGCCGCTACGCCTGCACGACCTGCGCAAACATCCGGAAGCCTACGGATTTCCCGAGCACCACCCGCCCATGCAGTCCTTCCTCGGCGTGCCGATCCGGGTCCGAGACACCGTCTTTGGCAATCTTTACCTGACGGAGAAGGACGACGGCGGGGACTTCAGCGACGCGGACGAGAGCCTCGCGGTCGCACTGGCCGCCGCTGCCGGCGTCGCGATCGAAAACGCCAAACTGTACGACGACTCCCGACGGCGCGCCCGCTGGCTCGAAGCCTGCATGGATGTGTCAGGCCTGATGCTCGGCAGCGACCGGGACTACACCGCCGGCGGCCTGGACCCCATCGCCGCCAGGGCACTCCAGGAGTCCGAGTCCCGGCTTGCCCTGATCGTGGCACCTGCGGTGGCCGGGCCCGGCTACCTCGTGGCGGGCGCGGCGGGGGAGCGCGGCAAGGACTTCGCCGGCATCTCGCTTGCCCTCGACTCGCCCGAACTGCAGGACGTGCTCGTCGGCGGGGAGCCGGTTGTGCTCAACGATTCGGCAGCGGTCTTCGAGGGGCACTGCAGCGCCATGGGCCAGCTCCTGGTCGTTGCTTTGAGTACGCAGGGCGCCCACCATGGCCTGTTGCTGCTCGCCCGCCACCCGGATGCGCTGCGCTACGCCCGTACCGACATCGAGATGGGCGCCGTCTTCGGCTCGCATGTGGCCCTCGCCCTGGAGCTGGCCCGCGTTCACCGGCTCCGCGAGGAGCTGCTCGTGTTCACGGACCGGGACCGGATCGCCCGGGACCTGCACGACCTTGTCATCCAGAGGCTCTTCGCGGCAGGGCTGAGCGTCCAGAGCCTGACCCGGTACACCAAGGATGAGCTCGCGACAGAACGGATCAGCAACATCACGGGCGAGTTGGACGAGGCGATTCGCAGCCTGCGGGACACGATCTACTCGCTCAGGAGCGGCAGCGGCGAAACCGAACTGCTCAGCGGCAGGATCCGCCGGGTGGCGCGGAGTTCGGCCAAGTCCATTCCGTTCACCCCCCGGCTTACGCTGACCGGCCCGATAGACGCCGTCACGCCGGACAAGGCGGACAACGTCGTGGCCGTGGTCTCCGAAGGACTGAGCAACGCGATCCGGCATTCCGGTGCCGACGCCATCTCGGTCTCCGTGGCCGTCATCAAGGGCCGGGTCACGGTGGTCATCACGGACAACGGCTCCGGCTTCAACGCCACCCAGGAACGCAACGGTCTCGCCAATCTGGAGGACCGGGCCCGGATGCTCGACGGCGAGTGCACCATCACGTCCGAGCAGGATGCCGGAACCAGTGTGGAATGGTCCGTCCCGCTCTAGCGGGCGTCAGCGCGGGCTGTGCTGCCGTCCGCCGTCCGACGCCGCGCCGGCGGTCGGGGCCCCTTGGCCGGCCGGGCTGGCAATGAAGACCGCTGCCTGGGTGCGCCGTTCGAAGCCCAGCTTGGCGAGCAGCGACGAGACGTAGTTCTTTACCGTCTTTTCGGCCAGGAACATCTCGGCGGCGATCTGCCGGTTGGTGAGGCCGCCGCCGACCAGCTCCAGCACCCTGCGCTCCTGCGGGGTCAGGGCCGCGGTCCGCGGATCGACCTCTTGGGTTTCCACCATGCTCTCAACGACACTCGCGGCGACACCGTCCTCGAAAAGGGATTCGCCTGCCGCGGCCCGCCGCAGGGCACCGATCAAGTCAGTGCCGCCGATCTCCTTCAGGATGTAGCCGGAGGCGCCGGCGAGGACAGCGCCGCGCAGGGCCTGGTCGTCGTCGAAGCTGGTGAGGATGATGCAGTTCAGGGACGGATCCACGGAACGCACGTCCCGGCAGACCTCAATACCGGTGCCATCGGGCAGTCGGGCATCCAGGACGCAGACATCCGGATGCAGTGCCGGAATCCGCCGCGTCGCCTCCACGGCTGAGCCCGAGCTGCCCACCACCAGGAAGCCCTCGCCCTCGAGGAGTTCCTGCAGGCCGCGGCGGACGAGCTCATGGTCGTCGAGGATGAACACTCGGACAACCGCCGGGTGGCCTTCGGCCGCGGTAACGCCGGCATCTGCCCAGGCAATCATGTTTCTCCCGCTGTTGTAGGTCGCTGGAACGCATTGCAGTCGTGCTAACCATTGTGGTGCCCAGACGCTCCCAATGGGGACGGGGACGGCAGATTTCTTTGTCCCGCCCAGCAATTCTTGGCCTGGGGAACGTCCCGTCGCAAGGGTCATTGGGCCTACGGAACCGGGCCGGCCGGGCCGCGCCGTGACTTTCGGCCCTAGCACGGCGCCCCGCCGGCCGGAAGGGTGAGAATTGCCCTGGGGGCACGACGAAAGGACCGGTCATGAGCGAGGCTACAGGCACCCGGACCATCCTGGTCGGGGTCGACGGATCGGATGCTTCGGTGGAGGCCCTGCGGCAGGCCGGGACGCTGGCCGCCCCGCTGGCAGCCAAGGTCGTGGCCTTGGCCTGCTGGGAATTCCCGCCGGTCTACGACGGCTACGTTGCCATGGGCATCGATGACTTCGACGTCCGCGCGGGAGAGATCCTGCAGGAAACCGTCGTGAAGGCTTTCGGCGAAAACCCGCCGGCCAGCCTGGAAACCCGCCTGATGCAGGGGAATCCGCGCAGGACCCTGATCGATCAGAGCCGCAGCGCTGACATGCTGGTGCTGGGCCGGCGCGGTCATGGCGGTTTTGGCGGCTTGTTGCTGGGCTCGGTAAGCTCCGCCCTGGTGGCCCACGCACACTGCCCGGTCCTGGTGGTGCACGCGCCGGAACGGCGCTAACGGGGCTGCCCCGGACCGGTCCGGGCTATTCGAAGTCGGGGCTATTCGAAGGAGGCGCGCCGCGGGTCGGCGAGCCTGGTGTGCCAGACATCGGGGTTGTTGACCTTGAAACGGCGCCCGGTGAGGGCCTTCGGGGCCAGCCGCACGTAATAGTTCTTCTCGCCCGGCTGCCACGGTTCCAGGAGCAACTCGTCAACAGCGTCCTTGTCGGCCTGGTCCTCGATGAGTTCGGCGTCGCCGCGGGCGACGACGCTCCACGCCGACTGCTCATGCTTGTCATAGCCGTCGATTTCGAACGCCACGGGCTTGGCGGTAATGGCGCCCCAGAGTTTTGTGCCGCCGGCCGTGCGGAACACGATTGAACGGCGCTGCAGGACAAAGTTCACCGGGAAGACCTCCGGATGGCCGTCCACGATCATGGCGATCCGCCCCACCACCTCGCTGTCGAGCAGTACCCAGCACTGGTCCATGGACAGCTGGAAATTCGGCGGGGGCGTCGTCGTCGTATTCACAGCTCCACGTTACGGACAGCGCGCGGGCCCTCATTAGGGCCATAAGGCCCGTGGCAGCGCCGCGGAAGCTCTGCTAGGGGCAGCGGAGGCCAGTGCGATCCTCACCAGGGGCTGGGCTTGTAGTCCTTCAGGAAGACCCCGTACTGGTCCTCGCCGCCCTCGCCCATGACGATCGGGTCGTAGACCCGGGCCGCGCCGTCCACGAGGTCCAACGGGGCGTGGAAGCCCTCCTCCATCAGCCGGACCTTCGTGTAGTGCGGCCTTTCGTCGGTGATCCAGCCGGTGTCGACGGCGGTCATCAGGATGCCGTCCGACTCGAGCATTTCCTTGGCGCTGGTGCGGGTCATCATGTTCAGCGCGGCCTTGGCCATGTTCGTGTGCGGGTGCCCGGGTCCCTTGTAGGCGCGCGAGAACTGGCCCTCCATGGCACTGACGTTGACGATGTACTTGCGCCGGGCCGTGGAGCGCTTCATCGCCGCCCGCAGCCGGCTCACCAGCAGGAACGGTGCGGTGACGTTGCAGAGCTGGACTTCGAGCATCTCGAGCGGATCGACCTCGTCCACCACCTGCGTCCAGCTGTTGATGCTGGCGAGGTCCGGGACCAGGCCGCCGGCGTCGATCGCGGTGCCGGCGGCGATCCGCTCCGGCGACGCGGAGCCGGTGGACAGGGCCAACGAGGTGATGGCGTCGCCCGCCAGCACCGGATGGTCCAGGACCGAGCTGGCCAGCGCCAGCGGGTGCTTGTCATGGGCGTGGCCGAAGGTGACCAGTTCGGGGCCGCCGTTGGCTGGCTGGAGTTCCGCGGGCAGCGGCTCGGCTTCGGCGTCGACCAGCGGCTGGTAGGCGTTGCCTGAGCGCCGGACCGTCTGGGCGGCGTTGTTGATGATGATGTCCAGCGGCCCGGCGGCGTCGAGGGAATCCGTCAGGGCCATCACCTGTGACGGATCGCGCAGGTCGATGCCCACGATCCGCAGCCGGTGCAGCCAGTCGGCGCTGTCCTCCATCGCGGCGAAGCGCCGGGCGGCGTCCTTCGGGAAACGCGTGGTGATTGTGGTGTGGGCGCCGTCGCGGAGCAGCCGGAGCGCAATGTACATGCCGATCTTGGCCCGTCCGCCGGTCAGCAGCGCGCGTCGGCCGCTCAGGTCCGTCCGCGCGTCCCGCTTGCTGTGGCTGAAGAGAGCGCATTCGGGGCAGAGCTGGTGGTAGAAGGCATCAACCTGGGTGTAGTGCTGCTTGCAGATGTAGCACGGCCGCGACTTGATCAGATGCCCGGCGACCTCGCCGGTGGCCGAGGGCGCCAGCTTGTTGCCGCGCGTCTCGTCGTCGATCCGGTCCGGCGCGGCGGTGGCGGTCTGCGCGATCACGGCGCGGTCCGCCTCGGCGATCAGGTCCCGTTTGGTGACTCGCCGGTGGCGCTTGACCGCCTTGAACATCTTGCCGGTCGCGCGCCGGATCGCCAGGTAGTCCGGGTGTTCCTCGTCGTAGACATGAATGCTGTCCAGCACCTTGAGGCAGGCGGCGATTTCCGCGGGGGTCAACTCAGCGGGGGGCAGATCGGGGGTGCTCATTGGCACAATTTTACAGCCCGGACGGGCCGCGGGCGGACGCCCGGACCCCGCTGTCCCCGGGCGCCGGGGAAGCCGGGCGGCTTACCCGGCGCCCGGGCCGTCTCAGTACGCCTTCGTGGAAGGCTTTCCGGACGGTTCGACGCCGACGGCGGCGGCTTGCACTTCGGCGACCTTGTCCACGGACTCGCGCAGGGCGGCCCACTTTTCCGTGGCGGCCCTCACCGCATCCGGAACCAGGATGAGATTGGCTGCCGAGAGGGCCCGTTCCGCGTCGCCGGGTTCGGGCACCTCCTGGCCCTTGGAAAGGACCGTGATGCCCGAGTCGGTGACCTTGAAACCGCGGGCGCGGTCCAGTTCGGGGTCCAGGCCGATCGCGGCGTGGGCGGGGATTCGGACGTTCTTGTCGATGATCGAGCGCTTGACGACGGCGCCTTCGCCGACATAGACGTTGTCCATCAGCACGGAGTCGAGCACCCGGCTGGACGTGCTCACGTAGACGTCGTTGGAGAGCACGGAACCCTCCACGATGCCGCCGGAAATCACGGTTCCGTTCGCCACGATCGAGTCCAGCGCCGAGCCGACGGTGTTGTGCTTGCCCCGGACGAACTTGGCCGGCGGTGAGATGCTCTGCCGGGTATAGATGGGCCACTCCGAGTTGTACAGGTTGAAGACCGGCACGGGGGAGATGAGGTCCATGTGGGCGTCATAGAACGAGTCGATCGTCCCGACGTCGCGCCAGTAGGTGCGGTCGCGTTCGGTCGAACCGGGGATCTCGTTGAGCGTGAAGTCGTAGACCCCGGCTTCGCCCTGGTCGACGAAGTACGGGATGATGTCGCCGCCCATATCGTGCTTGGTATCGAGCCGCTCCGCGTCGACGTGCAGCGCCGCAACGAGCGCGTCGGCGTCGAACACGTAGTTGCCCATGGAGGCCAGGAACTGGGTGGGGTCGGCGGCGAGGCCCGGGGTGGAGGACGGCTTCTCGACGAACGCTGCGATCTTCTGCGGGTCGTCCTGGTCCACCTCGATCACACCGAACTGGTCGGCCATGTTCAGCGGCTGGCGCACCGCGGCGACGGTGGCCTTGGCGCCGCTGGCGACGTGCTGCGCGACCATCTGCGCGAAATCCATGCGGTAAACGTGGTCCGCGCCAACGACGACGACGATGTCGGGGTTGGCGTCGTGGATCAGGTTCAAAGACTGGTAGATGGCGTTGGCACTGCCCAGGAACCAGCTCTTGCCTACGCGCTGCTGGGCCGGCACCGAGGCGACGTAGTTGCCGAGCTGCGTGGACATTCGCCACGTTTCGGAAATGTGCCGGTCGAGGCTGTGGGATTTGTACTGCGTCAGGACCACAATCTGCAGATACCGGGAATTCACCAGGTTGGAAAGGGCGAAATCAATGAGCCGATAACTCCCGGCGAACGGAACGGCCGGCTTGGCCCGGTCAGCCGTCAACGGCATCAGCCGATTACCCTCCCCACCTGCGAGGACAATTGCCAAAACTTTCTTCTGCTGCGGCATAGTGATCGCTCCTGAACGCCTTCGTTGCTCCCCAAAAACCGTCCGGTATGCCCGGACGTCTTCACACTAGAACAGATCAGCCTGAAGGACTACCTTGGGGTTTGTGCGAATAGACATTGTGACCAAGGAATTTCCGCCCGAAATCTATGGGGGCGCCGGCGTCCACGTGGCCGAACTCAGCCGGGTGCTGGCCAACAGGGTGGAGCTGCACGTGCGGGCGTTCGGTGCGCAGCGCGAACCCGACTACCACGGCGCCACCGTGACGTCCTACCCCGTGCCGGAGGACCTGGCCGGCGCCAACGCCGCCGTACAGACGCTCGGCGTGGACGTGAGGATCGTGCCGGACATCGCCGGTGCCGACCTGGTGCACTCCCACACCTGGTACGCCAACATGGCCGGGCACATCGCCTCGCTGCTGCACGGCATCCCGCACGTGCTCAGTGCCCACAGCCTGGAACCGCTGCGCCCCTGGAAGGCCGAACAGCTCGGCGGCGGCTACGCCCTGTCCTCCTGGGTGGAGAAGACCGCGTACGAGTCGGCCGCCGCGATCATCGCTGTCTCGGAGGGCATGCGGCAGGACATCCTGCGCAGCTACCCCGAGGTGGACCCGGCGAAGGTCCGCGTGGTGCACAACGGCATCGACGTGAGCCTCTGGAACCGTGATGAAGGCGAGGACGCCATCCGCGCCCTCGGGATCGACCCGGCGCTGCCGAGCGTCGTCTTCGTCGGCCGGAACACGCGGCAGAAGGGTGTGCCGTACCTGCTGCGGGCCGCCGCCAAACTCCCCGCGGATGTGCAGCTGGTGCTGTGCCTCGGCGCGGCGGATACCCCCGAGCTTGCGGCCGAGACGGCCCGGCTGATCGAGGAGCTGCAGTCCCAGCGCAGCGGTGTGATCCTGGTGGAGCGGATGCTGCCGCGCCACGAGCTGATCCAGGTCCTCAGCCACGCCACGGCGTTCGCCTGCCCGTCCATCTACGAACCGCTCGGAATCGTGAACCTGGAGGCCATGGCCTGCGGCGCCGCGGTGGTGGCCAGCGCCACTGGCGGTATCCCGGAGGTGGTCCAGCACGGCGAAACCGGCCTGCTCGTGCAGCTTGAGCAGGTCACCGACGGCACCGGTACCCCGCTGGATCCGGAGAAGTTCGTCACCGAGTTTGCCGCGGCCCTGACCGAGGTGGTTTCCGACCCGGAGCGCGCCCGCGCCATGGGCCGGGCCGGCCGCCGCCGGGCCGAGGAGCACTTCTCTTGGGAATCCATCACCGAGACCACCCTCGAGGTCTACCGCTCGGTGCTGCCGCACTAGCGGCGCGTCCTTCCGGACCGCCGGACGATCAAGGGCCCGGAAACGACGACGGCGCCGCCCCCCGAGCAGGGGGCCGCGCCGTCGTCGTTACTGTGCTGATCCAGCGGGCGCTGGTTCAGCCGCGCGGGGACCTGGTCTTCTTGCCGCCGTGCGGCTTGGCCTCGCGGGCAGTGCGGGCCAGCAGGATTTTCTCGTCCAGCGGCGCCTGGCCGCTGGCGCGCTGCTGGCGGAAAAACTCCCGGGCCTCGTCCTGGCGCGTCTTCTCGGCCCCGGTGGCGATCGCAGCGCGCAGGTGTTCGGGTCCGTAGCCGAACGCGTCCACAAGGTCGAGGGCATGGGGACGGATCTTCACGAGCAGCCGGTTGATGTACTCGCCCACGGTGCGGGCGCGCTGCATTGAGAGCCGGCCGTTCATCAGGTACCACGCCAGGTTCTTTTCAATCAGCGACAGGCCGAACAGGTCCCGCAGCCACGTCAGGACCGCCCTGGTGCCGGGGTCCGCCATGTTGCCCAGCGCCTCGGTGAACGCCTCCCACTGCAGTAGCTCGGCGTGCGCCTGCGCCGCCTCGATGAGCTCGTTCTGGTGGCTGTTGAACAGCGCCGCGGCCTGCTCCTGGGGCAGCTTGTTGGCGCCCTTGAGCGCCGCGCCGACCTCGGCCACCATGGCCTGGACGCGTTCGGTCAGCAACGCCCGCTGGCCGGCCTCGTCCTTGATGGCGCTGGCAGCCTTGTGGACCGAGCCGGAGTCGGCCACGAACTGTGCCACACCGCGCAGGCCGGTCCGGTGGATGGCCACGCCGGTGGCCTGACCGACCACGTAGCGGGCCAGCACGCCGAAGTCGACGTTGCGGAATTCCTTGGCGTAGTCGGCCAGTAGTCGTTTGGCCACGAGCTGCAGCAGCACGGTGTTGTCGCCCTCGAAGGTGGCGTAGACGTCGAGGTCGGCGCGCAACGAGGCGAATCGGTTCTCGATCAGGAAGCCGGCGCCGCCGCAGGCTTCACGGCACTCCTGCAGGGTGTCGAGGGCGTGCCAGGTGCTCAGCGCCTTCAGCGCGGCGGCCAGGGTTTCGAGGTCCTGGCGGTCCTCGTCGGTGTCGTTCCGGCCGGAAAAGACGTCGTCGAACTTCTGCAACAGCTGTTCGCTGGCGAAGCTCGCGGCGTAGGTGGTGGCGAGCCGGGTGAACAAGCGGCGTTGATGCCGCTGGTAATCAAGCAGGACCTCCTCGTCAGTGGGTGAGGAGGCATTGAACTGGCGGCGCTCGGCGGCGTACTGGATGGCGGTCTTGAGGGCCAGCTTGGACGCGGTCACCGCGGCGCCGTCGAGCGAGACCCGGCCCTGGACCAGCGTGCCCAGCATCGTGAAGAAGCGGCGGCCCGGGCTGGCGATGGGTGAGCTGTAGCTGCCGTCGGCGTCGACGTTGCCGTACCGGTTGAGCAGGTTGGTCCGCGGGATCCGTACCTGCGTGAAGTGCAGCCGCCCGTTGTCGATCCCGTTCAAGCCGCCCTTGACGCCGTCGTCCTCGCCGCCGATGCCGGGCAGGAATTCCTTGGTCTCCGGATCGCGCAACTGCATGTAGAACGCGTGCACGCCGTGGTTGACGCCGTTGGTGATCAGCTGGGCGAAGACGACGGCGGCCAAGCCGTCCAAAGCCRCATTGCCGATGTAGTCCTTCCAGGCCGCGCGGAAGGGGGTGTGCACCACGAATTCGGCGGTGGCGGGGTCGTAGGTGGCGGTGGTGGCGATACTGGCGACGTCCGAGCCGTGGCCGGTCTCGGTCATGGCGAAGCAGCCGGGGATGTCCAGGTTCATGATGCCGGGCAGCCACTGCGTGTGGTGCTCCTCGGTGCCGAGGTGGTTCACCGCGGAACCGAACAGGCCCCACTGCACACCGGCCTTGATCTGCAGCGAGGGGTCGGCGATGACCAGTTCCTGGAAGCCGGCAACATTCGCGCCGTGTTCGTCCCCGCCACCGACTGCCACCGGGAAGGCGCGGTGCACGGCGCCGTTGTCCACGAGGATCTTCAGCTGGCCGAAGACACGCTCGCGGTGCTCGGTGTGGGGGAGACCCTCGGTCTTGTGCAGCTCCGGTCGGCCGGCCAGTTCCCGTGCCTGCCGGCGGACCGCGGCCCACTTGCCCAGCAGCTGTTCGCCGAGCGCGGCGACGTCGACGGCGGGTGTTCCGGCTGCGGTCTTGGTTCCGGTTGCCCGGGCGCCCGGTGAAGTCCTGGGCGAGGGGGCCGGGGAGGTGGTGGGCTCCGCAGGGCGGTCGGCTAGTTCAGTCATGTCGATTCCTTCGTTGGCGCTGACACTGTGGTTCTGGGGGTGTGGTTCTGGCATGGGGGTTGTCCGGGGCGGTGGATTACGGGACCGGCGGGTCCTGGAGCTCGGGCGCGACGCCGAAACAGAGCCAGTCCGTGATTTGGCGGGCCATCGCTTCCTGGCCGGGCTTGGCGGGGGAGCCGGGGCTCGCCAGCCACTGTTCGCCGGCATTCCGGACCAGCCCGATGGCGGCGTTCGGCCAGTAGCCGATCATGGCGTCCTTGCCCGGCGCGGCCCGCAGCAGGGTCCGCATGGGCAGCGCGATCATCTCGCTGATCGCGTCGAAGAAATGCCCCAGCGCGCCCGCCGCCGCAATTGAGCCGTTGTGGCTCTCGGCGTCGCCCGGCGCGTAGCGGGTAACAAAGGCGTAAACGTTCGGGCTGGTCTCCGCCATCTGCAGGTAGGCGGAGACCATGGCGTAGAGCCCTTCCCGCGGGGCCTGGGCGCTCTGCGCGGCTTCCTGGATCCGCCGCTGCATCTGGTTCAGGACCACTTCGCCCACCGCCTGCTGAAGGCCGGCCTTATCGCCGAAGTAGCGGTAAAAGACGGACTTCGAGGTTCCTGCGGCCGTGGCGATGTCCTCCATTGACGCTTCGCTGCCGAGCACGTGCACGGCCTTTCGCGCGGATTTGATCAGCTCGCGGCGCCGTTCCTCCCGGTGCGACTGCCAGCGGGAGGCGCGTCCATCGACGGACGCGCTGCCGGGTGCGCTGCTGGCGCCGGGCGTCGCTGGACGGGGGCCACCGTCGGCGGCATGGGCCGGCCCGGCGGGTTCTGCCTGCAGGATGTTCACGATACTCAGCGTATCAGGTACGCTGGGTATCAGTAACCCGCTTTGATCAAAGGAGACAGCCCATGCCTGTAAACGGAACGTCCACGACCGGACCGAGGGATGCCGCAACGCCGAACGCCGGATCCCCTGCAGCGCAGCACCTCCGCAGGGCCGTCGTGGTGGGCGGGAACCGCATCCCGTTCGCCCGGACCGGCGGCGCCTACACCAAGTCGTCCAACCAGGACATGCTCACCGCAGCGTTGGACGGGCTGATCGCCCGCTTCGGCCTGCAGGACGAGCGGATCGGCGAAGTCGCCGCCGGCGCTGTGCTTAAGCACTCACGTGACTTCAACTTGACCCGCGAAGCGGTCCTCGGCTCGGCCCTGTCCGCCGAGACGCCCGCCTACGACCTGCAGCAGGCGTGCGCCACCGGCCTTGAAACCGTGCTCGGTCTGGCTAACAAGATCAAGCTCGGCCAGATCGACTCCGCCATCGCCGGCGGCGTCGACTCCGCCTCCGACGCCCCGATCGCGGTCAGCGAAGGCCTGCGCGAAATCCTGCTGGACCTGAACCGTGCCAAGACCCTGCCGCAGCGGCTCCAGGTGCTGAGCCGGCTCCGGCCCAAGGACCTCGCCCCGGACGCCCCCAACACCGGGGAGCCGCGAACCGGGCTGTCCATGGGCGAACACCAGGCCCTCACCACCGCGCAGTGGAAGGTCACCCGCGAGGCCCAAGACGAGCTGGCCTACAACAGCCACCGCAACCTCGCCGCCGCGTACGACGCGGGCTTCTTCGACGATCTGCTTACCCCGTACCGCGGGCTTAGCAAGGACTCCAACCTCCGTCCCGACACCACCCTTGAGAAGCTCGCCGGCCTCAAGCCCGTCTTCGGCAAGAACCTCGGTGCCGCGGCAACCATGACGGCCGGCAACTCCACCCCGCTCACGGACGGCGCCTCCACCGTGCTGCTCGCCTCCGAGGACTGGGCTGACGCGCATGACCTGCCCAAGCTGGCCACCGTGCTCGACGGCGAGGCGGCCGCCGTCGACTTTGTCCACGGCAAGGACGGCCTGCTGATGGCGCCCGCGTTCGCCGTTCCGCGCCTGCTGGCCCGCAACGGCCTCAGCTTCGCGGACATCGATTTCTTCGAGATCCACGAGGCGTTCGCCGGCACCGTGCTGAGCACCCTGGCCGCGTGGGAGGACGAAGAGTTCTGCCGCACCCGCCTGGGCCTGGACGGCGCTCTCGGCAGCGTGGACCGCGCCAAGCTCAACGTCAACGGCTCCTCCCTCGCCGCGGGGCACCCCTTCGCCGCGACCGGCGGCCGGATCGTCGCCACACTGGCGAAAATGCTGCACGCCAAGGGACAGGTGGACGGCCGCCCGGCCCGCGGGCTCATCTCCATCTGCGCCGCCGGCGGCCAGGGCGTTGTCGCCATTCTCGAAGCACACTAGGGGGACCGGATGACCGACAAATACACCCAGTTCGTGAGCCGTGGCTTCGGTAAGGACATCGCCAAGCGGCTCGGCCTGCCGCAACCGGTGGTGCTCCGGCGGCACCAGCCCGGACAGCCGCTGGTCCGCGGCCCGGTCCTGGTCCAGGGCTCCGGCAACGGCGCCGATGACCTCGCCGCAGCGCTGCTGTCCTGGGACCTGGACGTCCGCCGCCACGCCGTGCCGCGCGAAAAGCTCGGTGCCATCATCCTGGTCCTCGACGAGGCAGCCCGACCCGAAGACCTGGAAAAGCCCGTGCTGGCCGCCGCCGCGTCGCTCCGTGACCTCGCGGCCAATGCCCGCGTGGTGACGGTCTCCCGCGACGCCGGCACTGCCCCCGACCCGGCAGCTGCCGCGGCCCGGCAGGGCGTCGACGGCCTGCTGCGCTCCCTCGCCAAGGAACTGCGCGCCGGGGCCACCGCCAACGGCATCGTACTGGCCGACGGCGCGCAGACCACGAGTCCCAGCACCCTCGGCGCGCTCCGGTTCTTCCTCTCCGGCCGCTCCGCCTTCGTGGACGGCCAGTTCCTCACGGTCTCTTCGACGTCCGGTGCGCAGCCGGCCGACCCGGAGAAGCCGCTGGCGGGGAAGGTCGCCGTCGTGACCGGGGCCGCCCGCGGAATCGGTGCGGCAATCGCCCGCACGCTTCACCGCGACGGCGCCACCGTCGTCGTCGTGGACATCCCGGCCGCCGGGGACCACCTGGCCGACGTCGCCAACGAGGTGCACGGGACCGCCCTGCAGCTGGACATCAGCCGGCAGGACGCCGGTGCACGGATCATCAGCCACGCCGTAGAGCGGCACGGCCGGCTGGACATCGTGATCCACAACGCCGGCATCACCCGGGACAAGCTGCTCGCCAACATGGACCAGGGCCGCTGGAACTCGGTGATTGCGGTGAACATTGCCGCACAGCTGCGGATCAACGAGGCGCTGCTGGCCTCCGAGCACTTCCGGAACGCGCCGCGGATCGTCTCCGTTGCGTCCACCAGCGGCATCGCCGGCAACCGGGGCCAGACCAATTACGCCGCGTCCAAGGGCGGCGTCATCGGCATGGTCCGCGCCACCGCGCCGCTGCTCGCGGCGCACGGCGGCTCCATCAACGCCGTGGCGCCCGGCTTCATCGAGACCGAGATGACGGCCCGGATCCCGTTCGCCACCCGTGAGGTGGCCCGACGGCTCAACTCGTTGCAGCAGGGCGGCCGGCCCGGTGACGTGGCCGAGGCCATCGCGTTCCTGGCCAGCGACGCCGCCGGCGGGATTTCCGGTGAGGTGCTCCGCGTCTGCGGGCAGAACCTGGTGGGGGCATGACCGCTTCACAGCCCGTGGTCCTGGGCGAGATGCCTTCCCTCTCCAAGCTCTACGTGAACGCCGCCGCCACAGCGGCGCGCCGCCGTTTGCTCGGCGCGCAGGCGGGCACGCAGCTGCCCGGGAGCAGCCACGAGGTCCGCGGCGTGCGGGCCGGGGTGGCCAATCTGACCGCCTACCAGCACCTGATCGGCGAAACCGCGAGCGACGTGCTGCCCGCCGGCTTCATTCATGCCCTGACGTTTCCGCTGTCCATGTCCGTGATGAACCGGGACGACTTTCCGTTGCCGCTGCTGGGCATGATCCACCTCACCAACAAGGTGGTCCAGTCCGCTCCGGTGCTGTTTACCGAGGCGCTCGACATCCGGGCGTGGGCCGAAAACCTGCGCGGGCACCGGTCCGGGACCCAGCTGGACCTGGTGGCCGAGGTGCGCGGCGCCGGCGATGAGTTCGTCCGCTGGCGCGGCGTGTCCACCTACCTCGCCAAGGGCGTCTTCCTGCCGGGAATCGACAAGCCGTCGGCCGTTGCGGCGCCCGGAGGTTTCAGCGCGCCGAATCCGACCGCACTGTGGCAGCTCGGCGTGGACACCGGCCGGGCGTACGCCTCCGTGTCGGGTGACTTCAACCCGATCCACCTGAGCGTTCTCAGCGCCAAGGCCTTGGGCCTGCGGCGCTCTATCGCCCACGGCATGTACCTCGCCTCCCGTGCACTGGCCGACGTCGGCGCCGCCAAGGGCGACGCGTTCAGCTGGGACGTGGCGTTCGAGGCGCCGGTCTTTCTGCCCGCCCGCGTAGCGCTCGACATCGGGACGGTGCAGGGGCACGACGGCGGGTGGCTGCGCTCCGAGTATGTGGCCTGGAGCCCGCATTCGGGCCGGAAGCACTTCAGTGGTTCCGTGGACTCGCTGAAGTAGGGCAGCACCCCGCGAGCGCGGCGGCGGCCGTCCCCGGCATTCCGGGGGCGGCCGCCGTCGTCGTTAACTGGCGCCGCCGGACGAGGCGTCAGCTTGCCGCTTTCCGTCGCCTGACTTCATGACGCGCAGCATCCGGTGCAGGCTCAGCAGGACGGACTCGACGGCGCTCGGTGCGTCCGCGGCCTGGTCCTCGACGGCGACGCGCGCAGTGAAGGCCTTGACCGCCGCGTCGGCTTCCTCCACGAGTTCGGCCCGCCGCTGCGGCTCCTCTTCCTCGGCGGCGCGCAGCACGTCACCCACCATCGTCATGGCCTCCGCGAGCGGTTCAGCATGCGCGTCCGGGATGACGAATGGGGTGTCAGTTGACCAGATGACGTCGGAGAGCACCTGGGTCACGTCCTGGATGTGGAAGGTCAGCCGCTCCAGATCACGCAGGTTGCTGTAATCCTCGTCCACATCCCGGGGATGCAGCCGCCGCCGGGGATTTGCTCGGCGGCTGGCATCGGCTTTCTGCACTGCGGCCCGCACCGAGCGGGCACGGTCCGCGAGCGACTCGGAGCGACGTGACCAGTCCTCGTGCTCCGGAGGCCAGCTCTCCTTGAGGGCCTTGCCCATGTCCCAGAGCTGCTGGGCAAGGGCCAGCCGGAGTTCGGCCAGGCTGAGGGCCGCCGCCTTGAAATGCAGCGGCGGGAAGACCAGCAGGTTCACCACGATGCCGACGGTCACGCCCGCCCCCATCTGGACGAGGTAGCCGAAGGAGAACTTGTCCGGGTTGTGCCCGCCGACCAGCAGCACCAGGAGGGCCGCCGTCGGGATCCAGTCGCTGCCCGAGCCGATTCGCGGCAGCCCGGCGAGGACGACGCCGAGCCCCATCACGATCGCAACGGTCAGCGGTGACGGGCTCCCCAGGCTGAAGAGCATAAAGGCAAGTCCGATGCCGATGGCCAGGCCCACCAGCGTCTGGAAGCCCTGGCGCATGGAGCCGGAGACGTTTTCGTACATCGCCACGAGGGCTCCCAGGGGCGCGTAGTACGGGTAGTCCGCCGCGGATCCGGGCATGAACGGGGCGATATAGAACGCAAGACCGGCCGCAAGGGCCGCTTTCGTGGCCAGCTGCAGGCGGGGCCAGAGCAGGGCGGCGGACACGCTGCCTGCCACCACCCGACCCAGCCGGCGGACTCGCGAGGGGTGGCCACTGCTGTCATGTTCTTTTTCGATTGCCATCCCGGCTCACCCTAGGCGCGGGCTGGTACTGCGACAACTGGACGAATCCCCGGCACGGCTCCGCCGGCGTGGTACAGGCGGCGCTGCTCAGGCGGCGCCGTGTCCGGCGGTGACCTCTTCGCCCGCCCGGACCGGTCCGGGCGGGGTGCCGTTGCCGAAGGGGCGGCCACCGAGCGCCTCCCGGCCGTGCGCCGAGAGCCAGTTGCCCAGCTCCGGGCCCTTCGGCACGATCCCGGTGGGGTTGATGTCCTCGTGGACGATGTAATAGTGCTGCTTGATTTGCACGAAGTCGATCGTGTCGCCGAAGCCCGGCGTCTGGAACAGATCCCGCGCGTAGGCCCACAGCACCGGCATTTCGCTGAGCTTTTGCCGGTTGCACTTGAAGTGGCCGTGGTAGACGGCGTCGAAGCGGGCCAGTGTGGTGAAGAGCCGGACGTCCGCCTCGGTGATCGTGTCGCCCACCAGGTATCGTTGCCCGGCAAGCCGCTCTTCCAGCCAGTCCAGCGCCGTCCAAAGCCGGTCGTAGGCGGCGTCGTAGGCCTCTTGCGAACCGGCGAAGCCGCAGCGGTAGACGCCGTTGTTGACCTCGGTGAAGACGCGCTTGTTGACGGTGTCGATTTCCTCCCGGAGGTCCGCGGGATAGAGGTCGGGGGCGCCGTTCCGGTGGAACTCGGTCCATTCGGTGGCGAAGTCGAGGGTGATCTGCGGGAAGTTGTTGGTGACGACGGCGCCGCTGGGCACGTCGACGATCGCCGGCACCGTGATCCCCCTCGGGTAGTCGGGGAAACGGCGGAAGTAGGCCTCCTGGATCCGCTCGATGCCCAGCACCGGATCCTTGCCTCCCGGATCGAGGTCGAAGGTCCAGGAGCGGGCGTCATGGGTGGGCCCCGGCTGGCCGAGCGAAATCACATCCTCCAGCCCCAGGAGCCGGCGCACGATCACGGTCCGGTTGGCCCACGGGCAGGCGCGGGCCGCGATCAGCCGGTAGCGGCCGGCTTCCACCGGCCAGCCCGGCTCGCCGTTGGTCCCGGCGGCGCCGTCGCGGGTGATGCGGTCCTCGATGTAGTGGGTATCCCGGTTGAACTCCGCTCCACCGGTGACGTAGGCGCCGCGGGTGCTGAAGGGCTGGGCATGGGTCGTGGTTGTCTCGCTCATGGTCCCAGCCTATGCGCAGCGCCGGTACAGCGCCCGGCGCCTAGACGAACAGGCTGGCGAGGACCGGGGCCATCGGCTGCCAGGCGACCCACCAGGCCGCGGCCACCACCACGGCGAACAAGCCAATCCAGACGACGGCCGGCAGCGGAGTGGACCGGGAGAGCAGGTACGCGTCCGACGTCGACAGCCGGCTCCGGTGCTTCGAGTGGACCGCCGCCAGTTTGCCCAGGTCCCGCACGGCCGCCACGAGCAGCGCCAGGCCCAGACCGATCATCACGTGGCCGATGAATTCGGCCGGCACAAAAAGGACCAGGAGCGCCGCGGCGAGCACCGCGGCGGTCGTGATCAGCACGCCGGCCACGTTGCGCAGGAAGAGGAACGAAGCGATCAACAGGAGGGTGCCGACCGACATCGCCGCCGGACCCCAGCCGTTGAAGCCGCACCAGACCATGGCGGCGCCAACGACGGCAGGTACGGGATAGCCCCAAAACGTCGACCAGACGGCGGCAAGGGGACGACGGCTGTAGGTCGTGGTGGTGCCGGAGTGGTCCAGGCTGAGCCGGATGCCGCCGAGCCGCTGGCCCGTCATGAGGGCGGCGAAGGCATGGCCCAGTTCATGGGTCACGGTGGCCAGCAGGCCGAAGTACCGCCAGCTCGCGCGGGGCAGGCACAGAGCAACGGCCACACCGACGACCAACAAGAGCTCAGTACCGGTCACCACGGGGGCCGGGGCGTGGCCGAACCCCCCCACGATCCGCTGCCACCAGGTACCGGCCAGATCATCGGCGGCGAGGGCTGTCATGCCTACCACTTAAGCCCTGCCGGCACTGTGTCGAATGCAGTACGGGGTCCACGGTCTGGCTTCCAGCCGGCCCTCGGCGATCGGGCCGCCGCAAACCTCGCAGATGCCGAAGGTTCCGGCGTCAATCCGGGACAGGGCCGCCTCGATCTGCACCAGCCCCGCCCTGCTTTGCTCCATCAGCGCCGCGGCCTGGGAAAGTTCGAAGGCGATCGTCGAGCCCTCCGGATCGTGTTCGTCGTCGACGTTGGACCCCTGCCGGGCAGCATTCACCGAGGAAATGTCCTCTCGGAGGGCCGGCAGCAGGGCGAGCTTGCGCTCGCGCTCCTGGGTGAGGAGCATCCGGAAACGTTCGATGTCGACCATAGGGTGCAAGGCTAGCGTGGCCGGCTGGGCGCCGTCGAAACGGTAGTCCGCCATGACCACGGACCGACGTCGCCGGAGCCCGCCGGCCCTGTTCCGGGGACCGGGCCGGCCGTACAGTGGGTACTGGATTCCGCCAGCAAGGGAGATGAACCTAACATGCCCGTTTCCAAAGATGCCGACGAGGAAGCACGCGCACTCGCCGCCGTGGAGGCACACCATGCCGGAATGCTCACCCGGCTCGACGCTCTGGTCACGGCCCTCACGCACGCCGTGAAGGCCGACGACGCCGCCGCGGAGCACGACGCACACGCGGTGCTGGTCGAATGGTGCGAGACCGAACTGGTCCCGCATGCGCTCGCGGAAGAGGGTCCGCTCTACGGCGGGCCGGCCGCAGCGCCCGAGGGACGGCTGCTCGTGGCGGGGATGCTCGCCGAGCACCAGGTGATCGTCGGGCTAGTCGAGAAACTGCGGGCCGCCCAAGGCGTTGATGCTGCCGTCGCCGCAGGTGCCATAGGCCAAATCTTCGCCCTGCATCTGGACAAGGAAAACCGGCTGCTGATGCCGTTCATTGTCGAGTCGCCCGGCCTCAGCCTCGCGGCAGCCGTCGCGGGCCTGCAGGAACTGGTGGGGGAGGCCCACATCCACGACGCACATAGCACCGGGCCGGCCCCGACGCGGAGCAACGGCTGAGCCGCGGATGACGACCGACGCGGAGCACCCAAGCAACCACGTGGCGGAACCCGAAACAGCAGCTGTGGGCGCGGCAGCTCCAGAGGCGGCGACGGATGCCCTGTTGCGCGAACTGGCGGCAGTCCACAAAGTCGGAACCTCCTATTGGGGCTGGGACGGAGTGGAACGGTCCGTGGCGGCCGGGACACTGCGCCAGGTCCTGACGGCGCTCGGCATCGGGGCCGACGGCCCAGAGCAGCTCCGGACGTCCCTGGCCGAGGCACAGCTGGCACCGTGGCGCCGGTTCCTGCCGGCCATCGTGGTGGCGCGGGAAGGTTCGGCCGCCTCCTTCGACGTCCACGTGCCGCACGGAAGTCCCGTCAGTGTCTGGATCGTCACGGAGGACGGAGCCCGGCACGAGGCCCGCCAGCTGGAGAACTGGGAGACGCCCGTTGACGTCGACGGCGTCCTGACCGGCCGCGCGAGCTTCGCGACGCCGGAGGCACTAGCGCTCGGCTGGCACACCATCCTGGCGGACGGGGGCGGCGATCCGGCCGAATGCCCGCTGGTCGTCACCCCGCAGCGCCTCAACACCACCGCACCGCTGGCAGGGCGCCGCAGCTGGGGACTCACGGCGCAGCTCTACTCCGTGCGTTCCTCGCGTTCGTGGGGGATCGGCGACTTCGCGGACCTGGCCGACCTCTCCGCGGTGGCCGCCGCGGAAGGCGCCGACTTTGTCCTGGTCAACCCCCTGCACGCCGCCGAGCCCGGACCGCCGGTGGAAGACTCGCCGTACCTGCCCACCACCAGGCGTTTCTTCAATCCGCTCTACATCCGGGTGGAGGACATCCCCGAGTACGCCTACCTCGGCCCCCGGGCCTTAGCCGACATGGCGAGCCTGGCGTCCCGCTTGCACGCCGCCAACCGCGACGCGGAGTTGCTGGACCGCAACTCCAGTTACGAGGCCAAGCTATCCGCCCTGGAGCAGGTGTTCCGCGTCCACCGGGGCCCGGCCCGCTCACGCCAGTTCAGCGAATTCTGCCGGCAACACGGCCAGGGCCTCGACGACTTCGCGCTGTGGTGTGCGCTGCGCGAGAGCCTGGGCCCGTCGGCCCCGGAGTGGTCCGAGGAAGCCGCCTCGCCGTACACCCGGTACTGCGCCACAGAACGGGCAGCGCTCGCGGACCGGATCGAGTTTTACCGCTGGCTGCAGTGGATCTGCGACCAGCAGCTGGAGTCGGCGCAGGACGCGGCGCGGCGGGCCGGGATGCGGCTCGGCGTCGTGCACGACCTGGCGGTCGGGGTGAAGCTCGACGGCGCCGATGCCTGGACGCTGTCCGGCGTCCTCGCGCCGGGGGTGACAGTAGGCGCTCCGCCGGACATGTTCAACCAGCAGGGCCAGAACTGGACCCAGCCGCCATGGCACCCGGGAAGGCTGGCGGAGTCCGGGTACGCCGCGTATCGGGACATGCTGCGGACGGTGCTGCGCCATGCCGGCGGCATCCGCGTGGACCACGTTTTGGGCCTGTTCCGCCTCTGGTGGATTCCGGCGGGCGCCGGACCGGGCGAAGGCACCTACGTCTACTACGACCATGAAGCACTGATCGGGATCCTTGCCCTGGAGGCCCAGCGCGCGGGGGCAGTCGTCATCGGCGAGGACCTCGGTGTTTACGAGCCCTGGGTCCGGGATTACCTGGCCGAGCGGGGGATCTTCGGTACCTCGATCCTGTGGTTCGAGCACGACGACGACGGGCCGCTGGCACCGGAACGCTACCGGCAGCAGTGCCTCACGAGCGTCAACACGCACGACCTGCCGCCCACCGCCGGTTACCTGGCAGGCGAACACGTCACCCTCCGTGAGTCCTTGGGACTGCTGCGGCGCCCGCTCGCTGAAGAACGCGCCGCCGATGCTGCAGAGCAGGAAGCGGTGCTGGCGCTCGTCCGCGAGCGTGGTCTCCTGCCCAAAACGGAGCGGCAAACCGGCCAGGCCGGGGTGCAGGAAACTATTGAGGCGCTGTACGCGTTCACGGCGCTCACGCCGTCGTCGTTGCTGGGGGTGGCGCTGGTCGATGCCGTGGGCGAGACCCGCACGCAGAACCAACCAGGCACCAGCACGGAGTACCCCAACTGGCGTATTCCACTGGCCGGACCGGACGGCGTCGTACTCATCGAGGAACTGTCCGACGACGCCAGGTTCCGTTCCCTCCTGGGCACTGTCCAGCAGGACCTCCACCCCGATGGGCTGACCGACTGCCGGTAGGGACAGGTCCGGATCTATCGTTAGATCACCACCGGCCGATCGCCACCGGCCGAGAAAGGACTTCCGCCATGGACAGCCCGATTCCGCACTTTGATGGAGTGCATCACCTCAAGCTACCGGTACGGGATCTGGACGTCAGTAGCGAGTGGTTCCAGAGCCGGCTCGGATATTTCCTGGCAATGGAGTTCCGGGAAGACGGCAAGCTGATGGGTGTCGCACTGAATCACCCTCAGGGAGGACCGCGGCTGGCGTTGCGGTTGGATCCGGACAAAGCATCAGCCTCGGCGGGCTTCGACTACTTTTCGATAGGCGTTCCCACCAAGGCGGCGCTCGATGACCTCTCCAGCCGGCTGAGCGATCTGGGGGACCCTCACAACGGTGTCCAGGTGGCATCGGTCGGCTGGATCCTCGCCGGGCTGAGGGACCCGGACGGACACGAGATCCGTTTCTACACCACGGAATCTCACAAGGCCGCACCCGAAGGACAGGTGTACGTCGTGGACAACTCGGATGGGTTGCAACGCAGGGCGGGCGGGCAACGTCGGGACGATAGACCCGGCCAGCGTGGGTAAAGCTAGAGCCCGTTTGGGGAACAGAAAAAAGCCCCTGGAATCCGTGGATTCCAGGGGCTTTCCCTTGTGCGCGGAGGGGGACTTGAACCCCCACCCCCTTTCGAGGACTAGCACCTCAAGCTAGCGCGTCTGCCATTCCGCCACCCGCGCAGGTGGTAATTCCGGGAACAATTTCGCCTTTCAGCGTTTTGCTTTTCTCGGAAGCAGCGAGAAAGACTCTAGCACGAAGATTCGGCAAACAAATAATCGGGCCCGGTGGGTAGGCTGAAGCCAGCACTGACCCACCGCCACGAGGAGCGCAATGAGTGAAATTCGGCCCGAAGACGAGGTTGTCCGGATCTGCCAGGAACTGATTCGCATCGACACCTCCAACTACGGCGACGGATCCGGCCCGGGGGAGCGCGCAGCCGCGGAGTACACCGCCGGACTCATCACGGAGGTCGGGCTGGATGCCGAAATCTTCGAATCCGCGCCGGGCCGGGCCAGCGTGGTCACCCGGCTGGCGGGCGAGGATCCGTCCGCCAGCGCCCTGGTGGTCCACGGCCACCTCGATGTCGTCCCCGCGCTGCGCGATCAGTGGTCGGTGGACCCCTTCGGTGCCGAACTCAAGGACGGCCTGATCTGGGGCCGCGGTGCCGTGGACATGAAGGACATGGACGCCATGATCCTCTCCGTCATGCGGAATTTCGCCCGCACGGGGCGTAAACCCAAGCGCGACCTGATCTTCGCGTTCTTCGCTGACGAGGAGGCGGGCGGCAAGTACGGCGCCAGCTACGCCGTCGACCACCGGCCGGAGCTGTTCGAGGGTGCGACCGAGGCGATCTCCGAAGTCGGCGGCTTCTCCGCCACCATCGGCGGCCAGCGGACATACCTGCTGCAGACAGCCGAGAAGGGCCTCTCCTGGCTGCGGCTCGTAGCCCACGGGCGCGCCGGCCACGGCTCGCAGATCAACACGGACAACGCCGTGACCCGCCTCGCCAGCGCCGTCTCGCGGATCGGCGAATATCGCTGGCCGGTGGAGCTGACGCCCACCACCCGGCAGTTCCTCGACGGCGTGACCGAGCTCACCGGCGTCGAATTCGATCCCGATGACCCGGACAAGATCCTCAAGGAACTCGGTACCGTGGCCCGCTTCGTCGGCGCCACGCTGCAGAACACCACCAACCCCACCCTGCTCAAGGGCGGTTACAAGCACAACGTGATCCCTGAGTCCGCCGAAGCCCTCGTGGATTGCCGCACGCTGCCCGGCCAGCAGGAACAGGTCCTCGAGATCGTCCGCGAGCTGGCGGGCACCGGCGTCGACGTCAGCTACGTCCACCAGGACGTGTCGCTTGAAGTACCGTTCGCCGGGAACCTCGTGGACTCCATGATCGACGCCCTGCATTCCGAAGATCCGGGCGCCAAGGTCCTCCCGTACACGCTCTCCGGCGGCACGGACAACAAATCGCTGAGCCGGCTCGGCATCACCGGCTACGGCTTCGCGCCGCTCATGCTGCCGGATGAACTGGACTTCACCGGCATGTTCCACGGCGTGGACGAACGGGTTCCGGCCGATTCGCTCAAGTTCGGCGCCCGCGTGTTGAACACGCTGCTGACCAACTACTGAGCCGAACCCGAAGGAATGGTCACCAAGACATGACTCCCGAAGACATCCTGCCCGACACCCTGCTGGAACGGATCCGCGGCCGTGCCGCCGGCTACGACCGCGACAACGCCTTCTTCACCGAAGACCTCCACGAACTTTCCGCCGCTGGCTACCTGAAGATCTTTGTGTCGGAGGCCGACGGCGGGCTGGGCCTGGGGCTGGCCGGCGCGGCGCAGCTGCAGCGGCGGCTGGCCACGGCTGCGCCGGCGACCGCGCTGGCGATCAACATGCACCTGGTTTGGACCGGCGTCGCGCATGTCCTGGCCGCCCGGGGCGATGCCTCGCTGGACTTCGTCCTGACGGAGGCAGCTCAGGGCGAGATCTTCGCCTTCGGCAACTCCGAGGCTGGCAACGACTCCGTGCTGTTTGACTCCCGGACCGAGGCCACGCCGTTGCCGGACGGTAGCTATGGCTTCACCGGACGGAAGATCTTCACCAGCCTCTCACCGGCCTGGACCCGGCTGGGGATCTTCGGCAAGGACGCTGCGGCGCGCGACGGCGAGGGCGAGCTGGTGCACGGCTTCATTGACCGTGAAACCCCCGGCTACGAGATCCTGCCCGACTGGGACACCTTGGGCATGCGGGCCAGCCAGTCCAACACCACGGTCCTGCAAGGTGCCGTGGTGCCGCCCGAGCGGATCTTCCGCAAACTTCCTGTCGGACCGAACGCGGATCCCCTGATCTTCGCAATCTTCGCCTGTTTCGAGACGCTGCTGGCGGCGGTCTACACCGGGATCGGGGAACGCGCCCTGCAGCTGGGCGTGGAAGCGGTCCAGCGGCGCGCGTCGTTCAAGAACGGCGGCCGCAGCTACGCTCAGGACCCGGACATCCGCTGGAAGGTAGCGGAAGCGGCCATGGCCATGGATGCGCTCTACCCGCAGCTCGCTGCCGTGACGGCCGACGTCGACTCCCTCACCGACCACGGCGGGCAGTGGTTCCCCAAGCTCGTCGGGGTCAAGGTCCGCGCTACCGAAACCGCCCGCAACGTGGTGGATCTGGCGATCAGGGTCTCGGGCGGGTCCAGCTATTTTCGCGGCTCGGAACTCGAACGCCTCTACCGGGACGTTCTCGCGGGCATGTTCCATCCCTCGGACGATGAATCGGCGCACAATACCGTGGCCAATGCATGGCTGGGCCCGTTGGATTCCTAAACGGTGTGCTGAAGGCCTAGACGGTCCGCTGGACTTGGATGACCTTCCGGCGGAGCCAGAAGCGCCGTCCACCGCCGACATAAAGGACGCTGCGCTCGAGTTCCCACTTGCCGTACTCGGAGTGCGCGGCCAGGAGACGGCGGGCCTCGGGCAGGGAATCTTCAGGGCTCACCGTCAGCACGAGGTACTCGTACTGCCTCGCGTAGTCCCGTTCCCGTCGGACGGAACTGCTCAGAAAATGTTCCTTCATCGCTCTCCATTTTCGTCTTTTTCGGGCTAACGTGAAGTCATGAGCATCGATCCGCGTGTCGCGCTTGAGTCCCTCACCGCTGCCTTGGAAGAACACCTGGCCGCCGCCTCAGCGCGGCGGGGGGACGGGGATCCCGCGGTGGAAGCGGCTTTCTTTGCCGTGGCCGATGCCTTTGAAGTCTACGACGACTCGCTCTACGAAGCCTACGGCGAAGTGACGCCGCTTGAAGTCATCGAGGACGAAGATGACGACGACGAAAGCGAAGACGTCGACGACGAGGAAGACCTCGAACTGCTCCAGGATTAGCGCGGGGGAGTGCGTCAGGCTGCCTGTCTTTTCTTGTCGGCGGCGTCGGGGCGGGTGCCTCGTCGGAATTTGGTTCCGTTCCCCTACCTCTGCGGACAGTCGGCGCCGCCCTAATAATGTCTGACCCTCTTGTTTGAATTGGTGCATGGGAATCGGTGCAGTTCTCGTCTCTCGTCCGGCCGGTCGGCCGGACGGTGATGAGCGCGGCGCCGCTCCGTCACTCGGCAGTATTTTGGGCCAGTTGCGGGAGTTGAGTTCGACGGCGGCGCAGGACGCGGCGCTGCTCGGCTTCGCTGCGGCGGCGGACTTCGCCGGCGACGTCGAGGAGATCGCCCGGACCCTCGAATACCTGCAAATCGTCGCCGCCGGCGCCGTGGACCGCACCCGCAAGGAAACCGCCGACGGCGTCGGGACCGGCGAGATCGGTACAGGCGCGACCGGCGACGGCGGGGTCCGGGCCGGCGATGACGGGTACCGCAAGACCGGGGATTTCCTCCGGGACCGGCTGCAGATCACCGCCGCCGAGGCCCACCGCCGGCTCTCCCTGGCCCGGACCGTGCTGCCGCGCACCGGGTTTACCGGTGAACCGCTGCCGCCACTACACGAAGAACTCGCCGCGGCCCTCGCCGCCGGGACCGTCCCGTCGCGGTCGGCGACGATCATCACGCTGGCCCTGGACCGGGTCCGGCCGCTCTGCGACCCGGACACCCGTGCCCGGATGGAACACGCCCTGACCCGCACCGCCATCGGGCATGACCCGGACTTCCTGGCCCGGATCGCCCGGCGCTGGACCGACGCCAT
>NZ_JBFTMR010000007.1:0-243591 GCF_056397065.1 Arthrobacter sp. 05N428_2 | reverse complement strand
TCTCGATGGAACCCATGATCACCGTCCTGGACGGCCAGCCCGGCGCCGGCGGCTACCGTGAGCACGACATCCTGGTGGTCGGCGAAGACGGCGCGGAGAACATCACGAAGTTCCCGTTCGGCCCGGAACACAACATCATCAGCGCCTGACACACACCTTGGTGGCGGCGGCCCCTGGCCGCCGCCACTTTTCACCCCCGTATTTCATGAGGAGCACCACCAGCATGGACAAGTCAGTATTTCTGGAAGACCTGGATGCCTTTGCCTACCGGGAGGCCCTGGCAACCGGGGAGGCGATCGTCCTCATCCCCGTCGGGTCCCTGGAGCAGCACGGGCCGCACCTGCCGCTCGGAACGGACACGATTCTGTCCTCGCGCTTCGCGGAGGGCGTTGCCCGGCGGCTGGGTGCCCTGGTGGCGCAGCCCATTTCCTACGGGTACAAGTCGCAGCAAAAGTCCGGCGGCGGCAACCACCTCTCCGGCACCACCAGCCTGGACGGCGAAACCCTCATCAAGGTGGCGCGCAACTTGGCCAAGTCCTTCCTCAACCAGGGCGTCCGGCACGTGGTCTTCGTCAACGGCCACTTCGAGAACTACCAGTTCCTGTACGAGGGAATCGACCTGGCCCTGGAAGACTTGAGGATCGGCCCGGGCGCGGAGCAGAGCGTGCTGCTGCTCTCGTACTGGGACTTCGTCAGCCCGGACACGCTGGGCCGGGTCTACCCGGATGGCTTCCCGGGCTGGGACATCGAGCACGGCGGGGTCCTGGAAACCTCGCTCATGCTGCACCTCGAACCGGCCAGGGTCGCGTTGGACCGCCTGGTCGACGGTCCTGCCGCCGTCCTGCCGCGCTTTGACCGGCTACCCGTGGTGCCGGAACGGACGCCGGCCACCGGTTGCCTCTCCTCCGCCGCCGGGTCCAGCGCCGCCAAGGGCGCCCTGCTGTACGGTCAGGTCGTCGATGACCTGACCGCCGACCTCTCCGCCGAGTTGATCCGCGAAGCCGCGGCCGTTTCGGTCTAGCAGACTGTTTTGCCCGACCGTGGCTACTCGACTGTGGCGAACAGTTCGTTGAGTTCTGCGGTGAGCTGCCGGCGCAGTTCGGGGGTGCCGATCTCCTTGCCGTCGACGTGGTTCACCGGGGCGAGCAGCCGGATGCTCGAGATGAGCCAGACGGCGTCGGCGTCGTACAGGTCGGCGGGTACCAGCGGCCCGTAGCCCAACTCCCAGCCGGCCGCCTTGGCAGCGGTGAACAGCGCGCCCTGCGAGGTGCCGGGCAGGATCCCGCTGTCCAGCTGCGGCGTGATCAGCCGGCGCACGGTGCGGGTCCCACCGGCGCCGTCGTCGGTGCTGTCCAGGTGCGCCAGCAGCACGGTCGACGTCGGGCCCTCCAGGACCCGGCCGTCGGCGGAGGTGAAGATGACGTCGTCGGCGCCCTGGTGGTGGGCGTACCGCAGCGCCGCCATGTTGACCGCGTAGGACAGCGTCTTGGCGCCGAGCAGCAGCCATGGAGCGCGTTCGCCCGCCTCGCTGTCGTAACCGCGGTCCAACAGGATAACGTCGACGCCGGTCTCGCGCTGCCGGCGGCCGGCGGCGGGCGGCGGGGAGGCCTGTACCCAGCAGCTCGGTGTACCGGCGCCCTCGACGCCACGGGTGGCGAGCAGCTTCACCACCACCTCGTCCGAACCGTCGGAGTCGCCGCCGTCCGGGCGGGCCTGCCCGCGGAACTCGCTGATGGCGGTCCCGATGGCGCGCCGCCAGGCGCCCTCGGCCGGGATGTCCAGCTCCAGGGCGCGGGCTGAGCCGGCCAGCCGGCTCAGGTGGGCCGCCAGCTTGCGCGGTGTTCCGCCCACCGCGAGCAACGACTCAAAAACGCCGTCGCCGCGGGTCGCACCCTGGTCCGTGGCCATCAGTTGGGGCTTGGAAGCGTCGGCGATGCGGCCGTCCTCAAATGCGGGATCGAGGAACACCAGTACCGTGGCGGGGGCCGGAACAGAGGCAGGGGTAGTCATGCCTTCAGCTTAGTGCGGCGCGCCGGGATAGGATTTGCGGGTTGCCCGTTCCGGAACTGTTCCGCGGGTCTGGAACCCGGAGGATTCGCCTGTGCTGTGGCCATTTTCGCTAGTGGGGACGCTCCCGCCTTGGGGCGTCCTGATTTTGGGCTTCATCGACTTCGCCATCCGAGTCCTGGCCCTCGGCATCATCCCCGGCAATCGACGTCCCACCACTGCCATGGCCTGGCTGCTGGGCATCTTTTTCGTGCCGGCGCTTGGCGTCATACTGTTCCTGCTGTTCGGTAACTTCCGGCTGTCCCGCCGGCGCCGAGCGCAACAGGAAGCGGTGAACACTCGGGTTCGGGCCGGGACATCCGCATTGGCCGCCGTCGAAAGCCAGTATGCCGGACCAGAGTGGGTAGCCTCCGCCGCGGAACTCAACAAGACCCTGGGCTCGCTGCCCATGGTGGACGGCAACAGCGTGCAGCTGCTGCCGGGCTACCCGGACTCCATCAAGGCGATGGCCGCGGCAGCCCGGGAGGCCACGTCCTTCATCAACGCCGAGTTTTATATCATGAGCTCGGACCACATCACGGACGAGCTGCTGACTGCCCTCGAAGACGCCGCCGAACGCGGCGTCGAGGTCCGGATCCTCTTCGACCACCTCGGCACGCTGCGGATCAAGGGATACCGCAAACTGATCGCGCGGCTCAGGGCCAGTAAGATCTGCTGGCGCCCGATGCTGCCGCTGCGGCCCGTGCACGGCCAGTGGCGCCGGCCCGACCTGCGCAATCACCGGAAGATCATGGTGATCGACGGTGAGGTCGCCTTCACAGGCTCGCAGAACCTGATCGAACCGTCCTATAACAACCCCCGGCACCGCAAGATTGGCCGGGAGTGGGTCGAACTCATGGCCTGCATGCGCGGCCCGATCGTCACCACGCTGAACGTCGTGTTCGCCACCGACTGGCTCAGCGAGACCGACGAGTCGCTGGAGCACCAGTTGGCGCACCAGCCCGCGCCTGTGCCCGGCCACGTCACCGCCCAGGTGGTGCCCAGCGGTCCCGGCTTCATCACCGAGAACAACCTGCGCCTGTTCAACACGCTGATTTACTCGGCGCAGCACAAGCTCTCGATCTGCAGCCCCTACTTCGTCCCGGACGACTCGCTGCTCTACGCAGTGACCACCGCGGCCCAGCGCGGCGTCGACGTCGAACTCTTCGTCTCGGAAAAAGGCGACCAGTTCCTGGTTCACCATGCCCAGCAGTCCTACTACGAGGCGCTGCTGGAAGCCGGGGTTCGCATCCACCTCTACAAAGCCCCGTTCGTGCTGCACGCCAAGCACTTCACCGTCGATGACGAGGTCGCCGTTCTTGGTTCAAGCAACATGGACATGCGCTCGTTCTCGCTGAACCTCGAGGTCTCGGTCATGCTACTCGGCGAGGACATCGTGCAGAGGATCCGCGCCGTGGAGGACACCTACCGCGGCATTTCGCACGAGCTCAAGCTCGAAGACTGGTTAAAGCGGCCCATGCGGGTCAAATACGTGGATAACGTCGCCCGTCTGACCGCAACCCTGCAGTAGCCCGGCAGGAAAGCCCTCGGGGAACCATCAGCGCTGGCCGTGGAGGATGTCATCGGCGTTGTCGAAAGCCCAGGCGACCAGCGGAACCAGCAATGCGCTCAGCACATAGCCGCGGTCGGTCAGGCTGTAGTCCACTCTCGGGGGAATGACCGCCTGTGCCTTTCGATTGACCAGCCCGTCACGCTCCAGGGTCTTTAGGGTCTGGGCCAGCATTTTTTCACTGATGCCGTCGGCCCTGCGGCGAAGTTCGCTCCAGCGCTGCTCGCCTTCGGACAGGGCTACCAGAATGAGTACTCCCCACTTACTGGTGACGTGGTCCAACACCGTCCGGCTGGGGCATCCTGCCGGGAACACGCCGTCAGGAAAGCTCGCACGAAGACTTGTGGTGTTGCTACTTTCCTTCATGCCTGTACCTTACCTGAAAGTGCGTACTAACTTTTGGGAAGTAATCGGCCGAGGCGCTGGTTGTGACCGGTGACCGAGTACAAATCCTGAGAGGAAATCATGAGCATCGTCGTTACAGGCGCAACCGGCCAGCTTGGCCGCCACGTTGTTGAAGCATTGCTGGAACGCGAGGTCCCGGCGGGGGAGATTGTGGCCGCCGGCCGCTCCATCGAAAAACTGGCAGATCTCGCCGCCCGGGGTGTGCAGGTGACGGCGATGGATTATTCGGACCCGGACTCCGTGGCGGCGGCCCTCAGGGGTGCCCGCAAAGTCCTCCTGATTTCCGGCAGCGCCGTTGGGGAGCGGGTGCCGCAGCACCGGACCGTGATCGAGGCCGCCAGGGCTGAAGGCGTGGACCTCATCGCGTATACGAGCATCGCGAATGCGGACACCTCCGAAATGAAGCTCGCGGCAGAGCACCAGGCCACCGAGGCACTCCTCCGGGAAGCCGGGGTTCCCTTCGCTCTCCTGCGCAACGGCTGGTACCTGGAGAACTACACCGACCAGCTCCCGGGAGCGTTGGCACAGGGTGCGGTCGCCGGAAGCGCTGGCGATGGCAGAATCAGTGCAGCCTCCCGCGCCGACTACGCACAGGCCGCCGCGGCGGTGCTTGTTGCCGACGATCAGGCCGGTGCGATCTACGAACTGGGCGGCGACGAGGCGTTCACCATGACCGAGCTTGCCGCCGAGTTCAGCTCGGTAGCGGGAAGGGCAATTACCTACCAGGACCTCCCGGCCCAGGAATACGCTGGCATGCTGACTGGGGTGGGTGTGCCGGAAGCGTTCGCAGAAATCCTCGCGGATTCTGATTTGGGGATCGCCCGCGGTGATCTTCTGGTCACGACTGGAGACCTGAGCAAGCTGATCGGACGCCCGACGACCACGATGGCCGAAGCGGTGCGTTCGGCGGCGTCGGCCTAGCTCCTGTTTGCTTTGACCGCCCGCGGACACCGTGAGCGGACCGGTCTTAGTGGCCCCTAGCCTTGCGGGAAGCCGGTGCCAAGGGCGGAGAGCACGCCGAAGGCCTTGGTCCGGATCTCCTCGTACTCCTCCTGCGGCGAGGAGTCCGCGGTGATGGCGCCGCCGATGCCCAGGCTCAGGGTAGCGCCCCCGTCCGTGCCGGCCGCCACCACCAAGGTGCGGATGGCCACCGCGAGGTCGGTGGCGCCGTTGAGCGAGAAATAGCCGATAGCCCCGGAGTAGACGCCGCGCGGTGCGGCCTCGAGACGGTCCAGGATGGCCATGGTGCTGACCTTGGGGGCGCCTGTCATGGAGCCCGCCGGGAAGCAGGCCGCCACTGCCTCGGCCCGGGGCATTCCGGGCCGGAGTTGTGCGTCGATGGTGCTGACCATCTGGTGGACTGTGGCATAGCTTTCGATCGAGCACAGCCGGTTGACCGAGACGGAACCGGGCACCGCGAAGTGGCTGAGGTCGTTGCGCAGCAGGTCCACGATCATGATGTTCTCGGCCCGGTCCTTGGGGGAGGATTCGAGCTCGCGGCGCAGCAGTTCGTCCCGGCCGGCGTCGGCGTCCCGCCGCCGGGTGCCTTTGATCGGCTCGGCCCGCATTGCACCGTCGGCTGCGATCCGCAGGAAGCGCTCCGGCGAGGTGCTGGCCACGGTGACCTCCGCCAGGCGCAGGAAGCTTGCGAACGGTGCCGGATTGCTGCGCCGCAACGCCAGGTACGCCTGCCATGGGTCGAGCTCCCCGGCCGCCGCTGTAGCCGTCAACGCCGTCGTCAGGCAGACCTCGTAGCTGTTGCCCTCGGTGATTTCGTGCTGAGCCGCGCCGATCTTGGCCTTGTAGGCAGCCTCGGTGTCCCGCGCCGCGAACTCCTGCGCGGTGCCGACCGCCGCGGAGAGTCCGACGCCGGTCCCCCCGCTGCTGCCGCTCACTGCGGCCGCCGCAACGGCGGACCGGGCGGTCGCCAGCCAGGCTCCGGCCTCCGGAGTGTCCAGCGCCAGCAGCCAGACCGTGCGTTCCCGGTGGTCCAGGACCACCGCGCGGCCGGCGAAGATCAGGCAGGCATCCGGAGTGGGCGACTCGACGTCGCTGCCGCCGGTCTCGCGCTTGAGTTCGTAGCCGAGGTAACCGAGCCAGCCGAGGGTGAACTCGCAGGGGTAGCCTTCGGGGGCACGCAGGTCTGGCCGGCCCCAGGCCCCGTCGAGCCAGCGGAAGAACCCGCCCTCGATCTGCACGGCGGCGTTGCCGATGCTTACCCGGGTCTGGCCGGACCGGTGCCGCATGGACTGCCCGTAATTGCCGCCGTCGTCCGCCAGGATGCTGAACCGGCCGCGTTCGGCGGCGGCGCCGCCGGGACCTGCGCCGGCCGGCGCCGCACCCCCGGCCAGGGAGGAGTCAAGCCACACCGCGTTCGGCGAGCCGCCGTAAAGGGCTTCGAAGAGCCGCGCGGGATCCGGTGCGCCGTCGAGCCGCTCGGTCTTCAGTTGCAACCCGCGGCGTGCCGAAAGCTCGGGGAGCAGCACCGGAGCCATGGCCGGCAGGTACTGGAGCGCCTGCAGGACCTGCCCCGGGGCAGTGCCGTCGGCGAGGTTGAGCACCCGCAGGGTGGCCCGGGAGGGCACGTCGTCGCCGGCCAGCCAGGCCTCTTCCTGGTCCGCCCATTGCTCCCAGTAGGGCTCATAGCTGTCTCCGTCACGGGCCAGGGCCCGGATCCGGCGGTCCAGATCGGGGGAGTCGGCCCAGATTACGGCGTCCAGGAAGGGCGCGGCGGCCGCGGCGGCTGCACCCACGCCCTCGACCAGGACAATTTCGGCCGGCTGGGTGAGGCGGGCGGCGCCGTCGTAGTGCCGCTCCCAGTCCCAGCTGACCCAGCGGGCGGCCTCGCCGCGGCGCAACGGGTCAAGCACGGTGGCAACATAGCGTTCGATGCCCGCGGCCAGGCCGTTCCAGCCGGGGTAGATGTCCTCAAGATGGAACAGCGAGACACTGTGGTGTTCGCGGAGCCGGGCCGCGAGCTCGATGGCCAGGGTGGTCTTGCCTGCGCCGGAGCGCCCGTCGATGGCGATGATGACGGGTATGTGGCTCATGAATTAGAGCGTACCGGGTGCCCCGCCGAGTCCCGATGCTGCGCGGCGCGGACGTGCGCCAGGATGCCCGGAACCGCCGCCTGGATCAGCTCCCAGGTCGCGTCGAAGTCGGCGTGGCCGCCGTACCAGGGGTCCTCGATGCCTTGGTCCAGCGGGTCCGCGCCCTCCACTGCGGGGTCGAAGCTGCGCAGCATTCGGATCTTCGCCACCGAGGCCCGGTCCGGAGCGGCCTGCCGCAGCCAGCCGTAGTGGTCAACGTCCAGGGCAAGGATCAGCTCGCGCGACTGGAACCATTCGGGGCGCCACTCGCGCGCGATGTGCAGCCGGGAGGAGATGTTGTGGGCGGCCAGGGTGCGGCCGGCCCGGGGATCGATTGGGCGGCCCGCCTCGTAGGCGGTGATTCCGGCTGAATCGACCTCGACGCCGGTGAGCTGCTCCGCGGCCGCGGCCTCGGCGAGCATCAGTTCGGCCATCGGGGATCGGCAAATATTTCCGGTGCAGACCGTGATGATCCGGTATTGGCCCGCGATTGACGTCATGATCCAGCATGACGGATACGGCTGCCGCCTGGCTATTCGGTCGGCCTCGCCGCGGTCGCCTGCGCCCCGGGACCGGACCCGAAACCGGTTCCCGGCACTCAGGCGGTCCGGCTCCAGAGTGCCTTCCGGAGCAGTCCCTTCAGCTCGCCGGCTTCGGCGTCGGTGAGGCCGGCGAGGGCGGTGGATTCCGCCGCCCGCGCGGCGGCCTCGGCCTGCCGGAAGACGGACGATCCATCCTCGGTGGCGGAGACGATCTTGGCCCGGCGGTCCAGTCTTCCAGGCGCGCGGATTACCAGGCCACGCTGCTCCAGCTCGTCGATGAGGGCTACGATCTGGCTGGGGTCCAGGCTGAGGAACTCCGCCATTTCACGCTGCGTGGGCTCCAGCTCGCTGGTGGCCAGCGCCAACACGGAATAGGAGCGCTCCTTGAGTCCGAACTGAGCGAGTGCACGGTTGTTGAGGACAGACCCCGCGGCGTGCAGTTTGGCCAGCAGGAAGCCCGCGTCGCGACTGATCGAGGCGGACATCAGCTTGTCCGCCGGCCGGATGCCCGGCTGTTCGTCTACATCCGTCGCCATGCCCACTCCAATAGTCCAAAAAATAAATCATTGACATTTTCAATCATCCATACTTTCATGGATGTAGAACAGCATCCCACGCCGAAGCGCAGGATGTACACGTCAGCTAGCAAGGGAGCAGCGATGAGCCTCGCAGGAAAAGTAGCAATCGTCACCGGAAGCGGACGGGGCCTCGGCCTGGCTTACGCCCGGGAACTGGCCCGGCAGGGCGCCGCCGTCGTGGTGAACGACGTTGACGCAGCGGTTGCCGACGAGGCGGTCCGGACCATACAGTCCGACGGCGGCCGTGCCGCCGCCGTGGTGGCGCCGGTGGGCAGCTCCGAGGTGGCCAGCCAGCTTGTCCAGGCAGCCGTCAGCGAGTTCGGCCGGCTGGATATTTTGGTCACCAACGCCGGGATCCTGCGGGACAAGAGCCTGCTCAAGATGACGGATGACGACTTCGACGCCGTGATCAACGTGCACCTCAAAGGCACCTTTACCTGCGCCCGGGAGGCGTTTGGCTACTTCAAGGAGAACGGCATCCCCGGCCGCATCATCACCATCGGCTCGCCGACCGGCCAGCGCGGCAACTTCGGCCAGACCAACTACGCCGCGGCGAAGGCCGGAATCGTGGGCATGGTCCGTACCTGGGCGATGGAGATGAAGAAGGCGGGCGTCACCGCCAACGCCGTCATCCCGGTGGCGGCCACCGCCATGACCAAGACCGTCCCGTACTTCCAGAAGGCCGTCGAAGCCGACGAACGCGGCGAGACCATGCCGGCGTTCTTCCGCCACGACCTCGGCTTCGGCACCGCCGACGACGTCGCCGGGCTGGTGGCCTTCCTCGCCTCCGACGCCGCCGCCGGAATCACCGGCCAGGCAATCGGCGCCGGCGGCGACCGGCTGCAGCTCTGGACCCACCCGGAGGCCGCCGCCACCGAGTACCGCGAAGGCGGCTGGGGATACCAGGACCTCGTGGACAACTTCGGGGCGCTCTTCGGCGACAAGCTGCAAAGCGTCGGCGAGGAGTTCCTGCCGCTGCCGGAAGAGCTCAAGCCTGAACCGGCGCAGGCCCGCTGACATGACCGCCACCCGCTACGAACTCGGCATCGACGCCGCAAAGCTCGATGCGATCGACATGCACGTCCACCTCGAGGTGGACGGCCACGGCCACGAGTCCCTGCCGCCGGTCCTGACCGAGGCCTCGGCCAAGTACTTCAAGGCCGAGGACCGGAGCCCGTCGCTGGACCGGATCGCGGAGATCTACCGCGGACTGAACATGGCCGCCGTCGTCTTCACCGTGGACGCGCGCACCCAGCTCAAGCACGAGCCCAACAGCATCCCCGAGCTCATTGCCGGGGCGGCGCGGAACAACGACGTACTGATCCCGTTCGGCAGCGTTGACCCGCGCACCGGGCCCGAGGCGATCCGCGGTGCCGTGCACCAGGCCGAGGCCCTTGGCGCCCGCGGCTTCAAGTTCCACCCCAGCCTGCAGGGCTTCGACCCCTCCAACGAGCAGTTCTATCCGCTCTGGGAGACCCTTCAGGAACTGGGGCTGCCGGCGATCTTCCACACCGGCCAAAACGGCATGGGGGCCGGCCTGCCCGGCGGGTTCGGCATCAAGCTGGCGTACTCCAACCCGCTGCTGCTGGACGCCGTCGCCGCGGACTTTCCCGAGCTGCAGATCATCATGGCCCACCCCTCGGTGCCGTGGCAGGACGAGGCCAACTCGATCGCCACGCACAAGTCCAACGTGTTCATCGACCTGTCCGGCTGGTCTCCGAAGTACTTCCCGGAGTCGCTGGTGAAGATGGCCAACTCGGTGCTGCAGGACAAGGTGCTGTTCGGCACCGATTTCCCGCTGATCACCCCGCAGAAGTGGCTGGGTGCCTTCGCTGACCTGCCGCTCAAGGACGAGGTGCGGCCCAAGATCCTCAAGCACAACGCCGTCCGCCTGCTCGGTTTGGAGGGTTGAGATGAGCCTTGACACCGCCGTCGCCGCCGCGCAGGAGAGGCTCTACGGCGTCTGCGACTACTACGACGCCGAATCCCTGCTCACTCCCGCCGAACGCCGGATCCTGGGCCGGCTGCGCACCTTCCTGGACGAAGAAGCCCGGCCGTTGCTGGCCGAGTACTGGGAGCGCGGTGAATTTCCGGACCAGCTGGCCCGGCCGCTGATCGATCTGGACCTGATGGAGCCGGCCGAGCTGACCGGCGCCCCCGGCGCAGCACCGACGCCGGCCCGCGGGATCTACCAGGGCTTCCGGATCTTCGAACTTGCCCGGACCGACGCCTCACTGGCCACCTTCTACACGGCCCAGGCCGGGCTGTTCCGGACCGCCATCCGGGTCGGCGCCTCCGCGGAACAGCAGGCCGAGTGGATGCCCAAGGTTCTCGATTTCTCGCTCAAGGGCGTCTTCTCGCTGACCGAACCGGAGTCCGGCTCCGATATCGCCGGCGGACTCTCCACGAGCGCCCGCCGGGATGGCGACAGCTGGGTCCTCAACGGCGCCAAGCGCTGGATCGGAGGAGCGGCCACCGCCGACGTCCTGGCGGTGTTCGCCCGCGACGAGGCCGACGGTCAGGTCAAAGCCTTCCTGGTGGACCGCGAGGCCGCAGGGGTGACGCTGGCAAAGATCCACGGCAAGACCGCCCTGCGGATGATGCAGAACGCCCACATCACGCTCGACGGGGTCCGCGTCCCGGAATCGATGCGGCTGCACAACGTCAACTCCTTCCGGGACGTAGCCGCGATGCTGCGGGCCATGCGCTCCGACGTCGCTTGGATCGCGGCCGGCATGTCCGCCGGCGCGTTCGAAGCGGCGCTGCGCTACGTCACCGAACGGCAGCAGTTCGGCCGGCAGCTGGGGTCCTTCCAACTTGTCCAGGAGAAGCTCGCGCGGATGCTCGGCAACGTCACCTCGGCCCTGTCCCTGGTGGTCCGGCTGACCGAACAGCAGGCCAAGGGCATCTATCGGGACCAGGATTCGGCCCTGGCCAAGATGCAGACGTCCCTCCTAATGCGCGAGACGGTGGCGCTGGCCCGCGAAGTGGTGGGCGGCAACGGCATCACCCTCGAGACCGACGTCGCCCGGTTCCATGCCGACGCCGAGGCCGTCTACTCCTATGAGGGCACCCACGAGATCAACGCCCTCATCATCGGCCGCGCCCTCACCGGCGAAAGCGCCTTCACCCGCTAGCACCCTGAGACGGTGCCGGCCCGGGTCCGCCGTCGTTCTTCACCCACCCAACCCCATCACCAGGAGCCAAAGATGCCCAACCTCGTCGTCGACTTCGACAAACTGCTCACCCTTGCCGGCACCGACCTCGGTGCCACCGAATACCGCGAAATCAGCCAGGAACAGATCAACAAATTCGCCGACGCCACCGGCGATGACCAGTGGATCCATGTAGACCCGGAACGCGCCAAGGACGGCCCCTTCGGCGCCCCGATCGCGCACGGCTTCCTGACCCTCTCGCTCATCATCCCGTTCTGGGGCGAACTGTTCGACGTCGACGGCGTCACCACCAAGGTGAACTACGGGCTGGACAAGGTCCGCTTCACCTCCCCGGTCAAGGTGGGGTCGCGGATCCGGATGCGCGCCACCATCGCCGAGGTCACCGAGGTCAAGGGCGGCGCCCAGATCAAGGTCGCCAACACCATCGAGATCGAGGGCCAGGAACGCCCCGCCGTCGTCGCCGAATTCCTGGCCCGCTTCTACAAGTAACCGTTTCGCCCGGACGTTTCACCCCCACCGTTCAACCAATCACCAACCCCACTGCCGCAAGGAACAACGATGTCCCAGATTTCGCAGTTGCAGTCCCTGGACGCGGGCACGCGTCGCCGGGAGGCTCGGACCGTCATTGCCTCCAGCTACCTCGGAAGCACGATCGAGTACTACGACTTCCTGCTCTATGCGACGGCTGCTGCTGTCGTCTTCCCCAAGGTCTTTTTCACCGGGCTGGACGACTGGGTCGGCGTCGTGGCCGCTTACGGCACCTTTGCCGCCGGCTACGTTGCACGGCCCCTGGGCGGCATCATCTTCGGTCACTTCGGCGACAAACTCGGCCGCAAGGGCATGTTGATTGTCTCGATGCTGGTCATGGGCATCGCCTCCACACTGATCGGGGTGGTGCCGGACGCTTCGGTGGCCGGTCCCTGGGGTGCGGTCCTGCTGGTGATCCTCCGGGTTCTCCAAGGCATCGCCGTCGGCGGCGAATGGGGCGGGGCCGCCCTGATGGCCCTGGAACACTCGGAGTCCGGCAAGCGCGGCTTCGCGGCGTCCTTCGTCAACGCCGGGGCCCCCAGCGGCGCGGTGCTCGGCACCCTGGTGATGGGCGCGTTCTCCGCCCTGCCGAACGCCCAGTTCCTCGCCTGGGGCTGGCGCGTGCCGTTCCTGCTGTCCTTCGTCCTGCTGGCCGTGGGCATGTTTGTCCGGCTCAAGGTCTCCGAGAGCCCGATCTTCAAGGCGGCCCTGGAGAAGGAAGCGGCAGAACAGGCCGGCCAAGGCACCGCGGTGCGACGTGAAGCGCCCCTGCTGCAGGTCCTGCGCCGGCCGAAGACCCTGGTCTTCACCATGCTGGCCGGCGCGGCCGGATTCGCGCTGCAGGTGGTGCTGGCCACCTTCGCCGTGACCTATGCGGTGTCCAAGGGCGCCGACCGGCAGGGCGTGCTTTACGCGTTCGCGGCGGCTTCGTTCGTCTCTATCATCTTTGTGGTCATGGGCGGCCGGCTCTCCGACAAGCTTGGCCGGCGGCCCGTGATGATCGGCGGCCTGGTCCTCTTCATCATCTACCTGGTCCCGATGTTCCAGCTCTTGTCCTCGAACAACATCGGCCTGATCTTTGTCGCCTTCGCGGTGGGCCTGATGATCCACTCCACGCTGTTTGGCCCGCTCGCTGCCTTCGTCTCGGAACAGTTCGGCACCACCTCGAGGTATACCGGGGCATCGCTGGGCTACCAACTCGCCACCCTCCTCGGGGCAGGCTTCACCCCGGGGATCGTGGCGCAAATCTTCAAGGACTCGGGGCAAAACACCTCATCCGTGGTGTGGTATCTCGCCATCATGTCGGTCGTCTCGATCGTCTTCATCCTGCTGACCCGCGAGCCGAAGAACAACGATCTGGAAGCGGTCCGGTCCTAAGCGGTCCCGCAAGCCTCAACGTCTAACTGGAAAGGAATTGCCGTGGAGAATTTTGGCATCGGCTCGTGGTTGCAACGGCGCCGCCCGAAGTCCGGCACCAAGACGGCCATCATCAGCGGAGGCCGGGAACTCAGCTACGCACAGTTCGCGGACCGGAGCCTCCGGCTGGCCAACGCCCTGCGGGACCGCGGCGTCGCGAAGGGGGACCGGGTGGCGTACCTCGGCGAGAACCACCCGTCGTTCCTCGAAACGCTTTTTGCCTGCGGCGCTCTCGGCGCCATCTTCGTGCCGCTTAACACCCGGCTGGCGCCCCCGGAGATCCAGTTCCAGCTGCAGGACAGCGGGGCCGTGGCCCTGATTCATGCGCAGGCCCTGAGCGACCTCGCCCACCGCGGTGCCGTCGGGACAGCGGTGGCCCGGCTCGTCGTCGTCGATGATTCAGGCGACGGCAGCGCTGAAGCGGCGGGCGATGACAGCGGCCAGGGGCCGACGGCGGTCGAGGGCTTTGAGGACGTGGTGGCCTCCGGCGCCGAGCGGCCACTGGATGAACCGGTAACCCTGGACGACGGGGCCATGATCCTCTACACCTCTGGCACCACAGGACGGCCCAAAGGTGCACTGCTGACCCACGGGAATATCATCTGGAACTGCATCAACGTGATCGTGGACTTCGACTTCTCCTCGGTTGATGTGGCGCTGATGATTTCACCGATGTTCCATGTGGCGTCACTGGACATGGGTGTTCTGCCCACTCTTCTCAAGGGCGGCACCGTCATCCTTGAATCCCGGTTTGATCCCGGCCGGGTCCTGACCCTCGTCGAGCAATACCGCGTCACGACCATGAGCGGCGTCCCGACCACCTATCAGCTCATCTGCGAACACCCCGCCTGGCCAACGACAGATCTCAGCTCGTTGAACAAGCTCACCTGCGGGGGTTCCGCTATCCCCATGCGCGTGCTCGACGCCTACGAGTCCCGGGACCTCCAGATCGGCAACGGCTACGGCATGACGGAAACCGCCCCCGGCGCGACGGTCCTTCCCGCGGCGAGGTCCCGGGAGAAGGCCGGATCCGCCGGTCTCCCGCACTTCTTCACCGATATCCGGATCGCCGATCCAGTAGCGGGAATTGCGGCGCCTGGAACCGTGGGGGAGATCCAAATCAAGGGTCCCAATGTCATCCACGGATACTGGGAGCGGCCGGACGCCACGGCGGCGTCCTACGCTGAGGGCGGCTGGTTCAAGTCCGGAGACCTGGCCTACACCGACGAAGAAGGCTTCGTGTTCATCGCTGACAGGCTCAAGGACATGATCATCTCCGGCGGCGAGAACATCTACCCGGCCGAGGTGGAACAGGCGATCGCCGAACTCGACGCCGTCGGGAGCGTGGCGGTGATCGGCGTGCCGGACGAGAAGTGGGGCGAGGTGCCGCGCGCCGTGGTGCTGCTGCGGGACGGTGCCCAGCTTTCGGAGGACCAGCTGCGGGCCCACCTGCAGGGCAGGCTGGCACGCTACAAGATTCCCAAATCGGTGGTCTTCGTGGCGGAGATGCCGCGGACCGCGAGCGGCAAAATCCGCAAGGCCGAGCTGCGGAAGCTGGCGCCCGGGGCAGTCTGAGGGGTCGCCCAGACACCTAGTGGATCAGGGCCAGCAGGGTGCCGACGGCCATGAACAATACGCCGAAGGTCCGGTTGAGGATCCGCTGGCCGCGGGCGTCGTGGGTGAAACGCTGGAACGTCGTGGCCGCCGCCGCGAAAAAGAACCACATGACCAGGATGTCGATCACGATCACGGTCGCGGACAGCACGAGGTACTGCGGCACCAGCGGCTGTTCCGGGCGGATGAACTGCGGCATGAAGGCCAGGAAGAAGACGATCGCCTTCGGGTTGAGCAGGTTGACCCACAGGCCGCGGCGGAACATCGAGCCTGCCGGTTCGTTCCGCAGCGCCGCGGCTTTCTCCTGGTCCAGGTCCGGCTTGTGCCGGAACTGCTGGATGCCGAGGAAGACGAGGTAGGCGGCGCCGGCGTAGCGGATGACGTTGAAGGCCAGCGGCGAACTTGCCACCAGCACCCCGACGCCGAGCGCGACGATCAGGATGTGCACCACCAACGCGGCCTGCTGGCCAAGGATTCCCCAAATGGAGCGCTGGAAGCCGGAGTTCAGCGAGTTGCTCATGGTGTTGATGGCGCCAGCGCCGGGGGTGAAGCTGATCAGGACGCCGGCGCCGGCCAGGGCCAGCCAAAGGGAAGGTTGCACTGTGCCAGTTTAGGGCGCGGCGCGGGTCGGTCAGATCAACGGCCAGGGGTAGCGCATGCCGGTGCGGTCCACCGGCAGCACGCCTGCGATTAGCATCCTTTGGACGCGGCGCTGCAGGGCGGTGACTTCGTCGTCGTCGAGGAGTGCGGCCACGTCGGGCGGCACAGCCCCGGCGAGCGGAGCGATGTCCCGAATCAGGGCGTCCGGGATGGGGTCGCCCGCGAAGTCCCAGATTACGGTGCGTAGTTTGAAGGCTGCCGAGAAGCACAGCCCGTGGTCGATGCCCCAGATCCGGCCGTCGACGCCGCGCAGCACGTGGCCGCTTTTGCGGTCCGTGTTGTTGGCGACGTAATCGAACAAGGCGATCCGCGCCAGGTCCTGGTGGGTTTCAGGGGAGTCCTCGTACAGCGTGAAGTAGTGCTCCTGGAAGTCGCACTCGATGAACCACTGCAACGATCCGATGCCCAGGGGTGCTTCCTCGCGGATCACCGTCGGCGGCACAAGCCCCCACCCCAGCGACTCACTGAGCAGGTAGGCGGCACGTTCGCGCCGGTAGAGCCCGGGCTCGAAATCGGACAGCGGCCTTTCTCCGGCTTCCGGTTTGTAGACCGCATAGGCGGCCGCGTCCCGGCAGGAGACCTGGACAAGGTACGTCTCGTTGCTGCTGCGCGGGATGAGTCCGAGCAGCTCGACGCGCCCCTCGGTGAGCAACGTCAGGTCCTGGCCGGACACCGGATTCCCTCGTTCACTGTGCCCTCAGCCCGCTGAGGGGTTCCGACGTCGAATTCACCATCAGCACCGCGGGGTCCTGGCCGTCCACGAACGCGATGGCCGACACCGAGCCGGGGCTGATGACGATCCGCTGGAAGAGGTCCAGGGGCGTGCCCAGGGCGTGGGCGACGGCGGCCTTGATGGGGTCGGCGTGGGAGAAGCACACCACGACGCTGCCGGCGTGGTCGGTACGCAGTGCTTGCAGCGCTCCGACGATCCGCGCCTGCATCTCCGGAAAGCTCTCGCCGTTCGGGAAGCGGAACTCTGACGGGCTGTGCTGCACGGTCTGCCACTCCGGTAAAGCCGCCAGATCGGCGATCGCGGCGCCGGTCCAGTCGCCAAAGTCGCATTCAAGCAGGCCGTCGTCGCGGTTCACTGCCAGTCCCGTGCGGGCAGCCGCCGGCTCTGCCGTCTCGCTGGCACGCTCCAACGGTGACGAATAGATCGCATTGACGGACAAGCCCGCGAGCCGATCCGCAACGCGCTCGGCTTGGACGCGGCCGCGGTCGGACAGGTGCAGCCCCGGGGCCCGCCCCGGCAGCACCGTGCCCGTCGTCGGCGTCTCCCCGTGGCGGACCAGGAGGAGGAGGGTGGTGTCCGCCGTCGACGGAGCATCCGGTGGAGCGGACGGCGCTGAAGCATTCATCAGCATCCAGCGTATTTCGTCCTGGGCGCCAGCGGGGGAAAATTCCGCGCAATTCCCTCGATTCCGCGCCCGTACGAGGACTACCGTAGAGAGGTGAGTGACCGCCCCGATATCTTCACCGTTGGCGAACTGCGTGCCTCCGGCCACGTGCACAAAGACCTGCGCCACGAAATTCGCGACAATCTGCTCGCGGCGCTCGCCGCCGGCCGCGATCCGTGGCCCGGGATCTACGGATTCGGCCGGACCGTCCTCCCGCAGCTTGAGCGGGCCTTGATCGCCGGGCACGACGTCGTTCTGCTTGGTGAGCGGGGACAGGGCAAGACCCGGCTCCTCCGCACGCTGGCGGGACTGCTCGACGAGTGGTCACCGGTGATCGAGGGATCGGAACTGAACGAACATCCCTACGAACCGATCACGGAGCACTCCCGTGCCAGTGCGCTCGCCGAAGGCGATCGGCTGCGGGTGGCGTGGCGCCACCGCTCCGAACGCTACGTCGAGAAACTCGCCACGCCGGACACGTCCGTCGCCGACCTGATCGGCGACGTTGACCCTATGCGGGTGGCCGAGGGGCGCCTGCTCGGGGACCCGGAAACCATCCACTATGGTCTCGTGCCGCGCTCCAACCGCGGCATCATCGCCATCAACGAGCTTCCCGACCTCGCCGAGCGGATCCAGGTCGCGATGCTCAACGTGATGGAGGAGCGGGATATCCAGATCCGCGGCTACGTGCTGCGGTTGCCGCTCGACGTGCTCGTCGTTGCGTCCGCCAACCCGGAGGACTACACCAATCGCGGCCGGATCATCACGCCGCTGAAGGACCGTTTCGGCGCCGAGATCCGCACCCACTACCCGATAGAGCTGGACGACGAGGTCGCCGTCATCCACCAGGAGGGCCGGCTTGTGGCCGACGTGCCACCCGTCATTCTTGAGATCCTGGCCCGCTACACCCGTGCGCTGCGGCTGTCTCCGGCGATCAACCAGACCTCTGGGGTGTCGGCGCGGTTCGCCATCGCGGGCGCCGAGACCGTCGCCGCGGCGGCGCGGCGCCGCGCCAGCATGCGCGGGGAAGAGGAGGCGGTCGCGCGGATCGTGGACCTGGAGAGCGCCGTGGAGGTCCTCACGGGCAAGATTGAGTTCGAATCGGGTGAAGAGGGGCGGGAAGAGGCCGTCCTCGATCACCTCCTGCGCACGGCCACCGCCGAAGCCGTCCGGGCGCACTACCACGGGCTCGACCTCGGGCCGCTGGTGGCGGCACTGAACGGCCACACGACAGTGACGACCGGGGAACAGGTCACGGCGCGGGAGTTTCTCGAAAACCTTCCTGCCCTCAACGGCTCGCGCCTCTACGACGAGATCAGCGGGCGGCTGGACGCGAAAAACGACGGGCAGCGCGCCGCCGCAATCGAACTGGCGCTGGAAGGCCTCTACCTCGCACGCCGGATTTCGAAGGAGTCCGACGACGAGGCCACCATCTACGGCTGACACCAGGGATAGGCAGCATCATGGGCGTTCACAACCGGTCCAGGTACGGCCGGTACACCGGGGGACCCGATCCGCTGGCGCCGCCGGTGGACCTGGCGGAGGCGCTCGACGCGGTCGCCGAAGACGTCATGGCCGGTTACTCGCCCCGCAGTGCCCTGCAGGAATTCCTGCGGCGCGGTGGCCGGAACCGGGAAGGGCTCGACGACCTCGCCGGCCGGGTCCAGCAGCGCCGGCGTGAACTGCTGGACCGCCACCGGTTGGACGGCACCCTGGACGAGGTCCGGAAACTGCTCGACACCGCGGTGCTGGAGGAGCGCAAGCAGCTGGCCCGCGACGCCATGATGGACAACGCCGACCGCGACTTCCGGGAGCTGCAGCTGCAGAACCTGCCGCCGTCCACGGCCGCAGCTGTCAACGAACTCGCGTCCTACGATTGGCAGTCCACCACAGCCCGGGAAGCCTATGACCGGATCAAGGAGTTGCTCGGGCGGGAGGTCCTGGACCAACGGTTCGCCGGCATGAAGCAGGCCCTTGAGGGCGCCACCGACGAGGACCGCGCCGCTGTGAGCGAGATGCTGGGCGACCTCAACGAGCTGCTGGACAAGCACCGGCGCGGCGAGGACACCGACGCGGATTTCCAGGACTTCATGGCCCGGCACGGACAATTCTTTCCGGAGAACCCCCAGTCCGTCGAGGAGTTGATCGACGCCTTGGCCCAGCGCGCGGCAGCGGCCCAGCGCTTGCTGCAGTCCATGTCCCGGGAGCAGCGCGAGGAGCTGATGAGCCTGTCCGCCCAGGCATTCGGCTCGCCGGAACTCATGGCCCAGCTCGACCAACTCGACTCAAGCCTGCGCGCCCTGCGCCCGGGCGAGGACTGGACCGGTTCCGAACGCTTCGAGGGCCAGGAGGGGCTGGGCCTGGGCGACGGCACCGGCGTGCTTCAAGACCTTGCCGAGCTCGACGAGCTCGCCGAACAGCTCTCCCAGTCCTACAACGGATCGCGCCTGGACGATCTGGATCTGGACGCCCTGGCCCGCCAGCTAGGGCAGAATGCCGCCGTGACGGCCCGCGCCCTCGCCGAGATCGAGCGGGCCATGCAGGACGGAGGCCTCCTGCGCCGCGGCGCCGACGGCGATCTCCGCTTGTCACCGCAGGCCATGCGGCGGCTCGGCAGAACGCTGTTGCGGGACACCGCCAAGCAATTGTCCGGCCGCCAGGGGCCACGGGAGACCCGCGTCGCCGGCGCCGCCGGCGAGCAGACCGGCTCCAGCCGCCAGTGGCAGTTCGGGGACGCCGAGCCGTGGGACGTCACCCGCACCATCACCAATGCGATCAGCCGCACGGTCGCCGACGGCGGCGATCCGGGCCGCGGGCTGCGCCTCGCCGTTGACGATATCGAGGTGACGGAAACAGAGGCACGCACCCAGGCCGCCGTCGTCCTCCTGGTCGATGTGTCGTTCTCGATGGCAGCCGAGGGCCGGTGGGTGCCGATGAAACGCACCGCGCTCGCCTTGCACCACCTCGTGTCCACCCGTTTCCGCGGCGACCGGCTGCAGCTGATCACGTTCGGCCGCTACGCGCAGACCATGGACATTGGCGAGCTCACCGCCCTGCCGGCGCGGCAGGAGCAAGGGACCAACCTGCAGCACGGTCTGCTGCTGGCCAACCGCTTCTTCCGCCGGCACCCGACGATGCAGCCAGTCCTGCTCGTAGTGACCGACGGCGAACCCACCGCACACCTGTTGCCCGACGGCGAGTCCTGGTTCTCCTGGCCGCCGGACCCGGAAACCATCCGCGTCACGGTCGCCGAGCTCGACCGGCTGGGGCGGGCCGGCACGCAGGCCACCGTCTTCCGGCTCGGCCATGACCCGGGCCTCGAGCAGTTCGTCCAGCGCGTGGTCCGCCGGGTCGGCGGCCGAGTCGTCGCGCCCGAGACCGGGGACCTGGGTGCCGCCGTGGTGGGGGAGTACCTGCGCGCGCACTTCCGTGGAAGGCGTTACGACGACGCCGACTGGGCCTCCTAGGCGGCGTGACGACGACACAGGGTCAGGGACGCGCTTGTCAGCCGGCGCGGAGCCCGTAGCTCAGGATCATGTTGCCCTTGCTGGTCTGCTGGGATGACTGAAGTTCCAGGCGGGTGAGCGGGTCGCCGTCGGCGAAGAGCCTGCGGCCGGTGCCCGCGACCACGGGATGGACGATCAGCATCAGGCTGTCGAGCAGCCCGGCGAACAACAGTTGGCGGACCAGCGAGATGCTGCTGAAGACGCCGATTTCGCCCCCGTCGCCGTCCTTCAGGCCCGCGACGAAGTCTTCCAGCGGCCCGACGATCAGCTGCGAATTTTGCCAAGCCAGCTCGCCGGTGAGGGTCCGGGACGCCACGAATTTGGGCAGCGGGTTGATGAAGCCGCCGAAATCCGCGTCGGCCTCTGCGTTGGGCCAGTACTCCGCCCACTGCTGGTAGCCGACGCGGCCCAAAAGCCCGGCGTCGATCCGGCCCATCATCTCGCCCATGCCCGCCCCCAGCTCCTCGTCGAAGCTGTCGAACTGCCACCGGAACGGGTCTTCCACCACGCCGTCCACGGAACTGAACAGGCCGGCCGTTACTTTGCGCATGGGTTCTCCTCGTCGCTGGGTCTTTGACTGCACCCTAGCGGCAGATCTTGAGGCAGGGAATACCCCAAACCGCGGCCAAACCGCGATCCGGGGCAGCCGCCAGCAGCGGGTCAGCCGTTGGTGGCAGCGCCTTCCGAGGCCGCATCGTGCCCTCCGCCGCCCGGACCGTCCTGGCCCTGGTCCTGCGTCCCGGTGATGTTGAAGTTCGTATCGAACAGTACGGTGGCGTGCGTGCCATCGGCCTTGGTGATGTGGGCTTCGTAGGTAGCGCCGTCGGCGTCGGTTTCCATCCGTTCGATCGTCGCGTCGGGCTGTGCGGCCTTGACGGCTGCCTGGACCTTCGCGGCGGTGTCGCCGGTGAGGATCTCCTCGGTCTTGCCGTTGGCCTGGTGCTGCCCGCCGGGAGCCCCGGTTCCGCTGCCTTCGGTTCCGTAGCCGTTGCCCGCGGTGGTCGAGCTCGACGATGTGCTGCCGGTGGTGTCGGCGGCCATCGCTGGGAGGGCTGAAGCGCCAATGGCGCCCCCGCCGACGACCGCGGCGAGCATGATGGCCGCTCTGGCCTTGTTGATTCTTGCCATGATGTGTCTCCTTTGCTGGGCCCGAATCCCGGGCCGGCCGAGCTTCGGCCTGTATCCAGCTTCGGCCGCGGAGATTTGGCACGACTTTGGTGCCACTGTGGCGGTGCTGTGAAGGCCCCGGTGCAGTCACAGGTTCGAGCCCGTCAGTCGAACGCTCTCAGCCACACTTGCCCCGCCTCGAATGCGACCAGTGGAACATGGTCCTTGGGAGGTCATCATGGCTCGGATACTGGTCGAAGTAAGAGCGCGCACGGGCCGATGATCACGTTCAGATGCTAGAAAAACGTGCCCGGACCCGTCCGGGACGCCTGCGGCTATGTGGACAAGGCCCGGTCGCTCAGTCCCCGTCGATCCTTTGCGGGCGGGAGTGGGGAGCCCGCCGTCGTCCGCGGAACGCAAACCGCGCCGGCCGTTTGCCACAGATGGCCGCTCTGGCCGTGTCAAACCGGCCATATTTGGCAAATGGTGTGGGCACGCCCGTAACAGGGGTGGCCGCGTCCGGCAGGCGGGCGACAGTACGGCTCCGGGGGCTAGGCGGTCTCGTCCTGTGTGGGCTGCCGCCAACCGCCTCGTCCTGTCCCGGCCGCCACTCCTCAGGCCCGCGCGATCACTTCGCCGTTCGGGATCAGGAACCAGCCGTCGTCCGTGGAACCCCAGCGGTGCCAGCCCGCGGAGATCCGGGCCAGGTCTGCCGCCGTGGCGAAACCGTACTCGAGGGCCTGGTCCGCGAAGGCCGAGTGCAGCACCCGCTCGCCCCAAACCCGGGCCTGCCAGCGCCGTTGCTGCGCGGTCGCGTACAACCAATTGCTGCTGGTCGGCGCGACGTCGGTGAACCCGGCTGCCTGTGCCCACGACACGAGCCGCCGCCCGGCGTCCGGCTCGGCACCGTTCCGACGCGCGATCCGCTGGTAGAGCTCCATCCATTCGTCCAGCTCCGGGACGGCGGGATACCAGCTCATGCCGTGGAAGTCGGCGTCGCGGACGGCCACGATCCCGCCGGCTTTGGCCACCCGGCGCATCTCCCGGAGCGCGGCGACCGGATCAGTGAGGTGCTGCAGCACCTGGTGCGCGTGCACGACGTCGAACGACTCGTCTTCGAAATCAAGGTCATAGATGTTGCCGGCAACAAAGCGGACGTTGGACACTCCGCGCTCGGTGGCCAGGGCGCTCGCGTGGCTGATGACATCGGGTGAGCGGTCCAGGCCGGTGACCTCGCCGGGGGCGACGAGTCCGGCGAAATCGCAGGTGATGCTGCCCGGTCCGCAGCCGACGTCGAGCACCGACACCCCCTCGGTCAGGTACGGGAGCACGAACGCGGCGGAGTTCTCCGCCGTCCGGGATGCGTGCGCGCGGACCACCGACTCGTGGTGGCCGTGGGTGTAGACGTCGTCGGGCTGCTGGGCACTCATAGGGAAACGCTACGCCGTCCGCGTCCGGAAACGCCCCAACTGACCCGCACTTGTTGCCGTTTAGAGGCCTGAAAGCGACAACTAATGGGAGTCAGTTGGGGGAGCGGCCGCTTCTTCCCCGGCCCGGACCGTCGCGTCGATCATTGCAGTCATGAACCGGGTCGCGACTTCCAGTTCCTCCGGCGTGAAGCGTTGCAGCGCCGCACCCATGTGCCGGGCGAGCGGCCGGAACATGGCGCCGCCGTCGCGGTAGGCCTTCGGGGTCATCCGGAGCTGCACCTGCCGGCGGTCCGTGCCCTGGCGTTCCCGGACCACATGGCCGGACTTGTCCAGCCGGTCGATCAGGGCCGTGGTGGCAGGCGAGCTGAGGTGCAGTTCCTTGCGGAGCACACCCGGGGTGACCACCTGGTTCTTCGCGGTGTGCTGCATGATCACGGCCAGGGCGTTGAGGTCCGTGCGGTGCATGTCGTTGCTGCCGCCGGCCGCATCCACGTAGCGGTTGGCCTCGAGGCTGAACTCCTGGAGCAGGTGGACCAACGGCGGAGGTCCTGCGGCGTCCGGGCGTCCTGAAGCTTCTGTCACGGCCGGCCTCCTCTAATGCTTGCTTTCTTCCGTCGCGGGCCGGGACATTCCCCGTCCGCTGCGCCCTCCGGAGTTTACTGCAGGGCGCGCCGGCCGGGATCCGGTCCGCGCAAGTCAGCTAAAGCTGGTTGTCTCCAAGCTGCCTATCTCCACACTTTATCTCCACAATGGAGATAGTCTATGATGGATTCAATCTTACTCTTCCGAGGCCGCACCCGAAGGACGTCATGAAACCCAACCTCAAGCACACCCCCCGTGTTCCGTTCTGGCTGCGCTGGCTGGTTCCGGTTGTGCTCGTAGTCGCCTGGCTGGCCATTGCGGGGGTCGGCGGCCCCACCTTCGGGCGCCTGAGCGAGGTCTCCTCCAACGACCAGGCGTCCTTCCTGCCGGCTAGTGCCGAGGCGACCGCGGCGCAGGACTGGCAGGCCAAGTTCCGCGACACCAAAGAGATCCCGGCCGTCATTGTGGTCGAGGGCGATTCGGCCTTCACGAAGGAACAGCTGGGCCAGGCGGCCGCGCTTAAGGGCAAGCTGGAGGCCCTGAAAGTCGGCAGCACCGTGATTGGTCCGATCCCGTCCAAGGATTCGAAGGCTGTGCAGTTCGTGGTCCCCATCGGTTCCTCCGGCGTGGTCAAGGACGTCATTAAAGAGCTCCGGACGGAGGTGGCCGCATCCGCGCCGGAGGGAATGCGGACCTTTGTTACCGGGCCTGCCGGCCTCGCCGCAGACCTCGTCAGCGCGTTCGCAGGCATCGACGGTATCCTGCTGCTCGTCGCCCTCGGGGCCGTGTTCCTGATCCTGCTGGTCGTCTACCGCTCGCTGCTGCTGCCGATTACCGTCCTCTTCACCTCGGTCTTCGCGCTCTGCGCCGCGATCCTCCTGGTCTTCGGCATGGCTAAGCTGGGCTGGATCCAGCTCAACGGACAAAGCCAGGGAATCCTCTCCATCCTGGTGATCGGCGCCGCCACGGACTACGCGCTGCTCTATGTGGCCCGCTTCCGCGAGGCCCTGACGCACACCACCAACCGCACGGCCGCCGCCCTGACGGCGTGGAAGAAGTCCTGGGAGCCCATCCTGGCTTCCGGCGCAACCGTCATCATCGCCCTGTTGTGCCTGCTGTTCTCCGACCTCAATTCCAACAAGGGACTCGGACCCGTGGCGGCAGCAGGAATTCTGTGTTCGCTCTTCGCCGCCCTGACCCTGCTGCCCGCGATGATGGCACTGCTCGGCCGGGCCGCGTTCTGGCCGTTCCGCCCCAAGCTGCTCCCGGAGACTGAGCGCGAGCCTGAACTCGTCACCGGGCTTGAGGGCCAGAAGGGCCTTTGGCGCGCCACCGGCTCGCTAGTTTCCCGCCGGCCCCGGACCGTCTGGGTCGCCTCCGTGTTGCTGCTCCTGGTTGCCTCGGCCGGCGTCCTGCAGCTCAAGGCCAACGGCGTCCCGCAGACCGACGTCATCCTCACGGCCTCCAACGCCGTCGACGGCCAGGATGCGCTGGCCCGCCACTTCGACGCCGGCTCCGGCAGCCCGGCCGTCATCGTCGCCGATGAGGCGAAGGCGCAGGACGTGCTGGCTAAAACCAAGACGAGTGACGGCGTCGGTGAGGCCTATTTGCTGGCCGAGGGCAGCGTGCCGATCGTCAGCGGCGCGCCCGGGGTCCCCGGCGCCCCGACAGCCCCGGCCGTCCGGGACGGCAAGGTGCTGATCAACGCGACGCTGAACTTCGCCGCCGACTCCAGCGAGGCCGAAAATGCGGTGGTGTCGCTCCGCCAGGAACTCAAGAAGATCGACGACGGCGCCCTGGTGGGCGGCGTGACCGCGACCGCCCTGGACACGAACACCACCGCCCAGCGGGACCTCGTCACCATCATCCCTGTGATCCTCGCGGTCATCCTCGTGATCCTGATGCTGCTGCTGCGCTCCGTGCTGGCCCCGGTCCTGCTGGTCCTCTCCGTGGTCCTTTCCTACGGCGCTGCCATGGGCGTCTCGGCCGTCGTGTTCAACCACATCTTCGGGTTCCCGGGCGCCGATGCCACCGTCCCGCTCTTCGGCTTCGTCTTCCTGGTTGCCCTCGGAGTGGACTACAACATCTTCCTGATGAGCCGGGTCCGGGAGGAATCCATCAAGCACGGCACCCGGCCCGGCATCCTGCGCGGCCTGGGCGTCACGGGCGGGGTGATCACCTCCGCCGGTGTGGTGCTCGCGGCCACCTTCGCGGCGCTGGGAGTCATCCCCATCATGTTCCTGGTGCAGCTGGCGTTCATCGTGGCCTTCGGTGTGCTGCTGGACACCATCCTGGTCCGCTCCCTGCTGGTCCCCGCCCTGGCGTACGACATCGGCCCGCGGATCTGGTGGCCGGGCAAGCTGGGGCGTCCCGAGACCGACGCCGCCGCTGCCCGTCCGGCCGCCGCGGAGCCCGAATCCGCGGAGGCAGGCGTCCGCTGACCGGAACCCCGCTCCCCGGAACCCACGACCGCAGCCGTCGTCACCGTCCCTGGTCCCCCCACCAGGCCACGGTGGCGGCGGCTGCTTCCTTGAGCGGGGTTGGCCGCAGCCCCAGGCCGGCCTGGCTGGCGGCGGAGTCCATCACGAACGGCTTCTCGAACTGGTAGAGCATCTCGGCCACCTCCCGCATACCCGGTGCGAACAAGCCAAAGGCCCGGAGTGCCCACCCCGGTACGGCGCCAACTTTGGGCTTTGCGGCGCCTGCAGCTTCAGCGAACGCCGCTGCCAGCTGCCGCTGCGTAACGGCCGGTACGGAGGGTGTGTGCCATACCTTGTTCCACAGCTCCGGCGCCTGGGCGGCGTGGATCATTGCGGCCGCCAGGTCGGGCACATAGGTGAAGGCGTGCGGCTGGTCGGCGCTGCCGATCACCCACAACTTCTTTCCAGCCAAGACCGGCCGGACCATCCGCTCGCCGCCATGTGAGGTCCTGACGCGTGGCCCAAAGAAGTCGCCCGCGACCATGGTGACGGTGTTGGTTGACGAGACTTCCCTGGCCCGGAGCAGGTCGGTACGGACCCCCCGCTTTCCGCCCTGGGCCGCTCGCGGACCCGCCTCGGTCATCGGGCGTTCCGGCTCGCTGTAGGAGTAGAGGCTTTCGGGAAAGGCGACGACGGCGCCCGCCTCTCCCGCTGCAGCCAGCACCGCCTGTTCTGCCCCGGGAAGCTCCGCCCGCCACGCGTCCGCAGTGTAGGACGAGCCGTGGATGCAGTGGAAGACGGCGGCCGCACCCGAAACGGCGGCCCGGACCAGGGCAGGGTCCTGAACGTCTGCCACGACCCGCTCCACCAGCGGATGCTCCGGGCCGCTGCCCGAGCGCGTCAGGACTCTTACGCGTTTGCCTTGCTCGGCCAACTGTTCTGCCACAGTCCAGCCAACCGGCCCTGCTCCAGTGACAACGTACAGATCGTTCATGACTTCTCCTCCAAGAGTTTTGAGAGCGCTGCTCTCCCAAGTCTGCACACCACGGCCGCCTCCAGTCAAGAGCACTGCTCGCAATTGTTGACACCGCTCTGCATTGTGCGATGCTGGACCCATGACTGACGATGGCCTCGCCGCAGGAACCGCCCCGCGCACGCCCCGGGAGCGGGCCCGTGCGCGGACCCTGGAGGACATTGTGCGCATCGGCCGGGAGCACCTGGCCCTCCATGGGGCCGCCGCACTGTCCCTGCGCGCCGTCGCCCGGGACCTCGGCGTGGTCTCTTCCGCGGTCTACCGGTACGTGGAAAGCCGCGAAGAGTTGCTGACCCTGCTGCTCGTCGACGCCTACAACGAACTGGGCGACGCCGTGGATGCCGCCGTCGCAGTCCGTCCGGAGGGTGATTTCACCGGGAGGTTCAAGGCGCTGGGGACCGCCGTCCGGAGCTGGGCGTTGGTGCAGCCAGCCAGCTACGCGCTGCTTTTCGGCAGCCCGGTGCCCGGCTACAGCGCGCCGGCGGGGCGGACCATTGGCCCCGGAACGCGGGTGGTCGTCGCCTTGATGGCCATCCTGGACGGTGCGTGGCGGGCCGGCGAGCTCTCCGAGGCGGGCCCGGGAGCCTCTGCCGTCGTGGTGACGGCACCGCTAGCGGCGGACCTGGCGAAAATCCGCGGCGAGATGGGGCTGGCCGTGCCCGATGCGGCGCTGGCGACGGGTGCGCTGGTCTGGACGTCGCTGTTTGGCGCCGTCAGTTTCGAAGTCTTTGGCCAGTACGGTGCGGACACCTTCGCGGCGGGCGACGAGCTGTTCGAGCGCCATTTGGCGGTGCTGGCGCGGCTGCTCGGGCTGCGGGCCTAGAGACGGCAACTTTCCGCGCCGCGTGTGCGCCGGACCCCTGTTGCCGCCCTGTGCCGCTCGATAGACTGCGACTGCGCCCAAGCGGGTGCCCAACGCTTGCAGGAGGGATCCAAACATGTCTGAAAACAGTGGGTTTGACCAAACGGCAGCGCAGGAACGCGGCGGTGCGACCGCGGCTTCAGCCGCAGAAAAGCAGACCGGCGAAGAGCAGCCCGCCGAAGTTCCGGGGCTGGAAGCCGACGCCGGCCAGTACGTCGAGGGCGACTACGGCGATGCTGGCGTAGCGGGGGAGAACCCGGCCGGTGCTCCCGAAGGCGGTTACGCCGAGGGGGACTACGGCAACGCCGGCGTGGCCACCGGCTCGACGATTGGCACCGAGGAGGGGGATTACCCCGAAGGCGACTACGGCCGGGCCGGCGCCACGGGTCCCGACGCCGCCGCGGGGGAGGAAGGCGAGTACCCCGAAGGTGACTACGGTGCCGCTGGCGCCGCGGGTGCCGGGCGGACCGGCCGCCGCTCTTCAGGTGCAGCCGAGGACGAGCGCGTGGGGCGGGATGGCACGGTCCGGGATGACGCCGGCCGCGACGGCCTGTAGATCCTCGGCGAAACCCTCGCCGCGAGCGGGATCCGGCCCGTTCTCGCAGAGCGAAACCTCCCGGCAATCGTCCTTGCGTTGCCCGAAAACCCGGGAATTCCGGGCTGTCGCGGCCAAGCAGGGCCCCGCCCGCCGGCCCATTCGGCGAAGTTGAGTCGCGTTGACTCAACTTTGGTTTGACATCGGAATGACGTTCTGTAAAGTTGAGTGCAGAGCGCTCAATAGGTGAGCGCGCCTCGTAATCGACGGGCTCGATCCCCGGGTATGGCCCGGTCGCCGGGCAGTCCGATGGCCGGGGCCAGCAGGTTTCCACGGAAAGAAGGAAGCAACACATGTCACGAGCAGTAGGTATTGACCTCGGAACCACGAACTCCGTCGTCTCCGTTCTCGAAGGTGGCGAGCCCACCGTCATTGCCAACGCCGAGGGTGGCCGCACCACGCCGTCGGTTGTTGCATTTTCCAAGTCAGGCGAGGTCCTGGTCGGCGAGATTGCCAAGCGCCAGGCCGTCAACAACATCGACCGCACCATCGCTTCGGTCAAGCGCCACATGGGCACCGACTGGAGCGTCGCGATCGACGACAAGAAGTACACCGCGCAGGAAATCTCCGCCCGCATCCTGATGAAGCTCAAGAACGACGCCGAATCGTACCTGGGTGAGAAGGTCACCGACGCCGTGATCACCGTCCCCGCGTACTTCAACGACGCCGAGCGCCAGGCCACCAAGGAAGCCGGCGAAATCGCGGGCCTCAAGGTCCTCCGCATCGTCAACGAGCCGACCGCGGCCGCCCTGGCCTACGGTCTGGACAAGGGCAAGGAAGACGAACTCATCCTGGTCTTCGACCTCGGTGGCGGAACGTTCGACGTCTCCCTCCTCGAAGTAGGCAAGGACGAAGACGACTTCTCCACCATCCAGGTCCGCTCCACCGCCGGTGACAACCGACTCGGCGGCGACGACTGGGACCAGCGCGTCGTGGATTACCTGCTGAACCAGCTCAAGGTCAAGGGCATCGACCTGTCCAAGGACAAGATCGCCCTGCAGCGCCTGCGTGAGGCTTCAGAGCAGGCCAAGAAGGAGCTCTCCTCCTCCTCGAGCACCAACGTCTCCCTCCAGTACCTCTCCGTCACCCCCGACGGCCCGGTCCACCTGGACGAGCAGCTGACCCGTGCCAAGTTCCAGGACCTGACCAAGGACCTGCTCGAGCGCACCAAGAAGCCGTTCCACGATGTCATCAAGGAAGCCGGCATCAAGCTGTCCGACATCGACCACATCGTGCTGGTCGGCGGTTCCACCCGCATGCCCGCCGTCTCCGAGCTGGTCAAGGAACTGGCCGGCGGCAAGGAGCCGAACAAGGGCGTCAACCCGGACGAGGTCGTCGCCGTCGGCGCCGCGCTGCAGGCCGGTGTCCTGAAGGGCGAGCGCAAGGACGTGCTGCTGATCGACGTCACCCCGCTGTCCCTGGGCATCGAGACCAAGGGCGGTGTCATGACGCACCTGATCGAGCGCAACACGGCCATCCCCACCAAGCGCAGCGAAACCTTCACCACCGCTGACGACAACCAGCCGTCCGTCGCGATCCAGGTCTTCCAGGGCGAACGCGAGTTCACCCGCGACAACAAGCCGCTGGGCACCTTCGAGCTGACCGGCATCGCGCCGGCTCCGCGCGGCGTCCCGCAGGTCGAGGTCACCTTCGACATCGACGCGAACGGCATTGTTCACGTCTCCGCGAAGGACAAGGGCACCGGCAAGGAGCAGTCGATGACCATTACGGGCGGCTCCAGCCTCTCCAAGGAGGACATCGACCGCATGGTCCGCGACGCCGAGGAGCACGCGGCAGAGGACAAGGCCCGCCGCGAGGCGACCGACACCCGCAACACTGCGGAGCAGCTCGCCTACTCCGTGGACAAGCTGATCGCCGACAACGCCGACAAGCTGCCGGAAGAGGTCAAGACCGAGGTCCAGGCCGACGTCGACGCCCTCAAGGCAGCGCTGGAAGGCACGGACGACGCCGCCGTCAAGACCGCGTTTGAGAAGCTTCAGGCTTCCCAGACCAAGCTCGGCGAGGCTATCTACGCCCAGCCCGGAGCCGCAGACGGCGCCGCCGGCGCCCAGGGTGCTCCGGCCGCCGAGCACGCGGCTTCCGACGAGGACATCGTTGACGCCGAGATCGTTGACGAAGACGAGAAGAAGTAGCCATGCCGCACCACGGTAACGAAGAAGAGCACAGCGCTTCCGGGGACCGCCGCGACGAGCAGCGGCAGGACGGCAACCGGGACGACAGCCAGAAGCCGGTGATCCACGACAACCGAAAGGTTGATCCAAAGACCGGCCAGGCACGCCACCCCGACCAGGAGCGCGCCAGCGCAGGGCAACCGGAGTCCGGGGACGCACTGTCCCAGGCCGAGGACATCCTTAACGGCGTGGACGTTCCGGCGGCCGAATCGGTGGCCCAAGGCGTCAGCGCCGGGGAGGCGGAGGAACTGAAGAACGACCTCCGCCGCCTGCAGGCCGAGTACGTCAACTACCGCAAGCGCGTCGAACGCGACCGCGCCGTGGCAGGGGAGATGGCCGTCATCGGCGTCCTGAACTCCCTGCTGCCGGTGCTGGACGACGTCGACGCCGCCCGGCAACATGGCGACCTCGCCGACGGCCCCTTCGCCGCGATCGCCGTGAAGCTGGAGAACACGCTGAAGACGTACGGTCTGGTGCGCATCGATGAGACCGGAGTGGAGTTCGATCCCACGATCCACGAGGCCCTCATCCAGCAGCCCGGCCAGGACGTCGAAACCGACACCGTCAGCCAGGTCCTCCGCTCCGGCTACCGGGCCGGCGACCGGGTGCTCCGGGCAGCGCAGGTCATCGTGGCGGTACCGGCGTAGCATCACCACCGCGCCTTCGCGGATGAGGGGGCCCCGCCCCTGCGCGTGGCGGCTATGGTCCTGCGGACCACAGCCGCCACGCTCCGGCAGGCCCGAAGCCACTCCCGGGCCCCCTCATCCGCTTCGGCGCTCAGCGGTAGTCTCGCCTTATAGTTTTGTACTTTGAAAGGAAACGCCATTGGCTAGCCAGGATTGGGTGGACAAGGACTTCTATAAGATCCTTGGTGTTGCCAAGGACGCTTCTGATGCTGATATCAAGAAGGCGTACCGGAAGCTGGCGCGGAAGCACCACCCGGATACCAACGCGGGGGACACTGCCTCGGAGAAGAAGTTCAAGGACATCTCCGAGGCCTACTCCGTACTCTCCGACGCCGATGAGCGCCAGCAGTACGACGCCATCCGGGCGATGGGCGGCGGGGCGCGCTTTGCGCCCGGCGGCGCAGGCGGAGCCGGTGGCGGCGCGGGCTTTGAGGATCTCTTCGGCGGCCTCTTCACCGGCGGCGGCGGCCGGCACTCCGGCGGCTACAGCACCTCCGGCGGCATCCCGCCCGAGTTCGCCGACCTCTTTGGCGGCGGCGGCTTTGGCGGCGGACAGTCCTTCCAGCGCGCACCCCAGAAGGGCGCCGACCGCACCGCCTCAACCAGTATTTCGTTCGCCGGATCCATCCGGGGAACCACCATCGGGCTGCGGGAGCCGGACGGCGAAGTCATCGACGTGCGCATCCCGGCCGGCATCAAAGACGGCCAAAAAGTCCGGGTCCGCGGCAAGGGCCAGTACGGTCCGGCCGGCAACGGCGACCTTATGGTCACGGTCGGCGTGAAGCCGCACGATTTCTACACCCGCGACGGCGACAACCTGCGCATCCACGTCCCGGTCACCTTCGCGGAGGCCGCCCTGGGCGCCGACATCGAGGTCCCGACGATCGACGGCGAGAAGGTCAAAGTCCGGGTTCCCGCCGGTACACCCACCGGCCGGACCCTCCGCGTCAAGGGGCGCGGCGTCAAGCACACCAAGGCCACCGGAGACCTGCTGGTAACCATCGACGTCGCCGTGCCGAAGAAGCTGAACAAGGACGCTGAAGAGGCCGTGAAGGCCTTCGCTGCGGCGACCGCCGGCGAGGATGTCCGCGACGGCCTGGCAGCCAAGGCCCGGCTCTAGGAGTCCTGCCGTGGACATCGAGTTCGACCAGCCGATTTTCGTTATCTCCGTCGCCGCGGAACTGGCGGACATGCACCCGCAGACGCTGCGCCAGTATGACCGGCTCGGCATCGTCTCGCCCAGCCGCGCCCCCGGCAAGTCCCGGCGCTACTCGCAACGGGACGTGACGAGGCTCCGCGAGGTGCAGCGGCTCTCCCAGGAGGGCGTCTCGCTGGAGGGCATCAAAAGGATCCTGCAGCTGGAAAACCAGGTTGCCGCGCTGCAGAACCGAGTGGCCGAGCTGACCGAGGAAGTCGGCCGGCGGCGGCGGCCGCTGGACTCCCGCATCTTCGCCGCCGGGGCGGCCGGCGACGTCGTCACGCTGGCCCGCGGCCAGCGGCCCCGGGCCCGGTCGCAGGCCCTCGTGGTGTGGCGCCCCGGCGCGTTGGACAAGTAGGCCGCAGGCCGGATTAGAGGCACTGGACTAGCATGAATGTGCAGGCCGTGCGCCACCGCGTGCCCCCTGTGCACGGCCGCCTTTCCTTCCGGATCGGGGCCGCCGACGTCCCCACACACTGACGCCGGCACCAACGGCCAACCGGAGGAGGACAATATGGCTGAAGAAGGAAGCGCCCGCCGTCCCGGGGACGGGCCCCCGAAAACGGTGATCCAACGGACGCTGCTCGGCGGCACGGATCGACGGAGCAACGTCCCCGACTTCGAGAACCGCCCGCCGATCTCCAGCCAGGAGCTCAGCCGGGGTCCCGCTGAACTGATCGAAGACCTCAGGCCCAAGGTTAACTGGCGCGTCTTCATCATCGCTTCGAGCATCATCATTGCCTTCTCCGTCTGGGCCATGGTGATGCCCTCCGGTGCTGCCGCGACCATGAAGACCGTGGTGGCGTGGATCGCCCAGAACGTCGGCTGGTTCTACGTGCTGACCATTACCGTGGTGATCGTGTTCGTGCTTTGGGTCGCCTTTTCCAAGGAAGGCTCAGTCCGGCTCGGCCCGGACCACTCCCGCCCGCAATACAAGCTCTTCACCTGGGTAGCCATGCTCTTCGCCGCCGGCGTGGGCATCGACATGCTCTTCTTCTCCGTCACCGGGCCCATCAGCCAGTACATCAGCCCGCCGTCGGGTCCGGGCCAGAGCCCGGCGTCGGCGCAGGATGCCGTGGTCTGGACCATGTTCCACTACGGAATCGCCGGCTGGGCCATGTATGCGCTGCTCGGCATGGCCATGGGCTATTTCGCCTACCGCTGGGGTATGCCGCTGTCCATCCGTGCGGCCCTGTATCCGCTGCTGGGCAAACGCGTTCGCGGCGGGATCGGCGACACCATCGATATCCTCACCCTGGTGGGTACGGTCTTTGGCGTGGCCACGTCCATGGGCATCGGCGTGGTGCTGCTGAATGTCGGATTCGCCCTGCTTTTCGGCCTGCAGCAGGGCCTGGGCCTGCAGATCGCACTGGTGATTGTCGCCGTCGTCATGACCATCGCGGCGTGCACCTCCGGAGTCGACAAGGGGATCCGCTGGATCTCCGAATTGAACATCTGGAGCGCGGCCGCCATGCTGCTGTACATCCTGGTCACCGGCCAGACCTCCTTCCTGCTTAACTCCCTCGTGGAGAACATTGGCCGGTTCATCTTCACCCTCCCCGACCGCACCCTGCAGACTTTCGCATACGAAGCAGGCGGCTCGCAGTGGATGGCGAGCTGGACGCTGTTCTTCTGGGCCTTCTGGATGGCCTGGGGCCCGTTCGTGGGCCTGTTCCTGGCGCGCATCTCGCGTGGCCGTACTTTGCGCGAGTTCGTCATCGCCGCGATCACCGCCCCGGTGCTGTGCGACTTCCTGATCGTGAGCATCTTCGGCAACAGCGCCATGCATGAGGTCCTCAGCGGCAATACGGAGTTCGCGCAACTCGCCATCGCCAGCCCCGAACAAGGCTGGTACGCGCTCCTGGAGATGTTCCCCGGCGCCGGCTTCCTGATCGGCCTGGGCACCCTTTCCGGCCTGCTGTTCTACCTCACGAGCGCGAACTCGGGCGCCATGGTGATGTCCAACTTTTCCTCCTCGATCCCGGACCCGTCCCAGGACGGCGCCAAGTGGCTGCGCATTTTCTGGGCGGTGCTGACCGCGCTGCTGACCATTGCCATGCTGGTGGCCGGCGGGGTGACCACCATGGAGTACGCCACCCTCATCTTCGCGCTGCCGGTGACCATCATCGCCTTCCTGGTGATGGCCTCCTTCTCCAAGGCGCTGCGGATGGAGCGGGCCGAACGCGAAGGACACGTCGTGCGCCGGCAGGCGACTGCCGCGCACGGCGGCCTCGTGCCCGAACGCAGCTGGCGGCAGCGGCTGGCGGGAATGCGCTCCTATCCGTCTAAGAAGCAGGTGGCCCAGTTCATGGAGCGGGTGGCCCAGCCGGCCCTGGCCGACGTGCTCAGGGAGTTCACCAAGCAGGGCTACCAGGCGACGCTCGACAGCGTTCCGAACGGAGAGACCGGAATCTCCAGCCACCGGCTGGTGGTCATCATCCCGGAGCACCGGAACTTCGAATATGAGGTTCAGGCCCTGGAAGCTCCGGTGCCCATGTTCGGCGGCCGGATGTCCCGCGAAACGGACGTCTACTACCGGGTGGAGGTGTTCACCCAGACCGGCTCCGAAGGTTACGACCTGATGGGGGTGACCCACCAGCAGATCATCGACGACGTCCTTGACCGCTATGAGGCGCACCTGGGCTTCCTGACCTACTCGAGCCAGCATGACTATGCCTCAGTGCTCACGCCGCCGCCCGCACCCGCCACCGGCTCCATCGCTAGGGTGGAGCCGGCGCAGGACGGGGGCCATGACGGTCCGGGCACCGAGGTGAAGGACTGACCGGTCCGGCCGCCTGGTTCGGCCGACGGCTAGTGCCGCCTGCCGAGTGCTTCGAAACGAGGAACTGAGTACACCGTTCAGCTGCCCACGTAACGGCAAGCCGGAAAGTCGAGTACCTGCCTCGCGGGACCTCGCAGTCGGCCGGACTGTTCAATTGAGGTGGCCAGGCACCCGAGCTGGCAATTCGAACAGTGGCAGATGCCAGGGGGGGCACCGCATGTTGAATCACCGAACCTTCGATCCTTCAGCGCCGGGTGCCTCGGTGCCCGGACCCGCACTGATCGCGGGCGGGCCATGAATTCCGGGCTTAGTTCCTTGGCCCTCCTGGCTGGATCACTGCCAGGCCTGGTCCTGCTGTCCCTGGGCCAGACAGTTGTGGTGGTATGCGTCTGTTTCGACATGATTCGCGCGCTCACGGTGCCGCGGTCCCACCGCCGCTACGTGGCAACCACGGTCTTTACGACCCTGGTTTGGCCTTCCATCGTCATCAGCGGAGTCTCGGCCCTGATTTATGCCGCCAGCGGGACGTGGCTGAACGTCGCGGGCGGAGTCTTCGTGATGGTCATGATGATTTTCCGCTGGCGCCACGGCGGCGATGAGGACAACTGGTGGAAGGGTAAGGGCAAGAAACTGGCCACCTGGTTCCGAAACCAGACCGCCTCCCGGACAGTGACCGCACCCGCCGCAGCCTAGTCGTTGAACAGCTCGGCCGCGCGACGGGCCAACCCGGTGGGACCGAATACCGAGGTCAAGGACTGACGAAGGTGTCGGGGGCGCCGCCAAAGCCGATGCCCCGGTAGATGTCCGGACGCTTCTTCTTCAACCGAAGTCCCCACAACAGCCCGGCAATTCCGGGCACCACCACCAGAGCCGGCAGGATCCAGGAAAGCGGCGAGAAGCCGTCCGAGCCGATCAGGACGTTGAAATTGACGACGATCAGCACGAACACCGTGCCCAGCGTCAGGGCAGCCAGGGCAGGGGCGATGACCCTGGTCCACAGGGAATACCCGGCAGCGTGCCTACGAAAGTAGCCGATGGCCGCCACCGAGATGAGGACCAGGAGCAGCACCAGACCGAAGGCCGCCGTGTTGGTCAGCCACGTGAAGAAAGTCAGGACCGGGTACATCTCGCCCAACTCGGAGCCGATACCGGCAACGGCAAACACAGCCAGCATGGCCAGGGCCAGAAAGGACTGGGTCAGCGAGCCGGCCACCGGGGCATGCCGGGTGTTGACGCGGGCAAAGCCGCGCGGCAGCACACTTTCACGACCCAGCGAAAACACGTACCGGGCCACCGCGTTGTGGAACGCGATCAGGGCGGCCAGCAAGCTCGTGATGAACAGGAGCTGCGCAATGTCGGAGACGACCACCGCGCCGTGGTTGGAGAGGAAGACGAACGCCAGGTCAGGGCCGAACTCCTGGGACATCGCCACAATCTGGCTCGGGCCCGTGCCGACGGTCATGGCCCAGCCGGAGAAGGCGTAGAAGAGTGCGATGATGCCGACGGCAATGTACGTTGCCCGGGCGATGGACCGGGTGGGATCCTTGGCCTCCTCGCTGTAGATCGCGGCGGACTCAAAGCCCATGAACGCCGCCATGCTAAACGCCAGAGCGGCCCCAACGCCGGCCGTGAACAAGTTCGACGGCGCCAGTCCGGCACCGCTGGCGCCTTCCGGACTGACGGCAAACGAGACAATGTCGAACACAATGACCGCCAAGAATTCAAGCCCCACAAGGACGCCGATAATCTTGGCCGACAGGTCGACCTTGTTGATGCCCAGCCAGCCGACAATGGCGAAGCCCACGAGCGCGGTCAGCCACCATGGGACGTTCAGCCCAAGCTTGGCATTGACAAAGGAGGCCGATGCAAAGCCGAAGAGACCGTAGATTCCGATCTGCATTGCGTTGTAGGAAATGAGCGCCACCCATGCTGCGCCCACCCCCGCGGCACGGCTGAGCCCTTGGGCAATGTAGGCGTAAAACGCCCCGGCGTTGCGGATGTGTGAACTCATGGCTGCGTAACCGACGGCAAAGAGCGCCAGGCAGACCCCGAGCACGATGAACGAGAGCGGAATGCCAACGTTTCCGGTGACGGCGAAGTTGCTGGGAATGCCGCCTGCCACCACAGTCAACGGGGCGGACGCGGCAATGATCATGAACACGAGGGCCGGCACGCCGAGCGTGCGCTTGCTCAGGCCCTCGGTGGCATCGCTGCCGGCTATGGTGCCGGTAGACGGAAGGGTTTGTTCGCGTGACATTAAAACCTCCATTGGGAGAATAACGATACGTTGAGTGTGTCAGTTGTCACAGGCCCTGGCTTGTTATTCGCGGCACCGGCATTGACTACCAGCGCACAGGATTCCACAGGGCCTACGCCGGCAAGGTCGTCCTACATGCAGACGGAGCCGCCGCCACGAATGTGGCAACGGCCCCCGTCTTACTCGCTCCGCCGGAGCCCTTAGCCGTTTATGACCTGCGGCACGCCGAGGGCTTTGAGGCCTTCGACGCCGAATTCGAGGCCGTAGCCGGATTGCTTGGCCCCGCCGAACGGGATGCGGGGGTCTACGGCGCCGTGCTTGTTGATCCAGACGGTGCCGGCCTGGATGCGGGCGGCTACTTCGCGGGCGGCATCCGGGTCGGAGGACCAGACTGAGGCGCCGAGTCCGACGTCGACCGCGTTCGCCATGGCAACAGCTTCATCCACGGTGCTGTAGCGGATGATCGGCAGGGCGGGGCCGAACTGCTCTTCGGCGACGAGCGGGTTCTCGTTGGCGATGTCAGCCACGAGAGTGGTGGGGTAGAAGTTGCCGGGTTGCTCGTCGTTCGGGTTGCCCCCAAGCAGCACCCGGGCGCCGGATTCCCTGGCGGTCTCAACGAGTCGCGCGACGATGTCGTACTGCTGCCGGTTCTGCAGCGGGCCCAGAACGTTGGCCTCGTCCAGGCCGTTGCCCATGGGCATAGCGGCGGCGACGGCGGTGAGTTCCGCGCAGACAGCCTCGTACATGGAGTCGTGGACGTAGAGGCGCTTCAGTGCGGCGCAGGTCTGCCCCGTGTTGATGAACGCGCCCCAGAACAGGCCCTCGGCGATGGCCTTGGGATCCGCGTCCGGAAGCACGATCCCGGCGTCGTTGCCGCCAAGCTCCAGGGTGAGACGCTTGACCGTATCGGCGGAGGATTTGATGATGGCCTTGCCGGTGGCCGTGGAGCCGGTGAACATGATCTTGCCGACGGCCGGGTGTTCGGCCAGGCGTGCGCCGACGTCGCGGCCGCCCGAGACCACGGACAGGAGGCCGTCGGGCAGTTCTTCGTTGATGACCGCAGCCAGTGCCAGCACCGACAGCGGCGTGTATTCGGACGGCTTGACCACGACGGCGTTGCCCATGCGCAGCGCGGGGGCGATCTGCCAGACGGTGATCATCATGGGCCAGTTCCACGGACCGATCGCGCCCACGACGCCGATGGGCCGGTAGTGCAGTTCGGCGCGCGTCTCGCCGTCGTCCACCACGGTTTCCGGTTCCAGGGCGGTGGTGGCTGCGACGCGCAGCCAGGCGGCGCAGGCGCCGACCTCGAAGCGGGCGTTCGGCCCGTTGAGGGGCTTGCCCTGTTCCCGGGAGAGCAGGCGGGCGAGTTCCTCGGCGGAGCGTTCGACGGCGTCGGCGGCCCTGAGGAGCGCGGCGGACCGGGCGTCGTGGCCTAGGGCGGCCCACGCCGGCTGCGCGGCCGTGGCGGCGGCGATGGCGTGCTCCAGGTCCTGGACGGTGTGGACAGGAGCCTGCCCGACCGCTTCGCCGGTGGCGGGGTCCGGGATGGTCCGGGTCGCACCGGACGTCGGGGTGATCGAGGTGAGAAGGGCGTCGTAGGTTTCCATGGGTTGTACTCCACATCGAGTAGTTCAGCGGACGCGGCCGGTACGGCCTGAGAGCGTTGCATCAAGCGTGCTCCGACGAGGCGCCGAGGGTCTTGTCTATCCGCGAAGAGGTGTTGTGTGCGGGCGAACGGAAGCCGGCGGCATTGCCCAGGGCTCAGGACCGGGGCATGCCGCGCCGCCAGTCGCTGGGGGATTCGCCGAAGGCGTCCCGGAAGGTACGGCTGAAGTGGGCGGCATCCACGAAGCTCCAGCGTGCGGCCACGGCCCCCACCGGCAGGCCGGCCAGCAGCGGATCCCGCAGCTCGCGGCGTGCCCCTTCCAGCCGCCGGGTCCGGATCCAGCTCGCCACGGTGGTTCCCGATTCATGGAAGACGTTGTGCAGGTGCCTTGTGGAGATGAAGTGGGCCGCCGCGATCGACGCGGGCGAGAGCAACGGATCGGCCAGATTGGCTTCGATGAATTCGCGGACGGAGGCCGCCAGGAGGACCTGCGGCCTCATCCGGTCCGGGGCCATGTCCAGTTCTGAATGCAGCATCGTGGAGACGAGATCGAGGGCGTTCGTGGCGAGGCGGGAGCCGCTGGGGCCGCTCAGCGCATCCAGGTTCTCCGCCAGGCGGGAGATGAACGGGCCGACGATCCCGGCGAGGCTTCCGTCCGCCGCCATCCGCACCGCCGAAAGCTGCGCGATGCAGTCCGCCGGCAGGGACAGCGCATCCCAGGGGAACATCACCACCATGAGCCGGGCGTTCCCCTCAAAGGCGAGCGTGTAGGGGCGGCTGGTGTCGTAGATGGAGAGGTCGCCGGGGCGCAGCAGGGCCTCGCGGTTGTCCTGGACGAGGAGTCCGGTGCCCTGCAGTTGGAGATTGAGCTTGAAGTAGCGCTGGTTGGACTGGGCAATCAGCGCCGGCGTGCGGTGGACTTCATGGCCCGTGGAGGACACTTCGACGATCGCCATGCGGTCCAGCCTGCGGGCGCGCATCCGGCCGCGGAAGTTGTCCGGATCCTTGCTTGAGGCGCTCAGCGGAACGAAGGACTCCGCGATGAGGTGCCTCCAATGCTCGAAGGAGGCTGCCGTGCTGGTGCGGATGTCCTGTCCGGCGGGACTGGACGTTGGGAGGGCTGCAACTGCGGTCATCGAGGATCCTGACGCCGTCGTATTCGGGGACTGTGTCATGGGACACATTCTCTTCAGGGTAGCGCCGCACTCCGCCGATGTCATCTTTTTTCGACGACCGGCGAAAAAAGAATTATCCGCGAGCCTGGCAGCCCAGCAGGGTCAGGAAGCCCTCCAGCTGCTCGTTCAGCCCGAGCTCCACCTGTCCTTCCGGGGCGAGCGCCGCGGCAATCTGCGCGCCGAGGAGGAAGTTGAGCAGCTGCCCGGCCAGGGCGGCGTCGTCGACGGCGGTGGTGACGGCACCGGTCCGCCGCGCCTCCGCAAGATGCCGCCGCATCGCGGCGAGCCATTGCTGCATCGAATCCCGGTGGATCCGGGCTTTGCCGGGATCGTTGATGGCTTTTTGCCAGAACGGAATGACAATCCGGGCCTCGCTGATCCGCTCCTCATCCAGGGGCAGCACCTCGACGCAGAATGCCCTCAGGGCCGCGAGTCCGGCCTGCCCGGCGGTGACCTGCGCGATGCGCTCGTTGGTGCGGTTGAAGACGTGCCCGAACGCGAAGGTCAGCAGGTCATCCTTTGTGGGAAAGTACGGCTTGAGGGCGCCGTTCGCAAAGCCGGCCTCGAGTGCGATCTCCCGCATGGTGGCGCTTTCAATGCCGAGCCGGGCGATGGTCCGCCACGTCGCATCGACGAGTTCCAGCCGCCGCTGATGGTGGTCGACAATCTTTGGCACCGTGCAGCTCCCCAAAATTTCTATGCGTCGGACTCTTGTGGCACAGCTTACATTTCCGTATTCTCTACAACTATAGAAAATAAAGTTCTGACCCGCCAGGATCACCGAACGAAGGCCGCCATGATGCCCGCACAAACTGACTCCCGTACCTCGTACAGCCCGTACAGCCTAGCCACAGATGCCGAAATCACGGCAGTCCAGGGCATCTTGCGAACCGCCGGCCTGCTGGGCGAGACCAAACGCGTCGCCTATTTGGGCCTGGTGGACCCCGCCAGGAATGCTGCGGCGGGGAACGAGGACCGCCGGTTCAGGGTCTTCCTCCACGACGTATCCGGAGGGCGCCCGGCGGACGTGACCGTCTCGGTTTCCGGCGGCGCGGTGGTTTCCGTCGTCGAACTGGACACGGCCGAGACCGGCGAGCTCCCTGTCCTGGAGGAGGAGTTCGACGTCGTCGAACAGCTCCTGGCCTCGGACGAGCGGTGGCTCAAGGCCTTGGCCGGCCGGGGTCTGGACGTCAGCAAGGTACGCGTCGCACCCCTGTCCGCCGGGGTCTTCGAGTACTCGGAGGAGAAGGGCCGCCGGATTCTGCGTGGCCTGGCCTTCGTGCAGGATTTTCCGGAGGACAGCGCCTGGGCGCACCCCGTGGACGGTCTCGTAGCGTACGTGGACGTCGTCGCCAAGACGGTGACCCAGGTGCTGGACACCGGCGCCGTTCCGGTTCCCGCCGAACACGGCAACTACACGGATCCGGAGCTCACAGGCCCGCTGCGCACCACGCAGAAACCCATCAACATCACCCAGCCGGAGGGGCCCAGCTTCACCGTCAGCGGCGGGAACCACATCGAGTGGGAAAAGTGGAGCGTCGACGTCGGGTTCGACGTCCGCGAAGGCGTGGTGCTCCACAACCTCGCGTTCCGGGACGGCGACCGGCTGCGGCCCGTCATCAACCGGGCGTCCATCGCCGAAATGGTGGTCCCGTACGGGGATCCGTCGCCGATCCGGTCCTGGCAGAACTACTTCGACACCGGCGAATACCTCGTGGGCCAGTACGCCAACTCCCTGGAACTTGGCTGCGACTGCCTCGGCGACATCACCTACCTCAGCCCCGTCATCAGCGACGTCTTCGGCAACCCGCGCGAGATCCGCAACGGCATCTGCATGCACGAGGAAGATTGGGGGATCCTGGCCAAGCACAGCGACCTCTGGACGGGCATCAACTACACCCGCCGCAACCGCCGCCTGGTGATCTCCTTCTTTACCACCATCGGCAACTACGACTACGGCTTCTACTGGTACCTCTACCTTGACGGCACCATCGAATTCGAGGCCAAGGCCACCGGCGTCGTCTTCACGAGCGCCTACCCGGAGGGCGGATCAGCCAACATCTCCCAGCTCGCCCCCGGTCTGGGCGCCCCCTACCACCAGCACCTGTTCAGTGCCCGCCTGGACATGGCGATCGACGGCTTCACCAACCGGGTCGAGGAAGAAGATGTGGTCCGGCAGGCGATCGGCGAAGGCAACGAACGCGGCAACGCCTTCTCCCGGAAACGCACGGTGATCGCCCGCGAATCCGAGGGCATCCGTGAGGCCGACGCCCGCAACGGCCGGACCTGGGTCATCTCCAACCCGGAATCACGCAACCGCCTCGGCGAGCCCGTGGCCTACAAGCTGCACGCCGAAGGGCAGCCCACCCTGCTGGCGGACCCGGAGTCCTCCATCGCCCGGCGCGCCGCCTTTGCCACCAAGGACCTCTGGGTCACCCGCTACGCGGCGGACGAGATGTACCCAACGGGCGACTTCGTGAACCAGCACGCCGGTGGAGCCGGGCTGCCGCAGTACGTGGCGCAGGACCGCGACCTGGACGGCCAGGACATCGTTCTCTGGCACACATTCGGCCTGACCCACTTCCCCCGGCCCGAGGACTGGCCCATCATGCCGGTGGACACGGCCGGCTTTAAGCTCCGGCCCGAGGGTTTCTTTGACCGCAGCCCCGTGCTGGATGTGCCCGCGAACGCTCAGCAGTCCGCCGGTTGCCATGGCGATGGCGACGCCGGCGGCCATTGCCACAGCTAGTCCGACGCCGTGAGTGTCGCCCTCAAGTCCGGCCGCGTGTCCGGCGTCGCCGGCAACGTCTTCCATTCCCGGATCTGCGCCGTCATGACGGCGGCGTCGTGCCTCGCGCACCTGTGGCTGGTCGGCGGGAACCAGCATGGGACGTGGCTGAATCTGCTCATGCTCGCCATGGTGGCGGTGTGCCTGCCGTGTGCCGTGCACATCTGGCGCCGGGGACGGGACTGCGATCCGCGCCGGGCCAGCGCCCCACACCGGGTGATGGCCTCGGCGCTGGTGATGACCGGGGTGCACGCCGTCCTGCTCCTCGGCAACCGGCCCGGCGCGGGTGGTCACACCCACCCTGGCGCCGCTGCCGCAGCGGCCGGCGCGGCGCCGTCCGGTTCCGGGGCGCTGCTGGCGGTGATTGCGCTGGAAATAACGACGGCGCTGCTCGCCGCGACGCTCCTGGCCCGGCTCCGGACCCAGCCGCGCGGCTAAATCCGGGCCGGGGACCAGGTCCGGGGCCGCGGGTCAGTCGTTGAACAGCCCGGCCAGGTCCTCCGCAGTCAGTGCCCCGCCCGAAAGCGCGTCGCCGGCCATGACGTCCGCGAACAACTGGGACTTCTTGGCCTTGAGCGCCATGACCTTCTCCTCGATGGTGTCCTTCGCGACCAGACGGTAGACCATCACGTTGCGTGACTGGCCGATCCGGTGCGTGCGGTCCACGGCCTGCGCTTCCGAGGCCGGGTTCCACCACGGGTCCAGCAGGAACACATAGTCCGCCTCTGTCAGGTTCAGGCCGAAGCCGCCGGCCTTGAGGCTGATCAGGAAGACCGGCGCCGCGCCGTCCTTGAATTCGTTGACGACGTCGGTCCGGTTGCGGGTGCTGCCGTCGAGGTAGCAGAACTCGATGTTTTCCGCGATCAGCCGCTCCCGGACCTTGCCGAGGAACCCGGTGAACTGGCTGAAGATCAGTGCGCGGTGGCCTTCCGCGACCAGGTCCTGCAACTGCTCGAACAACACGTCGAGCTTGCTTGAGCGCACCCCTGATAGGGACGGGTCGATCAGCGACGGGTCGAGGCTGAGCTGGCGTAACAGGGTCAGCGACTGGAAAATCGTGAAGCGGTTCTTGTTGACGTCCTCGATCAGGCCCAGGATCTTCTGGCGCTCGCGCTGCAAATGCGTCTGGTAGACCTTCTGGTGCCTCGGGTTCAGCACCACTTCGAGGATCTGTTCCTGCTTGGGCGGCAGGTCGTGAATGACCTGCTCCTTGGTGCGGCGCATCATGAGCGGACGGACCCGGCGCCGAAGCTTGTCCAGCTGCGCCCGGTCCCCGTTCTTCTCGACCGGCTTCTGGTAGTACTCGGCGAATCGTTTAGGGCTGGAGAAGAGCCCCGGGGCCACGATCGAGGTCAGTGCCCAGAACTCCATCAGGTTGTTCTCCAGCGGCGTGCCGGTGATCGCCAGCTTGAAGCCGGCGGGCAGCTTACGGGCGCACTGGTAGGCCTTGGACTGATGGTTCTTCACGAATTGCGCCTCGTCCAGCACCAGGGACGCCCAGGCCTGCGAGGCATAGGCCTCGTAGTCGATCCGGAACAGCGCGTAAGAGGTGATCACGACGTCGGCCCCTGCCATCGCCTCGGCCGGTACCGAACCGCTCTTGGCGAACGTCTCGGTGATCGCCCGGACCTCCAGGCCCGGCGCGAAGCGTGCGGACTCGGCCTGCCAGTTCCCCACCACGCTGGTGGGGGCTACGACCAAAAAAGGGGCCCCTCCGGGGGCGCCGCCGGCCGCGTCCTTGGCGGCGCAGATCAGCGCCAGCGCCTGGACGGTCTTGCCCAGGCCCATGTCATCGGCCAAGACCCCGCCCAGCCCGTGGCGGTAGAGGAAGCTCAGCCAGTTGAAACCTTCGAGCTGGTAGGGGCGCAGCTCGGCGTTGAGCGATGCCGGGAGCGGAAGGCCGTTGCTGCCGCCCTCCAGCAGACCGCCCACCGCTTCCCGCCAGGCAGCGGCCTGCTGGTCCACGATGCCCAGCTGGGCCAGCTCGTCCCAGAGCCCGGCTTGGAACCGGCTGATCTGCAGCGGCGCGTCCTTTCCCTGGTTGTCCTGCAGGATGCGGGCTTCGTCGATCAGGGCACGCAGTTGGTGCAGCTCGGGCAGGTCCAGGGAAAAGTAGGCGCCGCTGGGCAGCAGCATGCGGGTCTGCCCGGCGGCAAGGGCGGAGAACAAGGCCGCGAAGGAAACAGGCTGGCCCTCCAGCGTGATGACGATGCCGAGGTCGAACCAGTCCCGGCTGTCGGTGGCCTTGGTGGAGATCGCGACCACCGGCGCTTCCTCGGCCTCGCGGTAGTCGGCCATGTCGCCGGCTGTGTCCACCGAGACGTCCGGAAGGTCGCGGAGCCGGGGCAGGACCTCCTCGGTAAAGGCCAGGGTGTCCAGGCCGCTGAGCTCCGCGGACGCCGCCAGTCGCGGCGTGCCCCAGCCTCCGGTCGCTGATTCGCCGAGCTTCGGCACAACGTCCCACGGCTGGCCGACGGTCTCCAGGATGCGGGCCTCGGCGGCGTCGTCCCGGTAGCCATGGTCGCCGGGGTGCCGCCACAGGGGTTGGGCCGTGACCAGGGTGCCGGACTTGTAGTGCCACTCCCAGTGCAGCCGGACCCGGTGGTCGGCGCCGTAATTGGCGAGCACGGAGAGGGTCGGCACCGCCAGGGCGGGCAGCTCGACGGAGTCGTCGGAGGCGGTCACCCGGGCGGTCTGCTTGAGCTTGGGATAGAACCCGGTCAGGAACCGGCCCTCGTCCCGCGCCGGAATGTGCAGGGTGGTGCCGGCGGTCACGAAGGTCAGGAGTTCATCGCTCAGGCCGCCTTCCAGCGGCGCCAGGGTGATCACGGCGTCAGCCGGGGCCACGCCCGGGAGCGCGTCCGCGTCCGAGCTCACGAAAATCCCGTGGGCGGGGTGGCCGATCGTTCCGACCGAGGCCGGGTCGACCAGCGCGCCGTCCACGGTGATGCTCGGCGCGAGCGCCAGCCCGCCGTCGCCGGCCGCCTCAGCGCCGAGCCGGGTGAGGTTGAGTCCGACGGCGGCCGGCTCGCCAGCGAGCCGGACCGGTTCGTTGCCCCGCCCGTGGACCAGGGCCAGGCCGATCTTCCCGGCGTCGGCCAGCAGGCTCCACAGGTTCTTGCCGGCGTAGGTGTTCAGCCCCAGCCACGGCGCGGTGCCGGCGTGCTGGCGGTTCGCCAGCGCGGTGTGCGAGGCGAGGAACTCCTGCATCCACTCCACGTGGGCTTCGTTGCATTCGCGCCGGTAGTTCAGGTAGCTCAGGGTGTTCCAGGAAACGTCGCCCCGGATCCATTTGCCCTTGGCGCCCATGATGACGGGCCGGGCCTTCAACTGGCGCACGCTGCGCAGCGGATCCCGGCGCCCGGTGTAGGAGAAGTGCGGGGCCGGCTCCTCGAGCTCGAACTGCAACGCCAGCGGGACGCCGTTGGTGGACTTCGTAATGCCTGGCCGGGCCAGCAGCGGGCTGAGGGCCTGCTCCCAGTCGGGCAGGTCGTGCCCGGCGGCCTGGCGCGACAGCCGGGAGGATTCCGCCGGCGCGAGCAGCTGAACGCGGATTGCCGGGTTATCCTCGGCGGCAAAGAGCAGGGCGGCGACGTGCTTGCAATCCTTCCGGACCGGGCAGCTGCAGACGCCGACGGTGCAGCTCCAGCCGCCGCCCTTGCGGACCAGCTTCGCCGTCGTCGAATACGGCAGCGGCGCGCCGCCGCGGACCTTTCCCAGCATGAGACCGGTGCCGGCGTCGAAGGACATCCCGGAAACCCGGCTGCCCATGGCATAGGCCAGTCCGGCCGCCAGGGAACGGTCGTTAATCGCGGGGGTCTGTATTGCCAGTGCCGCACTCTCGTCCGGATGGGATGGCATGTGGGCACTACTTTCAGCGGTTGGTCATCTGATCCATCTTAGCCAGCCCGGCGGGGCCCGGAAACTTCGCCTGACGTTCACTTTCCGCTCAGACCGTCCGGGGCGGGGCGGCCCTACCGTGGAGGGGAACGGAGCACCGCCCGCCACCACCGTGAGGATTCCCATGAGCAGCAGCCTGACCTCGAGCCCGACCGCCACCGAACACGCCCCGGTCCTGACCCAGAAGAGCCTGCACGGCGGCAACGTGGACGTCGTGGACGCCAATGTGGACGTGGTCAACGCCATGTACGCGGAATTGCTGGACGCGGACGAAATTGCGCCGAACGCGCTGCGCAGCTACTACGTGGACTTCTACCTCACGCAGGCGCTTGGCGGCGGCTTCGCCCAGTACGTTTTCACCCTGCCGGAGCGCGAGGAGATCGACAATTACGTCCGCGAAGGACTGGCCGGGATGGGCGCCACCGCGCACCTGGACCTCTTCAACCGCAGCGTGGCAGCCTTCGATTCGCTCTCGGACGAGGAAGCCGATGCCTACCTCGACGGAGACGCCGAGCTGGGTTTCGACGACGACGCCGACGGTGCCGGGGTTAGCGAGGCCGAGGCGCCGGAGGCGGTCCGGCTGCTGGAGCAACTGGATGACGCGTTTGAGTCACTGCTGGAAACCGAAGACATCGTCGCGCTCAATGCGGCGTGGCTCCGCAGCCAGCCGGATCTGCTGGTCCTGGACGCGGATGAACTCGACCGGCACATCCACGAACGGGTGTCCCGGATCCCCAACCTGGCGGAGCGCCAGGCCGAGGCAGCCGAAGAGGAACTCCGGAGCGCCCCCGAGTTTGAACTGATCATCCGGGAACTGTGCGAGGTGGCCGGCCAGGCCCTGGTGCAGATCACCATGGGCGACCCGAACTACGACCACAACGGCGAGCGGGTCCTGGCGTGGCATTTCACCACGGACCAGGGCGAGTTCCTGATGGTGGAGGATGACGAGGAGGCCTACATGATCCACCCGGAGACACGGGAAATCGTCGCCGCCGTCGAATTCGAGTTCGACGCCGACGCCGACGACGACTTCTAGTAGCCCCCGACGGCGGCAGGCTTGAGCATGTCGCCGGCCGGGTCCACCAGATACCAGACGCCGCCGACGCCTTGGCCGGCGATGTCACCGGGGGCCTTGTCCTTGGCGAAGTGATACACCGGCATGCCGTTGATGGTCAGCTGCTTCTTTCCGTCCGGGGTCGTGATGGTGCCGAGCTTGGCGGTGACGCCCTCCGCCGCGGGTACTGCAGCGCCGGTGAGGACCGCCGGCCACGCAGCGGCGCACGCCCCGGTGCAGGCGCTCGTGCCGGCGTCCTTCTTGTCCTGGCCGAAGACGTAGACGCTCATGCCCCGGGCATCCACGATCGCCTGCCCGGCCGTGGTCGCGGCGGTCTTGAGGTCCGCGGCCTGCGCGGGCGCTGCGGAGCCGCTGGTGTCCGGTGCCGACGCCATCGGCGCGGACGAGGCGGGCGCAACGGAGGCGGAGGATTGCGACGCCGGGGGAGGGGACGCCGTCGTCGTTGTCCCGCTGCCCCCAGCGCAGCCGGAAACGACGACGGCGAGGGCAAAGGCGGACAGTGTGGCGCCGAAGTACTTACTCATTGTTGGCTCCTTGGCTGGATGCCGGCCATCTCGCTGTCCGGCTAGCTGATACGACGCCGCCGGGTGAAGAATGGTTCACAGGCGGACCGTTGAACTTTTGCGTCACCGTGTACGTCCTAGTGGGCAGCAGGACCAGGCCCAGGAGGTGCCGCATGCCACTGGATGAAGACGTGGTCGCCGCGATCTACCGCGACCACGGGACGGCCTTGCGGCGATTCGTCCTGGGTGCCTGTCACGACCCGCAGGTGGCGGACGACGTCGTACAGGAAACGGTGCTGCGAGTGTGGCAGCAGGCGCCGCAGATCACCGGCAGCCTGCGCAGCTACCTGTTCCGGACGGCCCGGAACATCATGATCGATAATTACCGCAAGGCCCAGCGACGCCCGCACGAAGCCGCGGAACGCGAAGTGGCCGACCCTGCCGGGGGCGTCGAACGGATCGATGAACTGCTCAACAGGGTCCTGATGGAGGAGGCCCTGCTGCGCCTCAGCGCCGAGCATCGGGACGTGCTGGTGGCCCTCCACTACCGCCGACTCACCGTCCGGGAGGCTTCGGTGCAGTTGAACATTCCTGCCGGCACGGTGAAGTCCCGGGCCTTTTACGCCGTCCGGGCCCTGCGGACCATCCTCGACGAAATGGGGGTGCAGCGGTGAGCGGAACAGAACTCCACCAGCTGCTCGGCGCATACCTGCTCGGTGGCCTGGAGCCGGAGGAGGCCGCGGCGTTCGACCGGCATCTGTCCGACTGCCGGGTCTGCCGGGCCGAGCTCGACGAACTCGCCAGCCTGCCCGCGCTGCTCGACGCTGTCCCGGTGACCGACGCCGTGGCTCTGACCAAACCCGCGACGCCCGCAGCGCCGGGACCGTTGCCTCGCGGGCTGCTGGCCGCACTGGCGGCGCGACGCCGCCGGGGCCGGCTGCTGTGGTCGGCGGCTGTTGCAGCGGTTGCCGCGGCCTGCCTGGCGCTTGGCGTCCTGGCCGGCCCGCTGCTGGCGCAACACGCCGGGCCGGATGCCAGCTACTCGGTTGCAGCCGCCAACGGACCGCAGTTCACCGTGAACCTCGTGAAGAAGACGTGGGGCACCGAGCTGGCCGTCGACGGAAACAGCATGCCGGTGGACGGCACCCTCTCGCTCTGGGTCAAAGGCCGCGACGGCGTGGAGGACCGGGCGTGCGCGTGGACCGCGACCCCGAGCGGCAAGGTGCGCATCACCGGTGCCACCCCGCTGCAATTGGCCAGCATCGGCAGCATCGAGATGCGCAATAGCCGGCAGCAGACCGTAGCCGTCATCACGGTTCCGCACGCGTAGCGGCGGCTCCCCGGCATCTGGTCTGACTCTGGGGCGGGCCGCTACATCCGGGCGAGTCGGGCCCGGACGGCCATGAAGATGCCGTAGCAGATCAGGCCCGCGCCGACGGCGGCCAGCATGTAGATACCCAGCGGCTGCTCGCGCAACGCCCTAAGCCCGCCATCGAGCCCGGTTGACTCCGCCGGGTCGGCTTTCACGGTGGCAATGACGATCAGCAGCCCGGTCAGCAACAGGGCCACGCCCTTGGCGGCGTACCCGGCAATCCCGGTGGCGGTAACCGCGGTGCGGGCCTGCTCGTTCGACGGCATCCGCAGGTACTTGATGAACGACTTCCTGAAACCCCGGATGGCATAGGCCACCCCGGTGACGGAGACCGCAGCGCCGACCAGGAACAGCAGGAAGGTGCCCCCGGGCGCCTTCATCAGCTGCAGCGTGAGGTCGCTCGTGGAACGGCGCTGGTCCGACTCGGCACCGATGGCAACGGACGCCAGCGTCAGCGCAAACCCGGTGTACACCACGGCCTGCAGGGCGGCCTTGAGCTTCTTGCCGACCTTCTTCTTCGTCGGCAGGTGCTCGAAATCGAAGACGGCATCGCTGGTCTGCCAGATGGCCAGGGCCACGCAGGCAGCAAAGGCGCTCCAGAGCAGGACGGGGGCGGCCGGTTGCGCGGCCAGTTCCGCGACGGCGCCGCTGAAGTCGGCCCGACCTTGCCCGCCCATGGCCAACCGGATGGCGACGAGTCCGATCAGGAAGTGCAGCACGCCGGACACCGCGAACCCGGCGCGGGCCGCGATTTCGAGCGGCTTGGAATTGGTGACGTCCTCGGCGACTTCCGCGACGTCCTTGAGTTGCTTTTTAATGGTCCGTCCTCGCGTCGTGGACCTCGTCCGCCCGGGGCTGTTCCTCGCGGCGCCGGTAGCAGAGATCGAAAATCAGCCGGCCGGCGTCGTGCGCCTTGTTCTCGAAGCTGGTCAAAATCCGCCCCTCAAACCTGGGCGCCCAGCCCCCGACGTGGTCGACACCTTCGTTGGGGCCGGTATGTTCGGTGCTGACCGGCGCGCGGCCCTCCTTCACCGGAGCGCCGCCCACCAGGGACTCCACGCCGGACTCCCAGACCTGCGTCAGCGGGCTGTCGCCGCCGCTGCGCTCGCCCTCATACATGTTCTCAAAGTCGGCCGAGCCGGCGAGGACCTCGCGGACGTGCACCGCGTAGTTGGACCAGTCGGTCGCGATCCGCCAGCGGCCGCCGGGCTTGAGCGCCCGGGCTGCGAGGTCCGCGAAGGTCGGCTGGATGAGCCGCCGCTTGTGATGCCGCGACTTGTGCCAGGGATCCGGGAAAAAGACCCACAGCTCGGTGACCGAACCCTTGGGCAGCATGGTGGCCAGCACCTCCGGGGCGTTGGCCTCCACCACCCGGACGTTGCTCAGGCCGCGGCTGTTGATCTTGATGAGGGTGTTGGCCAGGCCCGGCGTGTAAACCTCCACGGCCAAGAAGTCCGTGTCCGGATTCTGCTCGGCAGCATGGCAGACGGCGTCGCCGAGCCCTGACCCGATCTCCACGACCAACGGAGCCTTCCGGCCGAACTCCGCCTCGGCGTCGAACACGTAATCGGGGTGCACGGAGGTGTTCGCGATGTGCCGCGGGACCTCGACCGCCCACCGCTCCGCATGATCTTCCCACGCGGCCTGGCGCCGGCCCTGCAGACGGGTGCCGCGGCGCACGAAGCTGACCGGCCGCCCGCCGTAGGTGCCGAAGGACGCCTGGCTGCCGGGCGTGACCGCGCGGGGGGACTGCGGCGGGTGGGGGGATTCTGGGGCTTCACTCATCACCTCCAGAATAGTGGAGTTCGCGGGCGGCGCTGGATTGGGGACCGGCGGCGGCCTGCCACAATGGGTCCGTGATGACGCCACAAAACGTGCCGGGACCCGTCGGGACCGCCACCGGACCCACCCCGGACCCTTTCGTGGACGCCGAGATCGACGCCGTGCCGGCGACAGCGCCCACCGTCGCCGGCAGCCGCCGTGCGCTGGTGTACCTCGGAGTGTGCCTGGTGCTGATCGGGCTGAACCTCCGCACCGTCTTCTCCAGCTTCGCCGCGGTGCTGCCGGAGGTGACTGCTGACGTCGGCCTCCCCGGCTGGGCGGTGGTGGCGCTGACCACGGCGCCGGTGACGCTGCTCGGCGTGTTCGCCCCGCTCGCGCCGCGGCTGGCCCGCCGGTTCGGGGCCGAGCGGGTGCTGCTCGGCGCCATGGCGGTCCTGACGGCAGGGCTGCTGCTGCGTCCGGTGGACGCCCCCGGGGTGGGCCACCTGCCTGCGCTGCTGGCCGGCACGGCCGCCTGCGGGGCCGCGATCTCGTTCTGCAATGTCCTGCTTCCGGGCCTGGTGAAGCGCGACTTTCCGCACCGGCTGGGGCTCATGGGCGGCCTGTACACAACGGCAATTTGCGCTTCCGCGGCCCTCGGCGCGGGCTTCACCTATCCGCTGTTCAGCGCGACCGGGCAATGGACGGCGGCGCTGTGGTTCTGGGCGGTGCCCGCCGGCGTGGTGGTACTGCTGTTCCTGCCGCTGGCCGTCCGGCAGCGCCACGGACGCCAGCACGGCATCGCCGACGGCGTCAACGTCTGGCGCTCAGCCGTCGCGTGGCAGGTGACGGGGTTCATGGTGCTCCAGGCGATGATGTCCTTCAGCGTCTTCGCCTGGCTGGCGCCGATACTCCGAGAACGCGGCGTGGATGGCGGTACGGCCGGACTGATTGTCTCCGTCTCGATCGTGCTGCAGATGCTCGGTTCGCTGTTTGCGCCCGCGCTGGCCGCCCGGCTCCGGGACCAGCGCGCCATCAACGTGACGGTGGCGCTGATGACCGGGGGCGGCTTCGCGTTGAGCATCTTCGGGCCCCTGGACCTAATCTGGCTGTGGACCGGCCTGCTGGGACTGGGCCAGGGCAGCCTGACGGCGGTTGCGCTCACCATGATCATGCTGCGCACCCGTGACGGGCATACCGCCGCGCACCTGTCCGGCATGATGCAGGGGGTGGGATACGGGGTCGGTTCGGTCGGTACCCTGCTGGTCGGGCAGTTGCACCAGGGCACCGGATCCTTCGCCGCGGCGGGCCTGCTGTTCCTCACCGTCGGTTCCCTCGCCGCCGTGTTCGGCTACCGGGCGGGCAAGGACCGCTTCATCGGCTAACCCAACTGACTCGCATTTGATGTCGTTTTGAGGGGTCAAAACGACATCAAATGCGAGTCAGTTGGGGGTACGTGCCCCGTTAGGTGGGCGGGTTTGAGTAGGGGCGGGCGGGCTCGGTGGGCCGGCTCAGCGGGTTCAGAAGCTGAGGTCCTTGCCCTTCGTTTCCGGGATGGTGAAGACGAAGACGGCGGAGACGGCCAGGAGCACCACGGCATAGACGTTGAACAGCTGCGGCATCTGCATGCTGGTGCCGAGCCATTGCTGCAGGTACGGCGCGGTCCCGCCGAACAGCGCCACGCAGATGGAATAGGGAACGCCGACGCCGACGGTGCGGATGCTGGTGGGGAACAGCTCGGCGTACACGGCCGGGACGATCGCCGCGCTCGCGGCGATGAAGATCAGCATGACCGACATGCTGACAGCCAGCTGCCAGGCGGAGTCCTTGAGCAGGGCAGTCATCGGGAAGTGCAGGACGCCTGCCCCGATCGCGCCGGACCACAGCACCTTCTTGCGGCCGATGCGGTCTGCGAGCTTGCCCCAGAAGGGCAGCGCGGCGATGAACACGATGTTGCCCACCACCCCTGCCCACAGCGCTTCGCCGCGGTCGATTTTCAGGGCCGTGGTGGCGTAGCTGGGGGCAACGACACCCCAGATGTAGTAAATGACTGTCAGGCCGACTGTCAGGCCGATGACCTGCACGGCCTGCTTGCGATGCCGGACGATCTGCGGCCAGATCGGTGCCCGTTTCTCCGCCGACGCTTCACCTTCAAAGACATCAGACTCATGCAGCCGGGACCGCATGATGAGTCCGTAGAGCCCCATGACCGCGCCGATCAGGAACGGAAGGCGCCAGCCCCAGGCGTTCATTGCTTCGGTGCTCAGGGCCATGTTCAGCACTGCGCCCAGCAGGGTGCCGAACAGGATCCCCACCGTGCCGGAGGTGTAGATCAGGGTAGCCCAGAACCCCCGGTGTTCCTTGGGCGCCATTTCGGACAGGTACGTCTGCGACGACGGCAGCTCGCCGCCGTGCGCGAGGCCCTGGACCAGCCGCGCCACCAGCAGCATGAAGGACGCCCAGGCGCCCACGGCCGCGAAGGTCGGGGCGATGCCGATCATCAGGCTGCCCACGGACGCGAGCCCCACGGCCAGGGTCATGGACGCCTTCCGGCCGATCCGGTCGCCGATCCAGCCGAACAGGAAGCCGCCAAAGGGGCGGGCGACGAAGCCGACGGCGAAGATTGCCAGGGTGGAGAGCACCGCCGAGGCGGGATCCGATTTGCTGAAGAGCTGGCTGGCGATGAACGGCGTGAACGTGGCGTAGATAGCCCAGTCGTACCATTCGACGGCGTTGCCGATGCCGGTGCCGACGAGCGTCTTGCGGGTCGATGTCCGGGTAGCCGTTGGCTGGGACACGGTTGAAGTCATGGTGTTCTCCCTGGGGATCGGGCTAGGAAAGGGTGGAGGAGGCGGTGATGCCGGAGGGAAGCTTCGCCGCCGCCAGCGTGGCCAGCCGGGACATGGCGAGCTCCGCGTAGAGGGCGGCGCCGTCAGCCAGCACGCCGTCGTCGAACGTGGCGTACGGGGAGTGGTTGAACGCGGTTGCCGTGTGGTCGGCGTCCCGGGGGACGGCGCTCAGGCCGATGAACGTGCCCGGGACTTCTTCGAGGACCCTGGAGAAGTCCTCGGAGCCGCTCAGCGGGGTTGCCCAGCGGGCCAGCCGGGAGTCGCCGAACAGGCTCTCGATGACGTTTTCGGCGGTGCGGGTTTCGTCCTCGTCGGTGATGGTCAGCGGGTACTCCTGCTGGTAGTCGACGTCCACGTCCAGACCGTGCGCCGCCGCGATGCCCTTCAGCAGCCGCGGCACGGTGTCCATCATCTTCTGCCGGGATCCCTCGGAGAAGGTCCTGACCGTGGCTTCGATCCGGGCGGTTTCCGGGATGATGTTGCGCTTGGTGCCAGCCTGGAGGACCCCGACGGACAGGACGACCGGATCGAACATGTTGAACTGGCGGGTGACCATGACCTGCAGGGCGGTGACCATTTCGGCGGCCACCGTCACCGGGTCCTTGGCCGAATGCGGGGCCGAGCCGTGGCCGCCGGCGCCGAGCACGGTGACCACCAGTCCGTCGGACGAGCTGAGCATGACGCCGGGCTTGGTGCAGAACGTGCCGTGCGGTTCCAGCGCGGAAAACACGTGCATGCCGTAGGCGGCGTCAACCCGCCGGCCGGCCGCGTCCAGCACGCCTTCGCGGATCATGTGGCTGGCGCCGTCGAAACCTTCCTCGCCCGGCTGGAACATCAGGACGACGTCGCCGGCCAGCCGGTGCCGCTGTTCGGCCAGCAGCGTCGCGGCACCGGCGAGCATGGAGGTGTGCAGGTCGTGGCCGCAGGCGTGCATGGCGCCGTCGACGGTGGACGTGTACTCCACGCCGGTCTTCTCCTGTACCGGCAGGGCATCCATGTCGGCACGCAGCAGAACGGCGGGGCCGGTGTTCGCGCCGGTTCCGGGCGCCTGGCCGCGCAGCACCGCAGTGATCGACGTCGTCTCGGTGCCCAGGGTGATCTCGTAGCCGAGCCCGTCGAGTTCCTTGAGTACCTTCTCCTGCGTGCGGGGCAGCATCAGGCCGATCTCCGGTTCCCGGTGCAGTTCGTGGCGGAACCGGGCAAGGTCCGCCTGCAGTTCGCGGGCGTCTTCTGTGATGGGCACGTGTACTCCTGGGTTTGTGTGTGGCGCGGGCTGGGCCCGGCTAGGACTTCCTGCGTCTATTCTGGAGTGACCTGAACCACAGTCCGGGAAACGCCTCACAAAATGCATCCAAGGGCCCCTGATGCAGGTTTCGTGCAAAACGACGGGAAGAACAATGGAACTCAGCGAGGATGAGCTTGCGCTGATCAACGTGCTGCAGATTGCCCCGCGTCTGAGCTGGGCGGACGCTGCGGAGGTGCTGGGCGTGCACGCCACCACGCTCGCTGCCCGCTGGGAGCGGCTGCGGGCCGCGGGCATTTCCTGGGTCACCGCCCACCTGATCGGCGACCCCCATCAGATGTGCCTGGCGTTCGTCGCGGTGGATTGCGAGATGCACCGGCGCGAGGAAGTGACCGCCCGGCTTGCCGGGATGCCCGAAATCATCACCGTGGAGGAAGCGGCCAGCCACCGGGATCTGATGCTGACCGTCATCACGGCCTCGCTGGATGATTTCAGCGAGCGGGTGATCTCGCGGCTGAAGGAGATCGACGGCCTGCTCAAATACGAAACCGCGTTGTGCACGCGGCTGCACGCAAGCGGCGGTGCCTGGCGGCTCAACGTGCTGAGCCGCGCGCAGCAGGCGGCCGTGCGGGCACTGGCCGGACCCGAGGCCACCGGAGTGGCCCAGGCCGCCGCCAGGCACGAGCTGCCGGCCAGCCACCTGGCGTTGCTGCCGTTCCTGGCCCGCGACGGGCGGGCCACGGCGGCGGACATTGCCCGCGGACTGGGCAGGCATCCGGCCACCGTCCAGCGGCAGCTCAACCGCGTGCTCGCGAGCGGAATCCTGTCTTTCCGCTGCGAGGTTGCCCAGCGGTATTCGGCCTTTCCCGTGACCTGCCAATGGTTCGTTAACGTCCCCGCCGGCCGGCACGAGTCAGCAGCCGCCGAGCTGAAGACGATGCGGAACGTCCGGCTTAGCGCGTCCACCACCGGTCCGACCAATTTCGTCATCATCATGTGGCTGCAGTCCCTGGCGGACGTCATGACCATCGAGCTGGCGCTGCAGCAGAAGGTGCCGGGGATCGTCCTGGTGGAAAGCGTTGTCATGCTGACCACCGTCAAGCGCGTGGGCTGGATGCTGAACCCGGACTCAAGGGCGAGCGGCGCCGTCGTGGTCCCGGCCCAGAGCCTCGAAGCGGCTGGCTGAGTGCCCGTGCCCCACGCAGAGTCGGCCGCTGAGCCAGAGCCCGGCCAGGAACCCGCCCCGGCGGCGGGCGGCATCTTCCACCGCGACTACCTGCTGGTGACCCTGGGCGCCTGTGCGCTGGTGTTCCTCGCTGCGTTCGAATCGCTGGCGGTCACCACCATCATGCCGTTGGTCAGCCGGGAACTGAATGGTGCTGCCCTCTACGCCCTCGCGTTCGCCGGACCGCTCGCAACTGGCGTCATCGGCATGGTGGCGGCGGGCAACCGCTCGGACCGACGCGGCCCGGTGGGGCCCCTCTACGCGTCCGTGGCGGTGTTTGCCCTGGGTCTGCTGATCGCCGGAACGGCGGGGGCGATGCCGACCCTGGTGGCCGGCCGGCTGGTTCAGGGACTGGGGGGCGGGGCGATGACGGTGGCGCTCTACGTTGTGCTCGCCCGGGTCTATCCGCCCGTGCTGCATCCGAAGATCTTCGCCGCTTTTTCCGCCGCCTGGGTGATTCCCTCCTTGGTGGGTCCCTTCGCTGCCGGTCTTGTGGCACAGCTGGCCAGCTGGCATTGGGTGTTCCTCGGCGTCGTGGGACTGGTGTTGCCGGCCCTGCTGATGATCGCGCCGGCACTGCGCGGACTGCGCGGACTGCGCGGCGCTTCGCGCGGCGCTTCGCCCCGGGGCTCGAAGGAACCCCCGAAGGAACCCGGGCCGGGGGAACCGGGGGAGCCGCGGGAGGCGCGGGAAGGGCCCGCGGCCGGGGCCGGCCGGTCGCCGGGCTACGGCCGGCTGGCCTGGGCTGCGCTCGCGGCGCTCGCCGTGCTCGGCCTGAATCTCTCCGACCGGCTTCCGACCGCGGGCGGAATCGCGGCCGTAGCAGCCGTCACTGTCGCCCTCATCGCCGTCCGACCGCTGGTGCCCCGCGGAACCCTGACCGCCCGGCGCGGCCTCCCCAGTGTCATCCTGACCCGCGGCCTGGCTTCGGCCGCATTCTTTGGCGCCGAGGTCTACCTGCCGTATCTCCTGGTGGAACGCTACGTTTTCTCGCCCACCTTCGCCGGCCTGACCCTCACCGGCGGCGCCGTCGCCTGGGCTGCCGGTTCCGCGGTCCAGGGCCGGCTTGGGAACCGCCTGGATCACCGCCGCGCGGTCCGAATCGGAGCGGCCCTGGTGCTTGGCGCTATTGTCCTGGTGCTGGTGACCACGGTCCTCCACTGGCCCGCCGCCGTCGTGATCGCCGCCTGGGTCTTCGCCGGCGGTGGCATGGGGCTGATGTATGCGCGCCTGAGCGTGATGACCCTGGCCCTGTCCAACAAGCACAACGAGGGCTTCAACAGCTCGGCGATGTCCATCTCCGATTCCCTCGGCGGAGCCCTGGCACTCGCCGGCACGGGGCTCGTGTTCGCGGCCTTCACGGCCACGACGACGGCGGGCGCCGGCGTCGCGCCCTTTGCGGGGGTGTTCGCGCTCACCGCCGTGATCGGCGTCGGGAGCGTGGCGGTCGCGTCCCGGGTGTCGCGGTCGGGTGGGCCGGAAACGAGAGGGCGCCCGCAGATGATAGACTGAGGGAACTTGATGTGCAGTGATGCCCACTTTGGATTCGAATGATCAGCTTTTAGTTGATCAGCCGGATCCCTGCAGGACTCCCCGGAGTCCGGACGCAGCCGGTGGGCTTTATTCATGTGAGAGGCACATCCTGCGTCGATGAACGCGTTCTATTTGGTCCCGGCCGCCCGCAAAATGTTGCGGAAAGCCCGGTTGATCACCTGACTTTTCTTCGGCGAACCCCTGGGCCAACCGGCGCCGGGGGCCGATATCCGCACGGATACCGCCTGAAAGACCTTTGAGACACATGACTACTTTTGCTGCCCTCGGCACGCCCAAGGCCCTCGCCGACACCCTCACCGCCCAGGGGATCCTCGAACCATTCCCCATCCAGGTCAAGACCCTGCCGGACACCCTGGCCGGACGCGACGTCCTGGGCCGCGGCCGCACCGGCTCCGGCAAGACCATCGCTTTCGCCATCCCGCTTGTAGCACGACTCGCTGAGCGGGAAGCCAAGCACTTCCGCAAGCCCGGCCGCCCGATGGGCCTGGTCCTGGCACCGACCCGTGAGCTGGCCACCCAGCTGAACGCCACTATCGAACCGATGGCCACGGCCATGGGCCTGAACACGACCGTTATTTACGGCGGCATTTCCCAGGCCCGCCAGGAAAAGGCGCTGCGCGCCGGCGTCGACATCGTCATCGCCTGCCCGGGCCGCCTCGAGGACCTGATCCGCCAGCGCATCCTGACCCTCGAAGGTGTCGAGATCACCGTCCTGGACGAGGCCGACCACATGGCCGACCTCGGCTTCCTCCCCGTGGTCAAGAAGCTCATGGACATGACCCCCAGCCAGGGCCAGCGCATGCTGTTCTCCGCCACACTGGACAACGGCGTGGACAAGATCGTCCAGCGCTACCTGTCCAACCCGCTCACGCACGCCGTGGACGAATCCCAGGCCGCGGTGACCACCATGGAACACCACGTCCTCGTCGTCAACGACCAGACCGTCAAGAAGCAGCTGATCGTTGAGCTTGCCTCCGGCGCCGGCCGCCGGGTGCTCTTCCTGCGCACCAAGCACCACGCCCGCAAGCTGGCCAAGACCTTGACCGACGCCGGCATCCCCGCCGTCGACCTGCACGGCAACCTGTCGCAGAACGCCCGTGACCGCAACCTCGCCGAGTTCGCCTCCGGCGAGGTCCGCGTCCTGGTCGCCACCGACGTCGCCGCCCGCGGCGTCCACGTCGACGACGTCGAACTGGTCATCCACGTGGATCCGCCCACGGAGCACAAGGCTTACCTGCACCGCTCGGGCCGTACCGCCCGCGCCGGTTCCGACGGCACTGTGGTCACGCTGACCTTGCCGGAGCAGCAGTCCGACGTGAAGAAGCTGATGAAGGCCGCCGGCGTCGACGTCAACTTCGAGCGCGTCACCGCCAACTCGCCGCTGGTCGCCGAACTGGTGGGCGAGATGGCCGACAAGATCGATCCGCGCACCCGCGCCGCGCTGCTCGCCGCCAAAGCCAACCAGGGCGGCGGCAGCTCCACCGGTGCCAACGCCGAGCGCAAGCGCGCCCGTCGCCAGGCTGCACCCACCGCGGGTGGCCGTGGCGGCCGTGGCGGACGCGGACGTGTCGGAGCCGAGGCTCCCCGCACCGATCTTCCCCGTGCGGAGCGTCGCGCCGTGGCCTACGAAGGCCAGGCCGCTGCCCGCAACGCCGCCGAGCGCGTCATCGAACGCAACGAGGACCGGCAGGATGCCGAGCGCGCCGAGCGCCGCAGCGTCCGCGCCCGCTCAACCTCGTATGGCACCCACCGCAACGATGTTCCGGCTTCAGGCGGCCGCGCCGCGGCCGGCCGTGGTTCAGACGGACGCGCCTCGGAGGGGCGCAGCGACGCCCGGGGCGCCTCGGCTCCCCGCAGCGGCGCACCCCGCACCGGGGGTGCCCCCCGCACGGGTGGCGCAACCGGAGGCCAGCGTGGCGGCCGCCCGGCAACGGGCCAGCGTGCAGCTGCCGGGGCCAAGTCCGGTGGAACCAAGGGCGGCGCGAATTCGCCGGTCTGGTCATCCAACACCGGCGGAACTTCGGGGGGGTCCTACGCAGGCGGCGGCAACGGCCGATCCGGCGAAGGTCGTACGGCACGCAGTGGCGGACCCCGCCGGGCTTCCGCACCGGCGTCGAACGAACGTCGCAGCCGCTAATCCCCAACCGTTCCACCATCGAGTGCTCCGAAAACGCCCTTTAGAAGGTTCATAAGGGCGTTTACGGAGCGCTCGATGAGGTTTTTGGGCTTACCAGCCGCGGGCGCGCCACTCCGCCAGGTGCGGGCGTTCCGCACCCAGGGTGGTCGGTTTCCCGTGGCCCGGGTGCACCACGGTGTCATCCGGATACACGTCGAACAGCCGCTCGCTCACATCGGTGATCAGCTGGGCAAACCGTTCCGGATCCTTCTGGGTGTTGCCCACGCCGCCGGGAAACAGCGAGTCCCCGGAGAAGATGTGCGCCGGGCCGTCCGGATCTTGGTACACGAGGGCGATCGAACCCGGGGTGTGTCCGCGCAGATGGACAGCCGTCACGTCGAAGCCGTCGAAGTTGCCGACGTCCCCGTGATCCAGCAGGACATCGACCGGCACCGGAAGTTCCGGGGCATCGTCTGTCCCGGCCGCAGTTTTCACGCCGGTGGCCTCCACCAGGCCCGGCAGCGCGCGGACGTGGTCCCAGTGCTGGTGTGTGGTGGCGACCAGGGCCAGCTTCGGCGTCGCGGCGGTATCCGCGGCGGCGTCGGCGAGCAGCCCTTCGATGGCGGACAGATCGTCGGCCGCATCAATCAGGAGCTGCGCGCCGGAAGCCTTTGCCGTCAGCAGGTACACGTTGTTGTCCATCTCGCTGACCGAAATCCGGCGGATGGTGATGTCACGGAGCGAGTGAATGAGTGAGTCCATGGGCTTCAGTCTAGGACGAGCTATTCACGGCCCTGTGAGACCCAGTTCGGGTTAGCGGAGCGGGAACCGACGACGGCGTCCGCCGCGGCGTCGAGCGTCTCAAGTTGCGTCGGGGTCAGGTTAAGCGCCAGGGCGCCCAGGTTTTCATCGATCCGGGCCGCCTTGCGCGTGCCCGGGATGGGAACCACAGTCAGTCCCATCCTGCTGCCCTGGGCGAGCAGCCAGGCGAGAGCCACCTGGGCCGGCGTCGCGGTGTGTCCGGGACTGCTGAGCTCGGTGGCGACCGTCTGGACCGCGGCGACCACGGCTTGGTTGGCGTCCAGCGCGGATTCGGCGAAGCGGGGGATGTTGCGGCGGAAGTCGTTGCTGCCCAGCTTCGAGGCGTCGACAGTGCCGGTGAGGAATCCCCGGCCCAGCGGCGAGTAGGGCACAAACCCCACGCCCAGTTCGGCGGCCGCCGGAACGACGTTACGTTCCACGTCGCGGCTCCAGATGGACCATTCGCTCTGGACTGCGGCGATCGGGTGGATGCTGCTGGCCTCCCGGAGCTCCGCGGCCGTCACTTCGGACAGGCCAAGGTGCCGCACCTTGCCGGCCTGCACCAGCGCCGCCATGGCCTCCACGGTTTCCACAATCGGAACGCGGAGGTCGCGGCGGTGCATGTAGTACAGGTCAATGGTGTCGGTGCCCAGACGCTTCAGGCTCCGGTCAACGGCCTGCCGCACGTAGCCGGCGTCGCCCCGGATGTCCGAATAGCCGGTCGCCGGTGTCCCCACCAGGCCGAACTTGGTGGCCAGCTGCACCTCGCCGCGGCGGTCCTTTAGCAGCCGCGCGATCAGCTCCTCGTTGCTGCCGCCGCCGTAGATGTCCGCCGTGTCGATGAAGCTGACGCCGGCATCCACCGCATGGTGCAGGGTTGCCAGCGCCTCGGCCGGATCCACGTCCCCGTAGACGGGGGTCAGGGCCATGCCGCCAAATCCCAGCGGACTAACGTTCAAGCCGTCGCCGAGCTGGACTGTTGCTGCCGTCATTTTGGGTCTCCTATCGCTGCCGGAATGGTGCCGTCCCTGCCAAGAACTCCGGCTGGCCGGCTGCTATTCCGACTCTTCTTTCAGGGGCGCCGGGGAGGCTCTCCCCACCTTTGGATCTTGAATGGCGGGTACGACGGCGCGTCCCGGAGGACACGCCGTCGTCGTCCCTCAAAGCTGGGGAGACTCCGAGGGGGCGGCCGGCTCCCGGGCACCAAGCTCGGCGTTCGACGGCGGCAACAGCTTCAGCCCCGCCGCGCAGCCCACGATCCCGGCGATCAGCAGCAGCTTCAGCGGGCTGGCCGGTTCGACGCCGGTGCCCATCGCCCAGCCGACCGTCAGGGCAGCTCCGATCCCGACCCAGACGGCGTAGGCGGTCCCGAGTGGGATGCGCTTCACGGCAAGGCCGAGCCCGGCCAGGCTGAGCACCGCGGTGACGGCAAACACGGCGGTGGGCCAGGGCCGCGAAAATCCGTCCGATTGCCCCAAAGCGGTGGCCCAGACGGCCTCCAGCACGGCGGATACCAGCAGGATGGTCCAGGACGTTGCGACTGACTTCATGGTCACGCCACCAACTTCAGGCCGGCCACGCAGGCCGCGATTCCGGTGAGCAACAGGATCCGCGCTGTGGTGGCGCGCTCGACTTTGGCGATCATCGCGTAGCCGGAGGTCAGGACGACGCCGACCCCCACCCACACGGCATAAGCGGTTCCGGTCGGGATGGACCGCATGGCGATGGCGAGGCCGCCCGTGCTCGCCGTGACGGAAATTAGGAAGACGAGGGCCGGGACCAGCCGGCGGAGGCCCCTGGCTTGGGCGGTTCGGTGCAGCGCGGCCGCCCAAACAGCTTCGAGTGCTCCGGAGAGGACGAGGATTAACCAAGACATGACGGATCCTTTGGCCAGTCTTGTCGCGTGCCGGGTACTGAACCGTCGTCCGGAGGCCGCCGGAACGGGCCTTGCTGCCAGCCTAGCAACGCCGTCCGGGCGAGGCGAGCCGAGGCAGACAGCTGCCCGTCGCTTTCGGCCCACGTAACGCATCCACTGCTCCGAACCCGCCCTTTTGAGGGCTCATAACGGCGCTTGTGGAGCAACCGATGACGGGTCGGGGCGGCCGGGTCTCGGCTAGTCTGCGACCGGGTCGATCGCACGACCGCGAGGAAACCGCGGCCCAGGATTTCCGGTGTGCCGGTGCCTGAGCCGACGACGGCGTCGTACCGGCCGAGCGGCTCACCGCCGCCGGCGTCCGTGTCACCGCCGCCGTTACCGGCGCCGCCGCCCGCACTGACCGTGGCCTGGCCCTGCAGCAGGATGCCGAACTGGCCGGCGAACACCGGGTGGGCGCGCTTCTTCGACAGTTCGATAATGGAGGTGTAGCCCTTGAACGCGCCGGTACGCGTCAAAACGTTCAGCTCGCGGATATCCCCGGTGGGGAGGGCCCCGGCGCTGTCCGCATCGCCGGCAAACCGGAACGGCCGGTATTTCTCCAGGGGGTGCTCGGCGCCGTCCACGGTCAGGAGCAGCAGTTCGCCGTCGACCACGGTGAGTACCCGTTCCATCCCCGGGAAGCTGGGGTAGGGGCCGGCCTTGGCGACCTCCGCGATGCTGATGTGCCAGTCCCAGCCCCCGTCCTGCGGCGTGCCGGGCCGGGCGGCGTCCGGGAAGCTGGCCAGGGCGCGGGTGACCCCGCCGGTGTGCCACGGGCGGGGTTTGAGCTCGGCGAACCGGATGATCTCCATCGCTCCAGCCTAGCCGCCGGGCGTCATCTCGCCGCGGCGGGGGCGGTCTTGCTAACGTCAAAGGGACCATCAGCTGCGTAGGGAGCCGGAATGTTCGTCAAAGTGTGCGGCCTCAGCACCGCCGATGCGGTGCAGGCCGCGGTCGACGCCGGCGCCGATGCGGTCGGTTTCGTGCTGACCCGCAGCCCCCGCGAGGTTCCCCCGGCCCGGGCCCGGGAGCTGCTCGTCGGAGTGCCGGCCGGGGTGGCCGCCGTCGGCGTCTTCCGGCACGAAACGGCGGCCGACGCCGTCGCGGTGGCCCGCCAGGCAGGACTGGAGTGGGTGCAGCTGCACGGTGAACGCACGCCCGAGGACGTCCGGGCGGTACACGACGCCGGCCTGCAGATCATCAGGGCCATCACCATGGAGGCAGCGCCGGAGGAGTTCGCGGACTGGGGCGAGGATTTGCTGCTGATCGATGCGGCCGTGCCCGGATCCGGGGAGGCCTGGGATTACGGCTCGGTCCGCGCCCTGGGGTTGGAAGGGCGGCGGTGGCTGCTGGCCGGCGGCCTTGACCCGGTGAACGTGGCTCAAGCCGCCGCGGCGGCCGGCGCGTGGGGAGTGGACGCCTCCTCCGGCGTCGAACAATCCCGTGGCGTCAAGGACCTGTCCAAGATCCGGGTCTTCGTGACGGCGGCCAAGGGAGCCTGAACGGCATACCTGCCTGAGTGCCTATTGCCATGCGGGGTTCCTCGTTAGCATGCTTGTGGGGGACCTCCAATTCTCGGCGGTCCGTCCGCCATCAATGCGAAGGAGAAACGGCAATGACCCTGCCCCAAGGATTGACCCCTGGCGTCTGGACGCTGGACATGTCCCACAGCGAAATCGGCTTCAGCGTCCGCCACGCCGGGATCAGCAAAGTCCGTGGCCGCTTCAACGAAGCCTCGGCGGAGGCGCGCGTCGGAGACTCGCTGGCGGATGCCTCCCTGCATGCCACGGTCAAGACCGCCAGCTTCGACTCCGGCGACACCAACCGCGACGGCCATGTGCGCGGCCCCGACTTCTTCGACGTCGAGAACTACCCCGAGATGACCTTCCGCGCGACGTCGGTCCGGGGCGAGGGCGAGGACTACGTGCTTTCCGGCGACCTCACCATCCGCGGAACCACGAAGCCGGTTGATCTGGAAGTGGAATTTACCGGCGTCGCGGTGGATCCCTATGGCCAGACCCGTGCCGGTTTCAGCGCCGAGGCGGATATCAGCCGCAAGGAATTCGGCTTGACCTGGAACGCGGCCCTCGAAGCGGGCGGTCTGCTGGTCAGCGACAAGGTCAAGATCAGCGTCGAAGCAGCCCTGGTCAAGCAGGCCTGAGCGCAGCCGCCGGGTAGCGGCCGGGTGGCGCTGTCGACCAAATGGCCAGCCGCCACCGGCTGCCCGCGCTGCCCGCGTGGTTCCGGCCCGGCGTCAGGGGACGCTCAGGGCGAACCCCTAGTCCGGAATCGAAGCCTGCGAGAGACAATGGACGAATGAAGACTCTGCTCAACATCATCTGGTTGCTTTTCGGTGGCCTGTGGCTGGCGTTGGGGTACTTTGTGGCCGGCATCGTCTGTTGCGCCCTGATTGTCACGATTCCTTGGGGGCTCGCGTCGTTCCGCATTGCGTCCTACGCGCTGTGGCCGTTTGGCCGCACCGTGGTAGACCGTCCCGGCGGCACGGGTGTGTTCCCGCTGCTCGGCAACGTCATCTGGCTGCTCGTGGCAGGCATTTGGATCGCCATCGGCCACGTAGTCACTGCGTTCGCGATGGCGGTCACCATCATCGGCATTCCGCTGGCCATCGCCAATCTCAAACTTATCCCGGTGTCCCTGATGCCGCTGGGTAAGCAGATCGTGCCCACAGACCGGCCTTTTGCCGGCAGCTACCGCTAGCGGCCGCCCTGACGCCCCACCACTAGGAAACCGAGGCAAAGCAATGCCAGAGTCAGCCACCCCGGAGGCAGGGTCAAACAACGATGAGTTGATGCTGGTGGTGACCCGCGAGTTCCAGGTCCCCATCGCAACCGTCTGGTCTGCGTTGACCGACCCGGACCAGGCCCCGGCATGGTGGGGTCCGCGGGGTTTCCATACCCCGCGGGAGAGCGTCGACGCCGACCTCGAAGTCGGCGGCTTCTACCGCGCCTGCATGGTCCAGGACGCCACCGGGCAGGAATACTGGTGGAGCGGCATCCACACAGACATCGAACGGCCCAACCTGTTTGTCTTCACCCACGCCTGGGACAAGGGCGACGGGACCCGCGGCTTCGAGACCGAGGTGACGTTCCGACTCGAAGAGATTGACGGCGGCACCCGGATGACGTTCACGCAGGGCCCCTTTGACACGCTGGAAAACCGCGACAGCAACGGCACCGGCTGGCGGGAGTCGTTCGACCGCCTGGCGGAACATCTCCGCAAGGCCGCTTAGAGGCTCCAACTACAAAGCCCGGTTGCAGCGCCCGACCACAAAGTCCCGGCTGAAAGCCGCCGCCGGCCGTCACCGGCTCAGGCGAGCTCGCCCTGCAGGTTCCGCCGGGCCGTGTCCTGCCACAGCTCGCGGCCGCGCGGAGTGTGGAAAAGCGGATCCAGCTCCAGCAGCTGGCGGACGACGGCGGCGCGTCCGGCGGCGAAATCGGCGTCGCCGATGTGGGCGAAGTCTTCGCGGACGGCCGCGAGGTAGCGGGCGTAGGCCGAAGGTTCCCCGCCCAGGACGGAGAGGTCCGCATCGCTGAGCAGGGCCGCGGCCCCGTCGCCGGGATCCGGCCGGTGGTCCGCCGTCATCCGCACCAGCCGGGCCACCTCGTCGACCTCGTCCGGTGCCAGGCCGGCCTGCCCGAGCCGCTCCTCGGCCAGCGTTGCCGACTCCTCCTCGTCCTCGCCGGCGGTGCCGCGGTAGACGGCGTCGTGGAACCAGGCCGCGAGGAGGACCGTCCGGGGCGGCCGGGCCGGTGCGCTCAGCCGGTCCAGGGCCTCCAGCACGGCAAGCAGATGGGTCCTGCCGTGGTACTTGCGGTGCTCCTCGCCCCAACGGTCCAGCAGATCCAGGAAGAGGGCGTCGTGGCCTGGTAGGACGGCGTTCCAGCGGGTCAGCAGCGGCCGTTTGAGCGAACCGCTGCGACGCCGGGCCGGGATCCGCAGCCCGCTCGCGATCAGCTTGCGGACCAGGACCCGGCCCTCGACCGGGACGGCGCCGGCAGCCACCAGGGCGGAGAGCCGGGCTTCGGGCACGTCGTAATGGTCGCCGTCGAACGCCCGCTCCGGAATTCCCGCGGCCCGCGCAAAGGCATGCAGCTCCTCGAGCGAACTGTCGGAGATGAGGTGCGAAAAATGCGTTCCGTGGGCGGGCCAAAGCGGCGGATCGAGATAGACGGCCATGCTGGAAGTCTACGAGCCCGCCGCCGTGGCGACGACGGTACAAGAAGTTGAATTTCAGGACTTAAGGCGCGCAATCCGCCGCAGATGCGGGTTACAGTATGCGTATGCCTAGTTTTCGCGTCTCCGAAGCTGCCCGGTTCCTCGGCGTCAGCGACGACACCGTCCGGCGCTGGACGGAGAACGGAAGCCTCACGCCGCTCAAGGACGAGTCCGGCCGGCTCACCGTGGACGGGCTCGAACTCGCCACCCTGGCCAGGGAGCAGGCAAAACTGCCGGATGACCCGGCCCGGACCGGCAGCTCGGCCCGGAACCGCTTCGTCGGACTGGTCACGGCGATCACCGCCGATACCGTAATGGCCCAGGTGGAACTGCAATGCGGACCGTTCCGGGTGGTCTCCCTGATGAGCAGCGAGGCCGTCCGCGAACTCGGCCTGGAGCTCGGCTCCGTGGCCACCGCCGTCGTCAAAGCCACCACGGTGATCATCGAAACTTCCAAGGGGAAGAGCGTCCTATGAGAATCCCACGCACTCGACTCGCGCCGTTCCTTCTTACCGGCGTCGTCCTGGCCGCCGGCCTCACCGGATGCGGCACCGGTACGTCCGCCCCGGCGGGCGGCTCAACCTCCGCCGCTGCCGGCACGACGGAGGGCACTGCGCTCCCGGAAACCATCACGGTCTTCGCGGCGGCTTCCTTGAAGTCCACCTTCACCAGGCTTGCCGCTGAGTTCGAGGCCGGCCATCCGGGAACCAAGGTTGCGCTCAGCTTCGCCGGTTCCTCGGACCTCGTCACCCAACTCACCCAGGGCGCACCGGCCGACGTGTTTGCCTCCGCCGACACCAAGAACATGACCAAGCTCTCCGACGCTTCCCTGGTGGAAGGATCCCCCGCGGACTTCGCCACCAACGTGCTGACGATCGCCGTGCCCCCGGCCAACCCGGCGTCGGTCAGCTCCTTTGCGGACCTCGCCAAGCCCGGCGTGAAGGTCGTCGTCTGCGCGAGCCAGGTCCCGTGCGGGGCAGCCGCGGCGACAATCGAGAAGGAAACCCGCACCACCCTGAAGCCCGTGAGCGAGGAATCGTCCGTGACCGACGTTCTGGGCAAGGTCACGTCCGGGGAGGCCGACGCCGGGCTGGTCTACGTCACGGACGTCAAGGCGGCCGGCGGCAAGGTAAAGGAAGTGCCGTTCCCCGAGGCGGCCAAGGCCGTGAACCGGTATCCCATCGCCGCCGTGCGGACCAGCAAAAACAAGGAGCTGGCGGCGGCGTTCATTGCGGCGGTGACGGGGCCCGGGGGCCAGAAGGTCCTGGCCGATGCCGGCTTCGGCGCCCGCTAGGACACGGGTGAACCACCGAAGGGCCGGCGCCTACAGCGGGATTCCGCGCTGGGTGCTGGCCATCGCCGCGGCCGGGAGCCTGTTTGTCCTGCTTCCGCTCGCGGCCATGGTAGCCCGGGTCGACTGGCCGGACTTCATCCCCTTGGTCACCTCGGAGGCCTCACTCACGGCACTGGGGCTGAGTCTGCGGACGGCGGCGGCGAGCACTGTGCTCTGCGTCCTGCTCGGCGTTCCGCTAGCCCTGGTGCTGGCCCGGGGCGACTTTCCAGGCCAGCGGCTCCTGCGCTCCTTCGTGCTGCTGCCGCTGGTGCTACCCCCGGTGGTGGGCGGCATCGCGCTGCTCTACACCTTCGGCCGGCAAGGCCTGCTGGGCCGCAGCCTCGAAGTCGCCGGCATCCAGATCGCGTTCTCGACGACGGCGGTGGTGCTCGCCCAGACCTTCGTCGCGCTGCCGTTCCTGGTGGTGAGCCTCGAGGGCGCCCTGCGCTCCGCCGGGAGCCGCTACGAGGCCGTGGCCGCAACCCTTGGCGCCCGTCCCACCACGGTCCTGCGCCGCGTCACGGTACCGCTGGTGCTGCCGGGCCTCGCCTCCGGGGCCGTGCTCTCCTTCGCCCGCAGCCTCGGCGAATTCGGTGCCACCCTCACCTTCGCCGGCAGTCTCCAGGGGGTCACCCGCACCCTGCCGCTGGAGATCTACCTGCAGCGCGAGACCGACGCCGACGCCGCCGTCGCTCTGTCGCTGCTGCTCGTCGCGGTGGCGGTCGTCGTCGTCGGACTCAGCTTTCGGGGGCCGGCGCCTGGCGGTGGCCCGGCGGGCAGCCGCCCCGGGGCCGGCAGCCGCGCAGGCAGCGGTGCCCGCAGCGCGGCGCTCACCGGAGGGCAGGGATCATGACGTTCACGCTGGAAGCCGGGGTCGCTGCGCGGGGCGTGGAGGTTTCACTGAGCCTGGGCGCCACCGAGACCCTGGCGGTGCTCGGACCGAACGGCGCGGGGAAATCCACCCTGCTCGCCGTCGTCGCCGGCCTGCTCCGGCCCGATGCGGGTCGGGCGGAAGTAGACGGCCGGATCCTCTTCGAGCTGGGGCAGGGGCGGGGCGTCTGGACCGCCCCGCACCGCCGCGGGACCGCCCTGCTGGCCCAGGAGCCGCTCCTGTTCCCGCACCTGACCGTCCTGGAAAATGTTGCCTTTGGTCCGCGCAGTGCGGGGGTTGCCAAGGCGCAAGCGAGGGCGACGGCTAGGCACTGGCTGGCGGAGGTCGACGCATCAGAGTTGACCGGACGGCGCCCCGGGGAACTCTCCGGCGGCCAGGCCCAGCGGGTGGCGGTGGCCCGGGCGCTGGCGGCGGACCCGGAATTGCTGCTGCTGGACGAGCCGATGGCCGCCCTGGACGTCCACGCGGCGCCGCTGCTCCGGCGGCTGCTCAAGCGGGTCCTGGCTGGCCGCCGCGCGATTATCGTCACCCACGATGTCCTGGACGCCTACATGCTCGCCGACCGAGTGATCGTGATGGAGAGCGGCAGGATCACGGAAGAAGGCCCCACCCGGAAGGTGCTCCAGCGGCCCCGGAGCCGGTTTGCCGCCGGGCTGGCAGGGTTGAATCTTGTGGCCGGCACCGTCACCACGGCCGGGCTGCGGACGGCGGCGGGCCAGGAATTCGCCGGCCGGCACGAGGACCCGCCGATGCCCGGCCAGAACGGCGTGGCAGCGTTCCCGCCGTCGGCCGTCTCTGTCTTCCTTAGCGAGGCGCACGGCAGTCCGCGCAACACATTCCCGGTGACTGTCACCGATCTGGAACCGCACGGCGACCAGATCCGGGTGAGGGCGGGGGAGCTGTCCGCGGATGTCACGCCCGCCGCGTCGGCGGACCTCGGCCTCGCGCCGGGGGTGAAGGTGTATTTCGTGGTCAAAGCGGCCGCCGTGTCGGTCTACCCGGCGTAGGGGTGCGGCGGTGGACTCGGGGACGGTGGTAGCGGCGGCCGCAGGGAGGGTGGCGGCGGTAACGGCGCCGGCCCGGTAAGCGCGGGTCGGGTCCCGGCCCTAGGGTGGAGGGTGAGACCCGCCCGCAACCAGGAGGAATCACGTGCTCGACAGCTCAGCCCTTGCCCATGGACGGACCGCGCTGGTGGTGGGGGCCAGCGGCATCGCCGGCTCCGCACTGGTCGCCCTACTGGCCGAGTCGGGATGGGATGTTTTGGGCCTGTCCCGCGGCGGGGTTGAACGGCCCGGCGCGCGTCCGATCAGCGCCGATCTCAGTTCGCCGGAGAGCCTCGCAGCGGCGCTCGCAGGCGAGAGCCCGACGCATGTGTTTTTCACCGCGTGGTCGCGCCAGGACACGGAACGGGAGAACATCGAGGTCAACGCCGCGTTGCTGCGGAACTTGCTCAACGCGTTACGGGACAGGCCGGTGAAACACGTTGCGCTGATGACCGGGCTGAAACATTACCTTGGCCCGTTCGAGGCCTACGCCGCGGGCGAAATGCCGGACACGCCTTTCCACGAGGAGGAACCCCGGCTGCCGGTTGCCAACTTCTATTACGCCCAAGAGGACGAATTGTGGGCAGCGGCGGAGCGCCAGGGGTTCAGCTGGTCGGTGCACCGCGCCCACACCGTGATCGGCCACGCGGTGGGCAACGCCATGAACATGGGGCTCACCCTCGCGGTGCAGGCGTCGATCTGCAAGGAACTGAACCGGCCCTTCATCTTCCCCGGCTCGGAGACGCAGTGGAACAAACTCACGGACATGACCGACAGCGGACTGCTGGCCGAACACATGCTCTGGGCAGCCACGGCGGACGGCGCAGGCAGCCAGGCGTACAACATCGTCAACGGCGACGTCTTCCGCTGGCGCTGGATGTGGCCGCGTCTCGCCGCTTACTTTGGAGTTGAACCGATCGGTTTCGCGGACGAACCCAGGCCGCTGGAGGAGCAAATGCGGGGCATGGAAGGGGTGTGGCCGAACATGGCCGAACGGCACGGACTCGCCGAGCCGGACCTGGGGCGGGTCTCCTCGTGGTGGCACACCGACGGCGACTTGGGACGGAACATCGAGGTGCTGGCCGACGTGAGCAAGAGCCGGCTCGCGGGCTTCACCGGGTACCGCCGGACGCTGGATTCCTTCATCGGGTTGTTTGACCGGCTGAGGGCGGACCGGCTGATCCCGTGACCGGCGGCGGTCAGTGATTCCGGGCTGCCTCCGCCGGGCAGGCTACCGGGGCTGGGTGCTACGGGTCTTGTTCCGCACCGGGTGCTGGCTGACGATCGAGACGCGGTTGAAGGCGTTCATGGTGATCGCGAGCCAGCTGACCGCGGCGAACTCGGTGTCGGTAAGGTGCTTGCGCGCCTGGCGGCCTTCGTGCTCGCGGGCCGATGCATCCGAAATGTTCGTGATCACCTCAGCCAGGGCCAGGGCTGCCCGTTCCTTCTCGGTGAACAGATCCGTGTCACGCCAGGCCGGCAGCACCGACAGCCGCTGGGCTGATTCGCCGCCCTTTACGGCATCGCCCACGTGCAGATCCAGGCAGAAAGCGCAGCCGTTGATCTGCGAGATGCGCACGTTCAGCAGTTCAATCAGCGTCTGATCCAGCCCCGCCTCGGTCGCGGCTTCCTTGGCTTTCAGGCCCAAACCGTTGAGCGCGCGCCACGCCGCGGGGTGCTCTTTGTCCAGGAAAACGCTGCGGGTGCCGTGCTCTGGGGCCGAAGTCTCATTCATGCGTCCCAGATTACCGAGGTCCGGCGACATCCGCGGACTCGAAATATGACAAATCTGTCAAATATGTGACAGTCTTGTTTTGCAGCGATACTTCGATCCGGCGGCCGGTTCCTTGGGGGACCCGACCGCCGGATCGCGTCTTTATCATGGACATGCCCATTTTTGGCGCGCTCACCCCGGACATGTCCAGTGTTGCCCGGCCGCCCGTCGGGACATGCCCAGTCCAGGGTGCCGGTGTTGGACATGTGGGGACTATGTCCGTTGGTCGCGGGCAGAGGAGCGCAGGTCCATTTCTCTGCGCCGGACACCTCTGGCGCCGCCGCACCAGCTGATGGACATGTCCGAACTTTGTCCGGCGGCTGAGGTCGCGGGAGCGCATGCCCACTTTTCGGCCCGGAACAGACCAAGGTGCATGCGCAGTCCTACGTGCCGGGAATGGGCATATGGGGGCCATGTCCGGTTCCCGGACGCAGGGGAGAGCATGTCCACCGCGGCGCGGGGCCAAGGAGGAGCATCTGCCTTGGGCGGAGCGAAGGGGGAGCATGTCCATTGGGCGGCACGAGGGAGGCGCATGTCCTTGGGCTGGCGGCGCACCCCGCGCCCCGCCACGACACCCACGACCCTGACCCCCCACACCCACCGGCCCTAGACAGCAGTTTCGCCGTGGGCAAACATGGAACTAAAGGGGCCCGCATCCAAAGTTGAGCGGTCTAGACTCAACCCTGACGACAGTTTTACCCCAGAAGGAGCTCTCTTTGGACACCAAGTTCACCACCAAGAGCCAGGAGGCTCTTTCGGCTGCAGCCATGAACGCCTCGACGGCAGGCAATCCGCAGCTGGAGCCGGCCCACCTGCTCAAGGCACTGATGGACCAGCGCGAGGGGGTCGCCGTCGCACTTCTGCGCGCCACCGGCAGCGACCCGGATGCCGTCAGCGTCCAGGCGAGTTCCGCGATCAAGGCGTTGCCGTCCAGCTCGGGCAGCTCGGTGCAGCAGGCCCAGCTTTCGCGCACGGCCATGCAGGCCATCAAGAACGCGCAGAACGAGGCAGAGCGCCTTGGAGACTCCTTTGTCTCCACCGAACATCTGCTGCTGGGCCTCGCGTCCGGAAACGACGAGGTCGGCCGGCTGATGCGCGAGGCGGGCGCCCCGCACGAGGCCCTGCTCGCCGCCCTGCCCGGGGTCCGCGGTGACCGCAAGGTGGACAACGCCGACCCAGAAAACACTTTCCAGTCGCTGGAGAAGTACGGCACCGACCTGACCGCGATTGCCCGCTCCGGCAAGCTGGACCCGGTGATCGGCCGCGACGCCGAGATCCGCCGCATCATCCAGGTCCTGAGCCGTCGCACCAAGAACAACCCCGTGATCATCGGGGAACCTGGCGTCGGCAAGACCGCCGTCGTCGAAGGGCTGGCCCAGCGGATCGTCGCCGGCGACGTGCCAGAGAGCCTCCGCGGCAAGACCCTGATCGCCTTGGACTTGGCCTCGATGGTGGCCGGCGCCAAGTACCGCGGCGAGTTCGAGGAGCGGCTCAAAGCGGTGCTGGAGGAGATCAAGAGTTCCGAGGGCCAGATCGTCACCTTCATCGACGAGCTCCACACCGTGGTGGGCGCCGGTGCGTCCGGGGACAGCTCGATGGACGCCGGTAACATGCTCAAGCCCATGCTGGCCCGCGGCGAGCTCCGGCTGATCGGTGCCACCACGCTGGATGAGTACCGCGAAAACATCGAAAAGGACCCGGCTCTGGAACGCCGGTTCCAGCAGGTCTACGTCGGCGAGCCGAGCGTGGACGACACCATCGGCATCCTGCGTGGACTCAAGGAACGCTACGAGGCGCACCACAAGGTCTCCATCTCCGACTCCGCCCTGGTGGCCGCCGCGACCCTGTCCAACCGGTATATTTCCGGCCGGCAGCTTCCGGACAAGGCGATCGACCTCGTGGACGAGGCCGCGTCCCGGCTGCGGATGGAAATCGACTCCGCCCCGGAGGAAATCGACCAGTTGCGCCGTCAGGTGGACCGGCTGACCATGGAGGAACTGGCCCTGACCGGCGAGACCGACGCCGCTTCGGTGGAACGCCTCGCTGCCCTGCGTGCGGACATGGCGGACAAGAAGGAGGAGCTCGCGGCCCTGAATGCCCGCTGGGAGGCGGAGAAGGCCGGCCTGAACCGGGTCGGTGATCTGAGGGCCAAGCTTGACGAACTCCGCTCCACGGCGGACAAGGCCCAGCGCGAGGGCGACCTCGAGGCGGCCTCCAGGATACTGTACGGCGAAATTCCGGCCCTGGAACGTGAACTCAAGGCCGCGGCCGAAGCCGAGGAATCGGTGCCGGATAAGTCCGGGCAGATGGTCGCCGACCAGGTCACCGCGGACGACATTGCCGAGGTCATCTCGGCGTGGACCGGCATCCCGGCGGGTCGCATGCTGCAGGGCGAAAGCCAGAAGCTGCTGGACATGGAGCACGTCCTGGGCGAGCGGCTGATCGGCCAAACCAAGGCCGTCACCGCTGTGTCCGACGCCGTACGCCGCGCCCGCGCCGGGATCAGCGACCCCAACCGGCCCACCGGCTCCTTCCTGTTTCTGGGTCCCACCGGCGTCGGCAAGACCGAGCTGGCCAAGTCCCTCGCCGACTTCCTCTTCGACGACGAGCGTGCCATGGTCCGGATCGACATGTCCGAGTACTCGGAGAAGCACTCGGTGGCACGGCTCGTCGGTGCCCCTCCCGGCTACGTGGGCTACGAGGAGGGCGGCCAGCTGACCGAGGCGGTCCGCCGTCGTCCGTACTCCGTTCTATTGCTGGACGAGGTGGAGAAAGCCCACCCCGAAGTCTTCGACATTCTCCTGCAGGTGCTCGACGACGGCCGCCTCACCGACGGCCAGGGCCGCACCGTGGACTTCCGGAACGTGATCCTGGTGCTGACCTCCAACCTCGGCAGCCAGTTCCTCGTGGACCCGGGCCTCGATGCCGCCGCCAAGCGGTCCGCAGTCATGGCCACGGTGCATGCCTCGTTCAAGCCCGAATTCCTGAACCGGCTCGACGAGGTGGTGATCTTCGACCCGCTGACCGTCGAGGAACTCGCCGAGATCGTGGAGCTGCAGGTGAAGGAACTGGGCGAACGTCTCAAGGGCCGCCGGCTTAGCCTCGAAGTCACGGAGGGCGCCCGCGCCTGGCTGGCCGTCACCGGCTACGACCCGGCCTACGGCGCCCGGCCGCTGCGCCGCCTGGTGCAGCGGGAAATCGGCGACCGGCTGGCCAAGGCCATCCTGGCCGGCGACATTGCCGACGGCGACACGGTCCTGGTGGACACGGCTCCTGACCTGATGGAGCTCACAATGGGCGGATCGGACGCGTCCGCGCGGCCGGACGGCGGAGCCTCCACCGGCAGCGGCCTCTCGGTCCGCCGCAAGGAGTAGCCGCGAGGCATATCCGACGCAGGCGCTGAAGGGCTGTCCGCCGCATTATGCCGGCTGGCAGCCCTTGGTGCGTCCGTGCTCGCCGGTCAGCTATCGCGCGGCGGCGCCTGCCTTGCTGCGCTTGCGGAAGGTTCCGGCGATGGAGAGTTTGCCGGAGTAGTGGATGGATCCGTAGCGGAACAGGTGCGCCGCGAGCCGCAGGACGAGGAAGCCGGTGATGAACAGTTCCGCGATGATCACCGCGGATTCGACCGGGCTCAGGGTGCCGAAGGCGTTGCGGAGCAGGGCGGTGATCGGGGCGGAGAGGGGGAAGTAGGTGAAAATCTGCACGATGGGCGCGCGGGGGTCGGAGATGATCAGGCTGATGGCATAGAACGGCACGAAGATCAGCCCCATGAGCGGCCCGAAGATCGTGCCGGCTTCCTTGGTGCTGGGCATGACGGCGCCGATGGCAACGAGGACGCCGGTGAAGACGGTGAAGCCGCCCAACAGCAGCAGGGCGCCCACGATCATGGTTCCGGGTTCGAAGCTGATGGTGGACAGGTCCAGGTCCGGGATGGCGAGTTTGTCACGGAAGAAGATGAAACCGGCGACGATCGGTGCGAGGAAGACGAGGATCTGGACGAGGCCGACCATGAACAGTGCGGCGACCTTGCCGAGGATCAGGGTGGTGGGGTTCAGGGTGGTGAGGATCATCTCGGTGACCCGGTTTTCTTTCTCCTCCAGGGTGCTGCTGAGCATCTGGTTGGAGAGCAGAATGATCGAGACGTAGAAGATCACCAGGAACATCAGAGGCGGCACGGCGGAGCCGAACCCGCCGGTAAGTTGACCGTCCTTGTAGGTCTGGGTCTCGGTTTTGACGTCGCCGCTGGCCGCGGCTGTTAGCTGCGGCGAGCCGACCTTGGCCTGGGCCGAGGCAGTGAGGAGTTGCTTGGCGACGGCGTCGTACTTGTTGTTTTCGAAAATTCCCTTGTCGGCGCCGAAGGCCTTGACTGACTGCTTGGCGGGTTCGGCGGGGTACACGAAGTAGGCGTCGCTCAGGCCCTTTTTCACGTCCTGCAGGGCCTGCCCGGGATCCGAGGCCTTCTTCCCGCCCATGGCCTGTGCGATCTCCGGGACGATGAGCCCGGAGTCGTCGGTGTAGGTGAAGGACATGGAGGCTGTCTTTTGGGCGTCGGCGCTGGCTGTGGACGAGGAATTGCTCAGGTACACGAGCGCGAAGACGATCGCGATCACGACCGGGATCGCCAGGGTGGCGATCCAGAAGCCTCGCTTCTTCAGGGTGCGGATGAATTCGAACTCCACGACGGTGCCCAGGTTATGCCGGGCGAACGGTCGTTTCGGGACGGCGACCGGGGTGGCCTGGGCTGCGGGGGCGCGCTGCGGTTCCGGGGTGTGCTGTGTCATCGGGTTCAAACCCCCGCCAGTTCGTGGTGTTCGCCGTAGACCTTGATAAAGACTTCCTCCAGGGAGGTCCTCGCGGTGGTGAAAGACCGCACGGCGACACCGCCGTCGATCAGGTGCCGCAGGACCGTTGCCTCGTCCCCGCCGGGGCGCGGCGAGAGCTCGGCCCTGCCGCCGTCGTCGGTGACTACGTCATACAGCGGGGAGGAGGGCAGCGCTCCGCTGTAGGTGAGCCGGTACAGGGTGCCGCCGAATTGTTCCTGGACTTCGGCGACGGTCCCGTAGGCGCGGGCGGTGCCGTCCTTGAGCAGGATGACCCGGTCACAAAGGCGTTCCACTTCTTCCATCTGGTGCGTGACCATGATGACCGTCGCGCCGGCGAGCTTTTGTTCCTCGATGATGTCCATGAGGAGTCGTCGATTCACCGGGTCGAAGCCCTTGGTGGGTTCGTCCAGGATCAGCAGCTCGGGGTCGTTCATGATGGTCACGCCAAGCTGCACTTTTTGCTGCTGGCCCCCGGAGAGCTTGTCCAGGCGGGTCGTGGCTTTGTCGCCGAGGTCGACGCGCTCCAGGTAGCCCCGCGACCAGGCCTTCGCGTGGCCCTTGCTGAGGCCCTTGAGCCTGCCGAAGTAGACCATCACGTCCAGCACGGATTCTTTTTTGTAGAGCCCGCGTTCCTCGGGCAGGTATCCGAGGCGGGCGCCGTCGCTGGGAGCGAAGGATTTGCCGCCGATGTGCAGGGTTCCGGCGGTGGGCTGGTAGATTCCCAGCAGCGCCCGGAGCGTGGTGGTCTTGCCGCAGCCGTTGCTGCCGAGGAACCCGAAGGTTTCCCCGGCACGGACATCGAAGGAGAGGTCCTTGATGACGGTTTTGTCCCCGAAGTCCATCCGGAAGTCTTGTATGTGCACAAGCGGCTCCGCGGCCGCGTCCCCCAACCTCATGGCACCAGCCTAACCGCAGGCACGTGTTCCGGGTCTCAACGACAAGACGTGTGCGCGGCGGACGTGTTGGGCGAGCATGGGCGCGTCAGCCGGCCTGGCATTTGCCGGGCCGCGGCACGCCCTACAGCTGGGGGAGCAGCGACTCCTTGATGACGTTGCCGCCGTCCGCGACGAAGTAGCAGTCCACTCTCCGGTCGCCGGTGACCCAGCTGGAATTGCTCGGGTAGGCCAGCTTGTAGCTGAACGCGTAGTCCCCGGACTTATCGGTCAGCGCCGCGGCCTTGCAAGCGTCCAGTGCCTTCTGTTTCAGCGGATCGCGGCCCGGGTAGGCGTCGGAGGCGGCGTACGACTCGACGGCCACCAGTTGCGCCGAGTGCCCGGTGTCGCAGGCCACCACGGTGGAAGTGGGGGCATTCGCGTCGAAATCCTTGAAGCAGTCGCCGAGCCGGAAATCCATTGGGCTGACGCCTTCCAGCGGCAGCGGGCCGCGGGCGGGGGCCGAGGGGGAGGCTCCGGTGGCGGGAGCGGGTGAGGTCCCGGCCGACGGTTGCTGCGGGGCTGTCCCGAGCGATGTCAGCCCCCAGATCAGCAGGCCCAGCACCACGACGGCGGCCACTCCCACCTTTGCCAGGCCCAGCCGTTGGGCGCCGGTCCACAGGGTGCGGCCAAACTCCCGGCTGCGCGGTCCCAGCCGTGATGTCCGGAGCCGTGCCGCCTGGGCGGAAACCAGCTTGCCGAACTGGGATGCCCCCGAGGAGCCCTTGCGGTTCGGGGTCTTGGCGGTAGCCCGCGCGTCGGGCATCGCGGGCGAGCCCTGCGTGGCCCGAGGCGTCGCCCGGGTGCGGGATCTTGCGGCAGCGCGGCGGGAGGACGGAGCGCCGGGCTCTGCTTCGGCGGCGCCTGGAACAGCGCCGGGCCCCGCCTCGGCGGCGCCTGCAACGGCGAGTGGCTCCGCTTCGGGAGTGCCGGGAACAGCGAGTGGCTCCGCCTCGGGAGTGCCGGGAGCTGCGAGTGGCTCCGCTTCGGGAGTGCCGGGAACAGCTTCGGGAGTGCCGGGAACAAACGGCAGTGCCGACGTCGGCGGCGCGGACGGCCGGGGCGGGACGCGGATGGAGGCGGGCACACCAGCCGTCGGAGCCGGAACCTGACTCTCGGCGGATCCATCGGCGCGGGGAACGTAAGGCGTGCCGGAATCGCGGCGCCTGGCGTTCTCGTCGCTTACAGGCTCTTCGGTCACTCGGGAATTCACCCCTTCCGTGCAATTTGCCGGGGCCGGATGCCCGGCCCGGGGCCCCGTTTCCGGGCGCCCATCAAGAGACTCTATCGAAGAACCCCGTCGGGCCGCATGCCGAGGGCTGCCGAGCCGGGTGTGCCGGCCGCGTGCAGTGGGACGAGCGACACTGTCCACAGCGGCGGTATCGGCGAGCAGTCCCGGCCGAAAGCATGTAATCTAGGTGTACGACAAATTGACCAATCATTCCGGGGCCTCACCGATAGCCAAGGTGACCACCTCCGGTCCAAGTACAAAAGGGGGTCACGCCATGGGGCGCGGCCGTCAAAAGGCAAAAGCTACCAAGCAGGCTCGGGACATCAAGTACTACTCCCCGAACACTGACTATTCGGCCCTTCAGCGCGAGCTCACGGGCCCGGGAAGTCGTGCCACGAGCCACTTCGCTGATGAACCGGTCGAACCGGATTATTCGGCTTATGTGGATAAGTACGCGGACGATGTGGAAGAAGACGACGACGAGGTTGACACCCGTCGCATAGGTTAGTCGACACTCCTCCGGCGCTCCTTTCCAGGAAGGGAGCCGGTCATCTATTTTCAGGCCCGTCGGGCGCACCCTGTTTAGGGCGTGCCCGGCGGGCTTTTCTGCGTTTCGCCACCGGCGCGCGGCAGTTGCCGGGGTCGCGGGTCTCGGGCTACCTTGGACGAGCCGCATCCCCGCCCCCGGCGGCCCATCCCTGCGCCGAGTCCTTTCGCGCACCTGGTCTTGCCGCCTCACTCCGCCGCGTCGACGGTTCCGTGCCCACTCGACGTGTACCGGCGTCGTTCCGGCAGGGAACCGTCGGATCGGCGGGGCGGGGAGCCGCATTGCCATCGCCGATGCGCCCGGACTAGGTTGATGGTTCCGGCAGCATCCGCGCCGGGCAGTCGTGCAGCCGCAACCTCTTGGAAGGAACCACCGTGCCGATTCGTTCCGGTTTCGCTGAGGGCGAGGTCTGCTGGGCTGACCTGCAGAGCCCGGATGTGGCGGCAGCCAAGGAGTTCTATGCCGCCCTCTTCGGCTGGCGGTACGAGGAGCAGCCCACCCCCGATGGCGGCAGCTTTTCCAAGGCCTTCCTGGGCCAGGAACTCGTCACCGTCATCGCGCCGCAGAATCCGCAACAGCAACAGGCGGGGTCGCCGGGCCAATGGAACGTCTACTTCGCCGTTGACGACGCCGCAAATCTCGCCGCCGAGGTGTCGCACGCCGGAGGAGTGCTGGAGTTCGGGCCCGAAGCCGTCGCGGACACCGGCGTGATGGTCTTCTTCGCCCCGCCCGGCGGAGGGACCACCGGGGCCTGGGAGGCGGGGACCCACTTCGGTGCGGCCCGCACCGAGGAGCCGGGAGCTTTGGCCTGGGTCGAGCTGCTCACGCCCGAACCGCAGGCCGCCGTGGGCTGCTTCCAGCAGCTGTTCGGCCACGAGGTGACCGAATACCCGCAGGACGACGGCGGAACCTACACGACGCTGATGGCGGACGGCACCGAGGTGGCCGGGATCGCCACCGTGCCGCAGGCGGAGCGCAACCTCGAGCCCGGCTGGCAGCTGTATTTCGGCGTCTCCAGCGTGGCTGATGCCGTGGCGGCCGCGCGTGCCGCGGGCGCCGTCGTGCTGGCCGAACCGGAAGACGTCGAAGAGGCTGGCAGTATTGCCACGCTCAGGGACCCGCACGGCGCCGTCTTCAGCCTGCTGGAGGTTTAACCGGATCGAGTGCTCCATAAGTGCCGTTATGAGGCGGCTAAACGGCGCTTATGGAGCACTCGCCGGCAGGGTTCCCTGGCCGGCCCCGCCTTGCGAGGCGAGGGGCCGCCGGTGAGGGGCGCTCCGTGGGGGTTTAGAGGTAGGCGTTGACCATCCGGACGGCGCCGCCGTCGACGCCCTTGGCGCCCTGGACGTAGTCCGGACCGGTCTTCAGGACCGAGTCGGAGTCTTCCCCGACGGTGCCCATGATCCAGGACGGCAGGCCGCGGGCGTTCAGGTGGTTCACCGCGGCGTCGGCCGCCTCGGCGGAGGCGATGGCCACCATGCCTACGCCCACGTTGAGGGTGCGCTCCAGGTCGGCCAGCGGGACGTTTCCGAGTTCGGAGACCAGCTTGAAGATGGCCGGCAGCTCCCAGGTGGCCCGGTCCACGGTGGCCAGCAGGCCCTGCGGCAGGACCCGGGCGAGGTTGGCGGCCAGTCCGCCGCCGGTGACGTGGCTGAAGCCGTGGACGCCCTTGGAGCTGTTGACCGGGAAGGCACGGGCCAGGTCCAGGCAGTCCGCGGCGTAGACCCGGGTGGGCTCCAGGAGCTCCTCGCCCAAGGTGCGCTCAAATTCGGAGACCTCGCGGTCCAGGGCCCAGCCGGCGTGGTTGATGACGCGGCGGACCAGGGAGTAGCCGTTGGAGTGCAAGCCGGAGGAGGCCATGCCGATCACCACGTCGCCGGAGCGGACGCGGTCCGGGCCCAGCAGGGACTCCGCCTCGACCACGCCGGTGGCAGCGCCGGCCACGTCGTACTCATGCTCCCCCAGCAGCCCCGGGTGCTCGGCAGTTTCGCCGCCCACCAGGGCGGTTCCGGCAACGGAGCAGGCCGCGGCGATGCCGCGGACGATGTCCGCGATGCGTTCGGGAACAACCTTGCCGCAGGCGATGTAGTCCGTCATGTAGAGCGGCTCGGCGCCCACGACGACGATGTCGTCCACCACCATGCCGACCAGGTCGAAGCCGATGGTGTCGTGGATGTCCATGGCCTGGGCGATGGCGACCTTGGTGCCGACGCCGTCCGTGGAAGTGGCCAGCAGCGGCCGCTTGTAGGTCAACAGCTTCGAGACGTCGTAGAGGCCGGCGAAACCGCCAACCCCGCCGATCACGGAGGAGTTGTGGGTGGCCTTGACGGCGTCCTTCATGAGTTCGACGGCGCGGTCTCCCGCTTCGACGTCGACGCCGGCGGAGGCGTAGGTGATGCCGGTGTTCCGGGCGTCGTTTGTGTCAGCGGCCGGGGAAGCGGAAGTCATACTGGCTCTTTCTTGTCGGCATCAGGCTTGGCGGCGGGGACGCGGTCGGCGTCGGTGAGCAGTTCTTCGAATTCAGCGTCCGGCCCGGGATCACAGCCGGTGGCGCCGGCCTTCTCGGCCGGGTCAACGCCCGCACCGATGCCGTCAGCCGCGCCGCCGTCGGCCGCCCGTGTTCCGGATGCGACGTTCGCCGTAGCGGAAGCGGCCGCGGGCAGCCCGCCGGGCTGTCCGACAGACTGTCCGACGGAGTCGGGGCGTTCCAGCAGGTTCTTGCCCAGCTTGTCGGCGCCCGGGAGCTCGATTGGGTACTGGCCGGTGAAGCAGGCGGTGCAGAGGCGTTCGCGCGGCTGCCGGGTGGCGCCGATCATCCCGTCTTCGGAGATGTACGCGAGCGAGTCCGCGCCGATGGCCTGGGCGATCTCGTCGATCGTGGCGCCGTTGGCGATCAGCTCCGCACGGGACGCGAAGTCGATGCCGTAGAAGCACGGCCATTTCACCGGCGGGGAGGAGATCTTGATGTGTACCGAGGCGGCGCCGGCTTCCCGGAGCATCCGCACGATGGCGCGCTGGGTGTTGCCGCGGACGATCGAGTCGTCGACCACCACTACGCGCTTGCCGCGGATCACGGAGTCCAGCGCGTTGAGCTTGAGCCGGATGCCGAGCTGGCGCAGCGTCTGGGAGGGCTGGATGAAGGTCCGGCCCACGTAGGCGTTCTTGACGAAGCCGTGTGCGAACGGGATGCCGGATTCCTCGGCGTAGCCGACGGCGGCGGGGGTGCCGGACTCCGGCACCGGGATGACGATGTCCGCTTCCTGGGTGTTCTCGCGGGCCAGCTGGCGTCCCATCTCGACGCGGGATTCGTACACGGAGCGGCCGGCGATGGCGGCGTCCGGGCGGGCGAGGTAGACGTATTCGAAGACGCAGCCGGCCGGCGTCGGCTCGGCGAAGCGCTGGGACCGGACGCCCTGTTCGTCAATGGCGATGAATTCGCCGGGTTCGATCTCGCGGATGAAGCTTGCGCCGACGGTGGCGAGGGCGGACTGCTCGGAGGCGACCACCCAGCCGCGTTCCAGCCGGCCCAGGACCAGTGGGCGGATGCCGTAGGTGTCGCGGGCGGCGTAGAGGGTGCCTTCATCCATGTAGACGAAGCAGAAGCCGCCCTTGATCTTGGGCAGCAGTTCCAGGGAGGTCTGTTCGAGGGACTTGCCCTCCTCGCCCTCGAGAAGGGCGGTGACCAGGGCGGTGTCCGAGGTGTTGCCCTGCTTCATCTCGCCGGTCAGCTGGCCGCCGTTGCGGTCCATGATCATGGCCTTGAGCTCGGCGGTGTTGGTCAGGTTGCCGTTGTGCGCCAGGGCAACGGTGCCCGTGGCGGTGGCGCCGAGGGTGGGCTGGGCGTTGGCCCAATGGCTCGCCCCGGTGGTGGAGTACCGGCAGTGCCCGACGGCCAGGTGCCCGGTCAGGGTGTTCAGCGTGGTCTCGTCAAAGACCTGGGACACCAAGCCCATGTCCTTGTAGACGTTGATCCGCTTGCCGTCGCTGGTTGCTATGCCAGCCGACTCCTGACCGCGGTGCTGTAGCGCGTACAGCCCGTAATAGGTGAGTTTTGCTACCTCTTCGCCGGGAGCCCAGACCCCGAAAACGCCACAAGCGTCCTGAGGGCCTTTTTCGCCAGGGAGAAGATCATGAGAAAGTTTTCCATCGCCGCGTGCCACTGGTCGATTATCTCACGTCGTGCGCCAGGACTTTTCCGGCGGCCGGTTTGTGACCTGCCAGCCTAGGCGCGGTCTTCGCCGTCGGTCTCCGGAACTGAGTCGGGAACGGACTCGACGACGGCGCGCTCGGCGCGGCGGACGCTCAGCCGGTCCAGCACCAGCGCGACGACGGCGCCCAGGATGGCGCCGCCCGCGGCGCAGAAGATCAGGAAAAAGCCGAAGACGGCGTTGGCATCGTAGCGCTCGTCGGCGGGCAGGCCGTAGGCGATGACGGCGGCCACGACGCCGCCCAGCAGGGCGCCGGCGATCAGGAACGGCACGTACTTCGGTGCGCGCCGGACGGTGACGGCGCGGCGTTCGGGCGCAACGGGGGTGTCTTCAGAAGCCATGCCGTTAAGCGTACTGCCCCGGCGGCCGCTGTTTTTCGCACCGATTCCGGACGGCCGCGGCGCGGATCCGTGGTGCGTTCGTGCGATTCTGCCGCGGCGATCGGGAAGCCTAGCGGGAACGCGGCTAGCAGGGCAGACTTAGGGATGGGGGAGGGTGCGGTCCGGATTATAAGGACCCACCATGTCAGTCACAGCGGAAAGTATCCGTGACCAGCAGCGCATCATCTGGGACCAGTTCGCGGCGGGCTGGAAGAAATGGGATGCGGAACTGCTCGGCTGGCACCGCCCTTTCGGCGACGCCATGATTCAGGATGCCCGGCTGCTGCCCGGCTCGTCCGTGCTCGATGTCGCTGCCGGATCCGGCGAGCCGGGTCTCACAGTCGCGGAGCTGGTGCCGGAGGGCGACGTGGTCCTGTCCGACATCTCGGCCGGGATGTTGCATGTGGCGAGGGAGAAGGCCGCGGCCAGGAGCCTGCCCAATGTGAGCTTCAGCGTCTGCCCGGCCTCTGAACTTCCCTTCGATGACGCAACTTTCGACGCGGTGCTGTGCCGCTTCGGTTTCAACTTCTTCCCCGAGATGCGGCTCGCACTGCGGGAAATGGTCCGTACGGCAAAGCCCGGGGCGAGGATCAGCGCGGCCGTCTGGGGCAAGGCCGCGGCGAATCCCTGGGCCAGCCTCGTGCTGGGCACACTCGCGCAGCACACCGAGTTGCGGCAGCCGCCGGCGGGGACGCCGGGGCTGTTCCGCTGTTCCGCGCCGGGCTTCATGGCCCGGATGTTCAGGGATGCCGGTCTGGTGGACGTGGCGGAACGGACGGTCAGCACGGACCTGGTGCACGAGTCCCCGGAGGACTACTGGGAGTTCATGGAGGACATCGCTACCACGGTGGCCATGGGACTGGCGACGGCGGATAAGGAAGCCCGGTCGCTGATCCGCTCGGACGTATTCCAATTGCTGGGCCGCTACGAGCACGAGGGTGCGCTCCGGTTGCGGTCGACGGCGACGCTGGTGGCGGGCACCCGGGCTTAGTCCGATTTTGCGACCGACTTATGTCGGGTGTGCGTGCGCCTACGCCAGGCAGCCGCGGCCAGGCAGCCGCGGCCAGGCAGGCGCGGCTAGGCCGGTACGGCTGGTCCCGAGGCATCGGCAATGATGGCCCGCACGGAGTTATTGCGCTTTTCGTGCGTCAACTCCGCCAGGCCCAAAGCCTCCAGCAACGGCGGCAGGTACATGCCGAACCGGCCGCGGTACCCGTTCCGCAGTCCGTACCACCCGCCCACGGGATTCTCCGGGCTCCGTCCCCATGCCTCGACGGTTCCTTCTGCGGCCTGCTTGTTCTCGTCCGCAGCGCCCAAGGGCACCCAGTCGTCCTTTTCCATCAGCCACAGCTGAAGGTCTTCGAGGGCTCGGAGGTGGTACTTCAGCGTGGTGGAGCCGACTTGGCACACCAGGGCCGGGGGATCGGATTGCTCGTCCCGGTACATCGTGTACTCCGAAGTCCCCGGCGCTGTCTTGAGCGCCCAAGGATCCTGCTTGGTGCCAGTTGCCACTTGGTCCGCCTTTGGGTTAGGCCGCTTTCGGCGCTGCTTGCTCCGAGCCTACCCAGTGTTGCCGGGCCGGCGCGAGGGCTAGAGACCCAGTTGGTCCCTCAACGCGGCGACGTGGCCCTCGGCCTTGACCTTGTACTGCGCCAGCTTCACGTTGCCCTCGGGATCGAGAACCACGGTGGAACGGACGATCCCTTCGGTGATCTCGCCGCGGATCAGGTTCTCGCCCCAGGCACCATAGGCCAGGGCCACCGCGTGGTCCTGGTCGGACAGCAACGGGAAGGTCAGGGAGTAGTCGCCGGTGAAGTGCGCCAGCGCCTCGGGGGCGTCCGGCGAGATGCCCAGGACCTCGTAGCCGGAGCCTTGCAGCGAGGCCAGGCTGTCGCGGAAGTCGCAGGCTTCGGTGGTGCAGCCAGGGGTGGCCGCCTTCGGGTAGAAATACACGATGACGTTCTTGCCGCGGTAATCGGCGAGGGACACCGGCTTGCCTGCAGCGTCGGAAAGCGTGAAGTCGGGGGCCGGGGTTCCGGGCTGGAGCTTGACGGTGAGGTTCTGGCTCATGGGAGGTCCTTCGCGGGAGGCGGTTGGCAATCGGTCTGTGGTGCACAACACCACGGGCGGTTTCGGTATTCCGACGGCGGCGCACGGCCGCGACCAGCCGCCCAGCCGGGTCTCAGAATGCGTGGCCGCGGGCCCAGTCGAATGCTTCCTCGGCAGGGCCGGTGCACTCCAGGCTGATGGGGCCGCCGTAGCCCAGCGCACGGCTGCGGGACAGCCACTGCCGGAGCGGGAGGTTGCCGGTACCGGGGGCGCCGCGGCCGGGCGAGTCCGCAATCTGGACGTGGCCGAACGCACCGGCGTGCTGCTCGATGACCGCGCCGACGTCGTCCCCGTTCACGGACAGGTGGTAGAAATCGGCCAGGAACGCGAGGTTTTCCACGCCGGTCTCGGCCCGCACGCGGGTGATCAGGCCAAGGGCGTCGGCCGCCGTGCGCAACGGGTAGCGCGGCGCGGCGCTGACCGATTCCAGCAGCACGGTGCCGCCGATCCGTGCGACGGCGGCGGCCGCCGCGGCCAGGTTCTGGATGCCCAGCTCGTCCTGCTTCGCGGCTGACTCGCCGTCGATCCGGTTGCCGAAGAGGGCGTTGAAAGAGGTACAGCCTAGGCTGCCGCCCAGGCCCACCACTGCGTCGATGTTGTCGCGGAACTCGGCCGAGCGCCCGGGCCAGGAGACCAGGCCGCGGTCCCCGCCGGGCATGTCCCCGGCCGCGAAGTTCAGCCCGGTGAGCTGCACTCCGGCGTCGGTGATGGCCCGCTGGAAGGCCGTGGCCTCAGCGTCGGACGGGATAGCACGGTCAAAGGGCCACCAGAACTCGACGGCGTCGAACCCCGCCGCCTTGACCGCGGCCGGCCGCTCCAAGATCGGGAGCTCGGTCAGCAGGATGGAGCAGTTCACGGTGTAGCTCATGGTTTTAGTCCTTGCGGAATGCGCCACGCGGGCGGTTGATCTGGATGTTGATGGGGCTGACAGCTTTTTCACAGCCTAGGCATAACTGGCGCGGCTAGCTTGGAGCCATCATGGAAGAACACACGCCGCCTCGCGGGCCACGGCCCAATAAGAACAGGCGCTCCCACAGGGCGCGCCGCCGACTCCTGCTGGGGGCGTGTACCGCAGTCCTCGCCGTCACGTTGGCGGCCACCGTATACACCTCGGCGGAGGCCCGCTCAGCAGCGGGGCGCCCGACGACGTYGGCCGCGGCGGCGCCGCCCGCCCCGACGGCTCCAGCGGCAGCGGCAGCCCCGGCGGCTCCAGCGGCAGCGGCAGGCGTCAGTCCGGCCCTGGACGCCGAGCTGAATGGCATCATCGACGCCAACGGCGAGTACCAGATCGGTGTGTCCCTGATCGATCTGGCAGACGGCACAGAGCACGACTACGGCGTCCAGCAGGCGTTCGAGGCAGCGAGCACCGCGAAGGTCCTGGCCGCCGCGGCCTATTACCACCTGGTCGAATCGGGCGGTGCGTCCCTCAACGAGCCGATGGGGGACTGGACCGCCGGGTTCCAGCTCAAGGAGATGATCCAGGACAGCGACAACGACTCCTGGTCCCTGATCATGGACGCCGTCGGCCACCAGCAGCTCAGCGACTACGCGTCGTCGATCGGGGTCAACTACAGCCCGGAATCCAACACCCTGACTCCCGCCGAGATGGCCCGCGTCATGGCTGGGCTCTACTCGGGGAAGCTGCTCGATAAGGACGACACCGCGGAGTTGTTGTCCTACATGCAGAACACCAACTATGAATCGCTGATACCCGCGGCGGCCCCCGCCGACGTCGAGGTCTTTCACAAATACGGGCTGCTGGACGGGGAATTGCACGACGCCGGAGTCCTCGCCAAGAACGGCAGCGCCTACGCCCTCGTCATCTACACCAAAGGCGACAGCGACGCAGACATCCCTCAGCGGACCGACGTCATCCACCAGCTCACCCGGGCCGTGACCGGCGCCGTCTTCTAGGTGCCCGGCGTGCCCGGGTCGGTGGCATCCGGCTGCTCTGCCGGATACCACACCCGGTCGCCGTCGACCCGGGCGAAGGAGGTCAGGGCGTGGGGTTTGGCGGATTTCTCCGTCATGATGTCCAGCACCTCGACATCCCGGACCAAGAGCGCGTCGCCGATCAGCGAGCGGTGGCAGCGCCACGGGACGGCTTCCGCGCACATGATGGCCGCATCGTTGGTCCGGCCGTGTTCGATCAGCTGGCCGACGGCGTCGGCAAAGTCCGCGGTCTGCATGTAGTCCGCGTAGCCGCGGAACGAAGCATTCCGCCAGGCGACGTTGGGACTGTCTTTGGTGGTGTGCCGCAGGCCGCCGAGGGATTCCATCCGCCGGTAGGTGATCCCGCTGGCACGCACGCTCGCTGCCAGTTCGTCCGCGTTGAACTGCGGATTGTGCCGCGACTTCGGCACGGTCCGCACGTCGATCAGCTTCTTGATCCCGTGGGCCCTGAGCAGGCCGATGAATTCGTCGATGGGGTGAGTGGAGTGCCCCACCGTAAAGATGGTCATGTCCGTCATGTCCCCATGCTAGAGGCCCGGGGGGTGGTGCCCTCGGGCGAGTGGCCCCGGTAGTCTGGTCGGGCTACGAGCCAAGGAAGCGGCACCACATGACTTCATCCTCCATCACGGCCTTCGTCGACCGGCTCGCCGCCGTGCAAACAGGGCCCGGCTGCGCTAACTTCTTTGATCACACCGTGGCCGCGAATGGGCTCCGGCGGCGGAACCTGGCGGTCTACCTGCAGGAAATGCTGGATCGCGCACCGAAGGTGCTGCTGGTCGGCGAGGCCCCCGGGTTCAGGGGCATGAAGATCACCGGCATTCCCTTCACCAGCCGCACCATCCTCGAGCAGGGCAGTGACAGGTTCGGCCTGTTCGGGCCTGGAAAGGGGTACGTGCTGCCGGCGGACCCTGACAGTGTTGCCGCTGAACCGACGGCCACGGTGATGTGGGAGGTCCTTGCTGAGCTGGACTTCCTTCCGCTGCTCTGGAGTGCGTGTCCGTGGCATACCCACAAGCCCGGCCTGCCGCTCTCCAACCGCACGCCCACGGCCTCCGAGGCGGCCTTGGGAAGCCCGTTCTGGCAGGCCCTGGCCGAGGTGTTTGCGATCGAGACCGTGGTGGCGGTGGGGAATGTGGCACACCGCAGCCTGCAGCGGAGCGGCTTCGACGCGCCGAAAATTCGGCACCCGGCACACGGCGGCCGGTCCGGCTTCAAGCGGGGATTGCAGGAACTGCTCGACGCCGGGATGCCTCGTGCAGGAGATCCCCGGCCAAGGCGGCCCACTGGGGCCTGAAGGAGTAGAGGCAGCCGAGCCGCAGGCTGGCCGCGTTGGAGTAGGCGTCGAAGCGGGCCGGCGTGACCCGCAGTTCCTCGGCGGCGGCGATGACCTGGCAGTGCGCGGTCTGGTACCGCTCGGCGGTCAGGCGCCGTTGCCGCAGGCGCAGGCGCAGGTGGACGGCAAGGTTGGCCAGGTCGACGCCGGCTTCGGCGACCCCGGACTCGTCGAAATCCAGCAGCCCCAGGGGAGCCTCGGGCGCCGTGGCGAATATCTGCTTGTCATGGAGGTCCCCGTGGGACCAGACCAGCGGATCAGGCTCGGTGCGCACCAGCTGTTGGGCGATCTGCACCGCGGCCGCGGCCACGGCCTCCCGCTCGGCCCGCGCCGCCGGCAGGTCCTTGGCGTGCAGCAGCCAGAGGTCCACCATCCGTTGCAGATTTTCGAGTTCGACGGCGGCCGTGCGGGGTGCCAGCGCCGCCATGGACGCCCGGTGCGCGGCGGTGCCGGACAGGGACTGTTGGCGGACCCAGCAGCGGGACCATTTTTGCCAGATTTTCTCAAACTCGGCGTCGCTGGCGGCCGGGTCGCTCCCCAGCTCGAACAGGGAGCGGCCGGGGAGGGCGGTCAGGAGGAGGCAGCCGCGGGTGTAGGAAATGACGTCAGGGCTCAGGAAGTCCCCGGCCGCCAGGAATGCGTTCGTCCGGGTGTGCCGGCCCGCGGCTTCGTCGGACTGCCGGGGCCGGAAGATCTTGTAATAGCGGTCGCCGGCCCTGACCACGGCCCGCTTGTGGGCCCGGTGCACCACCACCTCGCCCAGCGGTTCCACCTGCGCCAGGGCGGGCAGGCGCCGGTCGCCGCCGTCGGGCAGCAGCTCCAGCGCTCCGGCCCGGAGATACGCGGCCCGGACGCCCGGCCGCCCGGGCGCCGCGAGCTCCAGGACGTAGTCGCCCGCGGTGGGTTCCGGCCAGGCCCGCCGGACCAGCCAGAGCTCTCCGTCCGCGTCGTGGACGGAGAGCGGGACGGGCGGGTGCCAGCTCATGTCATCAGCTCCTGGGCGCGGCGGACCGGCGGCGGCGTGACTCGTTCGTCGAGCGCGGCGAGGGCCAGGGACAAGCGCCCCGGCAACGGCGAACAGGCCAGACGCAGCCAGGCGGCGTCGGAATAGGCACGGAACCTGTCCGGACTGACCTGCAACCGGGCAGCGGCGGCCATTACCTGCCGGTGGCCCGTGAGGTAGCGGGCCGGCGCAAGGCGCTCCTGGCGCTCCAGGAACTCCAGGTGCACGTCCAAATTGGCCAGATCGAGGGCGGCCTCGGCCCGTGCCGTGTCGTCGAAGTCGAGCAACCCGAGGGCGAATCCGCCGTCGATGGCGATGATCTGCTTGTCGTGCAGGTCGCCGTGGGCCCAAACCAGCGGGTCGGGTGCGGACCCGAGCAGTTCCTCCGTCACGTACTCGGCCCAACCGCACAACGCAGCACGTGGCGAGGACGCTTCCGGCAGGTCCCCGTAGTGACGCAGCCAGCGGTCCACCCACCGCCACATATCGGCTACTTCAACCTCGGGCGAGTGGACCGGCAGCGCGGCCAAGGCGGCCAGCCCGGCGGTGTCGTGGCCGGCACCCACCTGGGAGGTCCAGGCGATCGACCAGTTCTCCCACAGCGGGGCCAGTGCTTCGTCACTGACCGTGATGCCGTCCTTCCCCAAATCACCCAGGGTTCGTCCGTGCAGGGGACTGAAAACGATGACATCCGCCGAGCTCCGCAGGACCCTGGGCGCGCTGAACGGGCCGGCTTCCAGCAGGATCTCCGTTTGTGCGCAGCGTTCGGCGGGCACAGTCGCCTCGCCGGGGCGGAAGATCTTGATGTAGCACCCGTCTGCCCGCACCACGGCGCGCGTGTGCGGCCGGTGGGCGATGATCTCGCCGTGGCGCGCTTCGGCCAGGAGGGCCGGCAGTCCGGGGTCGTCCCCGGGGACCAACTCAAAGTGCCCGGACCGGAGGTGGGCCGCCCTGACGCCGGCCGCGCCGGCCGCCGTGACCTCCAGTTTGTAGTCGCCCGGCGTCCTGTCCGGCCATGCCCGGCGGACTTGCCAGGTACGGCCGGAATCGTCCACGGCTGATTTCGGCAGCGGCGGAAGCCAGCTCATGGGACCAGCTCCGAGGCCCTGTCGAGGTGCCGGGACAGGTCAGCGGCCCAGTCAGGGCACCGGTCCCGGAACGGGTCCACACTCCCGGCGAATAGCCGCAGCGCCGTCCAGGCTTCCGCCGCTTCGGGCAGGAACCGGCCACCCGCAGCCACGTAACCCGCCAGCAGGGGTGCTGAGCGCGACGGCCCCGCGGCGGCCCCACGCCAGCGGCTCATTTCCTCGACGGCGGCGAAGGAGCCCAGATCGGCTTCCGGAACTCCCGCACGGGCACGGTCAAAGTCGATCAGGCGGACCTCGGATCCGCTGACCAGCACCTGGTCAGCGGAGAAGTCTCCATGGACGACGACGGCGGCTCCGCCGTCGGCGCGGTCAGCGTCTGCCAAACTACGGCGGATCCGGGCCGCCAGGCGTGTGGCCCGCTGTTCCAGCGCCGGGACGAGCGCCGTAACCATGGCGCTGGTTACCGCGAGTTGGCGCTCCACGAGGGCTTCGGGCCCGGCGGGGCGGCCGGGGCCGTCGTCGTCCGCCGGGATGCTGTGCAGCCGGGCGAGGGCTTCGCCCGCCCGGCGGGCACTGGCCGGGTCGTTGCTGGCCGCCAGATCCCGGTCGCCCCAGAGCGGGCTGGCGCTGGTGCCGTGGTCCCGGCAATCAGCACCGCCGAGGATGGGCAGCACAGGAACTCCGTGGTGCCGCAGACGCTGCTGGAGGCGGTGCACGCTCTCGCCGGCGGGATGGGCCGCGGTCTTGATCACGATCGGCGCATCCTCGTGCGGCTGCAGCAGGACAATACGCCGCTCGGGCTTGTAGCGCAGCACCGTGGCGCCGGCGAGGAGTCCCGTTCCGGGCCGCGGCAAGGCGCCGAGCTCTTCCAGTCCCGGTACGGAAAGCCAGCGCAGATTATCGCCCAGTGCCCAGTCGTCCTCGATCCCGCCGACGGCGATCAACGCGTCGGTGTGGGGCGGGGGAGCCCGCAGGAGGCGCAGGCCCCCGCCGCGCCGCTCGGACTTCCGGGCACGTCCGTCCAGCTTGACGTTGCCGCGCGTCGTGAGGGCCCAGCCATACTCTGCCGTGCCGTCAAGGGTGCGGCGGAAGGCAACGAGCGCCGACGTGCCCGGCTTGTACCGGACCCGGGTGATGCTGACCGGTTCCGCCAGGACTTCGGAGAGCAGATCGTCGTCGAGGACCACGGCCAGGCAGGGCAGCCGGTCGTCCCGGCCGGCGAGCGAGACGTCGGCCACGCGCAAAGGCATCCGCAAGGCAGTCACGTGGGCACCTCAACGTCCTGGAGCGCCACCCGCTGTCCGTCATCCTCCTCTGCGTGCTCCTCCGATGCCCGGGTGGTGGGCGGATCTCCCAACCACCTGCTGAACCGGCTGTCTGGGTCCTGCAGCAGCTCCAGCGGACGGCCTTCCTCGAGGATGCGCCCGTCTTCGAGCCAGATGACCCGGTCGGCAAGGCGTGCGGCGAACGCATCGTGGGTGATCGTGATGGAGGTCCGTCCGCGGGTCAGGACCTCCAAGGCATCCAGTATCGATTCCCGGGAGGCCGGATCCAACCCTGCGGTTGCCTCGTCCAGGATGACGATCGGCGCCTGCCGGAGGATGGCACGGGCGATCGCTATCCGCTGCCGCTGCCCGCCGGAGAGATCCTTGGCCGCTTCCCCCAAAACCGTGTCGTAGCCATCCGGAAGGGCACGGATAAAGTCGTCCGCCTGGGCCAGCGCGGCGGCGTGCTCGATGTCTTCATCGGAGGCGTCCAGGCGCCCAAACCGGATGTTCTCCCGCACGGTGTTTCCGAAGAGGACGGAGTCCTGGAGCAGGATTGAGACGTGGGCGCGCACCGAGGCGGTCTGAAGCTCTTTCAGGTTCTCGCCGCCCACCCGGACCGTGCCGGTGGTGGGGTCGATCATGCGCAGGATCAGGCTGGCCAGGGTTGATTTTCCGGCACCGGACGGGCCGAGGATGGCCAGGCGCTCGCCGGCCGGAATCGTCAGGTTGATCCCGTGCAGCACGGTGGTCCCCTCGCCATGGCCGGCGGAGACGTCCTCGAAGACGACATCGGGGTGGCTGCTTTCCAGCGGCCGGGCATCAGGAAGCTCGGGCAGATCCGTCTCGGCCTCGAGCAGGTCCGCCACGCGCTCGCCGGACGCCGTGGCCTGCGCGATCCGGCTGGTTTGCTTGGCAAGATCCTTCAGCGGCTTCATTCCGGTCTTCAGGTAGGTGAGGAAGACGACCAGGTCCCCGGGGCTGATCGAGTGGTCCAGCACGCGCCAGCCGCCTCCGGCCAGGACGATTGCCGTGGCGAAGCCGATCAGCACATCGGTGCGCCGTTCAAGGCCGGCGGCCAGCCGGAGTGCGGCGACGCCGGTCCCGAGTGTGGCCGCGTTGCTCTTCCGGAAGCTGGAGCTGATGGTGTCCTCAAGCCCGTAGGCCTGCACTTCACGCATGGCCCCGAGAGTCTGGGCGGCCGTGGTCGCCAAGGCTCCCTCACCTTTGCGGGATTTACCCGCTGCCTTCGTAATCGAGCCCGAACTCCGACGCGACAAGAGGGCGAAAATGCCGGCCGCCAGGAAGACGACCAGCGCCAGCATCGGGTCAAGCCACAGCATGATGACGGTCATGGCCACGAGCGTGACGGCGTTGCCCAGCATCGGCAGACCGGCGGTAACGGCGACGTCCTGCAGGCGCGAGACATCACTGACAAGCCGCTGGACGGTGTCTCCGGAGGACGCCCGCGTGTGGTGCCGCATGGACAGGCCCTGGACATGGCGGAACGTGCGGGCACGGAGGTCGGCCGCGACCCGGGAACCGACGAGAGCGAAGGAGATGGCGGACCAGTAGTTGGCGATGGCACGCAGGACGCTGATGACCACAATCGCGGCGCCGCACAGCAGCAGCGTCTGCGTGTTGGCTTCGAGGGTGGGCCCGGGCCTCTTGATGGTCGCGCCGAGCGAGCGCGTCACGGCGTCGATCACGAGTTTCACCGGCCATGGCTCCAGCAAGCGAAACAGGACGTCGGCGGCCAGGGCAGCGAATCCGATGACCATCCGCAACCGATGTTCGCGCAGATGCGGTCCGACGCACCGCAAGGTGCGGCGGAGCCCGGAGACTGGTTTGTCCCCTTGGCCGCGCCGCCTCCACCGCCACAGTCCCTGCGGGGTTCGTGTCGGTTCGTGCCTGGGCGCGGTCATGGCCAAGCCGCCTGCCGCGGGACCGGCAGTGCCGCCGTGATGCGGGAGAGGACCCCGTTCCAACTGAAGCGCTTTTCGGCCTCTTCGCGGGCCCGGCTGCCGAGACCTTCGCGCAGGGCACGATCATCCGCCACCCGGGTCAGAGCGACGGCGAGGGCCGCGGGCTGCGACGGGGGAACCAGGATGCCCGTGCGTCCGTCCTCCAGGATCGACGGTATCTGCCCCACGGAGCTCGCGATGATCGGCATCCCGGAGGCCATGTACTCATAGACCTTCAGGGGCGAAAAGTAATCGTCCCGTCCCTCTTCTTCCGCGGGGTAGGGCGCCGCGGCGGCGTCGCACTCGTGCAGCAGGGCCGGCACGTCCGCCGGCCGTACGGCCCCGGTGAACTCCGTCTCAACCCCCAGCGAGCCGGCGAGCTGTTCCAGTTCCATCCGGCCCGGGCCGTCGCCGATGATCCGCACCGTCCACCGGAGGCCCGGCTCGGGGGCGGTGGAATTCGCCAGTGCGACGGCCTGCAGCAGGTCCGGCACCCCGTGCCAGGGCTTCAGCGTTCCGACAAAGGCCACGGTGAGGTGGTCGGGGTTCTTACGGCCGGGGCGGCGCGCCGTGATGCGTTCGGTGTTGACGCCGTTCGGCGCCAAGATCGTCCGGGCGCCGGGCACCCGGGCTCGCACCCAGCGGACTACCGGCTCCGAAACGCAGGCCACGACGTCGGCGGTCCCGGCATTGCGCCGGAGGATCGTTTCGGCCTTCCTGATGTCCAGCAGTTCGCGGTACTTCTGTTGTTCCTCGATCAGCGGCGCGTTGACTTCGAGGATCGAGGGGATCTCCAGCACGCGGGCCAGCACCGAAAGCGCCGGGCTGAACAGCGAATAGCGTTCGTACACGAGGCCGCAGCCTTGCCGCAGGACCTGGTCAACCAGGGCGAGCGCGGCGTTCTCGAGTGCCTGTTCGCGGGCGGGCCCGGGGACGCTGTCCGGCTGGACTTCGACGACGTCGAGGTCGTCGAGGTCGTCGGGCCGGTCGGTTCCCAGCCGGGCGCAGTAGACCGTGACGTTGGCGCCTGCCACCCGCCAGGCCCGGACGACTTCCTGGACGTGCACGGAGGAGCCCTTGGTGCCAAAAACCGGCACCCCGGGGTCTGCGCAGATATAGGCCACGTGCATCAGGCGACCCTCAGTTCCGCGAGGGCGAGGGACCGCAACAGTTCGGCCTGCCGTCGGACATCGAAGTCCTGCTCGATCAGCGTCCGGGCGTTGCGGGTCATCGAGACACGGTCGGTGCCGGGAGAGCTCATCTTCTGGATGGCACGGGCCAGGACGTGCGAATTTGCCGGCCGCGCCAGGATCCCGGTCGAACCATTCCGGACCACTTCAGGGATTCCGGTGACTGCCGTGCTGATGCAGGGAACGCCGGCGGCCATCGCTTCCAGGAGGACCGTGGGCATCCCGTCCGCATTGCCGTCCGCCGCGACGACGCAGGGGGCAATAAAGATGTCGGACGATTCGAGCAGCTCATGGACCTGGTCCTGGGTCTGGGCTCCGATCAGCCGGACGTGGTCAGCGAGCCCGAGGCGTTCGATCGTGGCCTCGAGCTCGTCGGCCAGCACCCCGGTTCCGGCGATGCGCAGGTCCAAGCGGAAACCCTCCGCCAGGAGTTCGGCTGCGGCGGGCAGCAGATGCTGGAATCCCTTCTTCTCCACCAGGCGCCCGACGGCGGCGATCCGCACCGTGCCGCCGAGCGGGAACGGATCCCGGTACGGGAAGCGGTCCAGGTCCAGGCCGTTGCGCACCAAATGAAGCCGCGCGGTCGAAGCGGGGAAGCGCTTGCGCAGGTAGCGCAGATTGAAGCGGCTGATCGTCACGGCGTGATGGGCCTGTTCGAGTTTGATCCGGAGGTCCTCGCTGCTGACCGAGTCATGGAAGATGTCGACGGCGTGGGCGGTGAACGAGTACGGGATACCCGTGATGGCCGAAGCCAGCCGGGCGACACTCGTGGCTCCCGAGGCGAAGTGGACGTGCATGTGCCGGATGTTGCGATGTTGCAGGGCAACGGCCAGGTTGATGGCACGCACGGCGTCGTCCGACGCGGCGGCCGCGAGCTCGCCGAAATTCCTGCCCAGCGCGCCGGTCAGCCCGGCCGTGTCGGCCGCCTGAAAGCTCTCCCAGAGCTCGGACGTCTTTAGCGGCCGGCCAATGTAGGTCACCGGCGCCCGGACCCGGGCGAGTTCGGAGTGGAACCGGGGATCGTTGGGCGGCAGCAGCGAGAAGATCTCGATCCGGTCGCCGGCCGCTTCCCGGGCCAGGATCTCCGACACGATGAAAGTCTCGGAGAACCGCGGGTACATCTTGAGGACGTAGGCAGTCCCCGGCTCAGACGGCGACACGGCCGGCGCCTTCTTTAGGACTGAGTGCGGGGTCGCTGGCGTTCGGACGGAACAGCGGCTGGAGCAACTGGGCCGCCAATTGCGGAACCCGGATCAGCCCGTCGAGGATCGCCCGACGGCGATCCACCGTGGTGCCGATCCTCGCCGCGAGCCAGCAGCCGAAGATGTCGGGGGTCAGCGTGCCGATGTCCTGTTGTTCCAAATAGCCGGCGTTTGCCAGCGACGTGGCCCGGATGCGCTGTTCGGCCCGGGCTTGGGTGCGGGGCACGATCAGGGCGGGGACGTTCGTGCTCATGATCTCGCACACCGTGTTGTAGCCGCCCATCGAAACGACGGCGGCCGCGTTGCGGAGATGGTAGATGAGGTCATCCACCGTGGCGACAACCTTGACACCGGGCCCGGCCTGCTGCCGCAAATCGTTGAGCTGCTCAAAGGGCATCTCGGGGCCCGCCACGATCAGGTGTCCCAGGCCCTCCGGCACGTGGGCGGCAACCGCCACTCTGGCCAAGGCGTGGCCGTCTGAGCCGCCGCCGACCGTCGTCAGGCAGTAGGGGCCGGGCATGCAACTGGTTCCGGAGCCGGGGGGCCGTCCCTCGGCAAGGTAACCGGTGTAGCGGATGAGCTTCCGGAGGGAGAAGGGAATTTCGCCGGCCGCCACGGGATCGTGGACGGCAGGGTCGCCGTAGATCCAGATCTCATCGAACAAGGCCTTGACCAGCCGCGGTCCGCCAAAGCGGGCCCACTCGCTGAAAGCGACGTCGGGGGAATCCAGGACTTCCCGGAGCCCCAGCACCACCCGCACAGGGGCGCCCGAACGGGCATGCCGCAAGGCGGATTCCAGTTCGCGGTGCACCCCGGTCGCATGGCGGTCCACAATCACCAGATGCGGGCGGAACCCGGCCAGGACCGCTCTAAGCAGCCGTGCCCGCATGGACACAAGCTCGTGCATGGGCATCGCGAGGTTCCGGGGCAGATAGCCCTCCGGGCTTTTGCCCACGCCGGGAAGCAGTACCCAGTCCCAGCCGTCCGGCGCTTGGAACGCGGGCGCATGCGCGGTTCCGGTGATGAGGATGCCGGTGACGGGACGGCCGGTCAGTCCCGGAAGTTGATTGTTCAGGGCGTGCGCCAGCGCCAGATTCCGGCGCACATGCCCAAGGCCCACCGAATCATGTGAGTAGAGCACTATTCGCATCGGATCCATTGCGGTCCTCCAAACACACGGCCCGCAACTCAGGGGTATTCCCTGCCAGCGGTGGTTGATGTCTAGGACCAGCCTGCACCGCAAGCGTGAGGGAGGGATGAGGGGAAGATGAAGGAGTTCTCATGAAAAGCGGCACCGATGCTATCGGTTCAGAGTTTCACGCCAACGGTCTGGAGCGGGACCCGGATCATGAAGCGTGATCCCTGGCCGTAGGCTGATTCCACGGTAGCCGTGCCGCCGTGGGCTTCGGCGATAGCAGCCACGATGGCAAGGCCGAGGCCCGAGCCTTCCTCCCCGCGCCCCGGGCGGGCCCGGCCGAAACGCTCAAAGATCCGCTGCTGGTCCTTCACCTCGATGCCGGCGCCGGTGTCCCGCACCCACAGCACAAGCGTGTCAAAACCGGCCAGCGGGGTGCCGTCCGGCGCCGTCGGACCTTCGATCCTGCTGCCCAGGGCGATCGTGGAGGAGCTCCCGGTGTACTTGACGGCGTTGGCGGCCAGCTGGACGAGGGCCTGGGTGAGGCGCTGGGGGTCGGCCTCCACCACGTAGTCGGCGCTCTCATCGATCTGCCAGCGGCGGTCCGCGAGGACACGGATTTTTTCCATTACCTGTTGGAGGAATTCGGGGATCCGGATGGGCGCTTTCCTGATGAAGTCGGGGTGGCCGGCGTTGGCGAGGACCAGCAGGTCATCCACGAGTCGCTGCATCCGGTCCAGCTCTTCGAGCAGCACCTCCCTCGTGGCTATCACATCGGCGGGGTCGTCGACCGAGACGAGTTCCAGGTGTCCGCGGAGAATCGTGAGGGGGGTTCGCAGCTCGTGGCCGGCGTCGTCCAGGAACTGTTGCTGCTGCCGGGCGCCCTCATCGAGCCGTTCCAGCATGGTGTTGAAGGTCTTGGTCAGGAGCGTCACGTCGTCCTCGCCGTCGCGCACTTCCACCCGCTGGGTGAGGTCCTCGTGGCTGACCACGCGGGTGGCTTCGCGCAGGCGGCGGAGCGGATCCAGCAGACGCCCGGCCACCAGCCCGCCGATCAGGGCCGCGGCGAGCAGCGTGCCGACCGCTACGAGGGAGTACGTCTGGACGGAGGCGAGATTGTGGTCTCTTTGGTCGGAGGCGTCCCGGCCAAGCAACAGATACGTCCCGGTGCTTTGAGCCGTCGCATCCTTCACCGGCAGGACGACGGTTCTGAGCGGACGGCCGCCGGCGTTGAACTCGTCGAAGACTGCGGCTGCGGGGTTAGGGAGCTGGGTTGCGGCGGGTCGCACGGCTTGGTCCAAGAGAGGCTCATCGGGATTCCCTTCTTTGATCCACTCAATGCGCCCGTCAACGATTGCGGCCATGACTTCGTTGCTGCGGGGTGCGATGTCCTCGGCCGAGTCGCGGAGCTTGTTGCTGTACGAATCGCTGCTGGCATCGTTGTTGGTCTCAACCAGTTTGACCAGTGAATTGCCCTTGTCCAGGATTGCCTGGTCAACCCGGGCGTCGGAGTCCTGGAACTGGACAATGAAGGCGATCAGTCCCGCACTCACCAGCCCGGCGAGCATCATGCCCAGCATGGCGGCCACCACCCGGAAACGCACCGAATGGAACTTCGCGCTCCAGCCGGACGGGTCCAAGTCCGGGGACGTCACGATTCCCCTTCCCTGGCCAGCCGGTATCCGGCACCGCGTGTCGTGACGATGTGGTCCGCGCCGATCTTTTGCCGTAACTGGCGCACGTAGACGTCCACCACGTTGGATGTCCCGTCAAAGTCGTAGCCCCACACATGGCTCAGAAGTTGTTGCCGGCTCAGGACCTGCCCGGGATGGAGCAGGAACATCTCGACCAGCGCGAACTCGCGGGCGGACAGTTCGACCGTCCTGTCCCCGACGCTTACGGTGCGGGTGTGGAGGTTCAGTTCCAGGATGCCGTAGCGGATGATGTGGTCCGCAGGAGGGTCGTTGTTTTCGCCCGGGCGGACGCGGCGCCTGATCCGGGCCACGAGTTCTTCGAAGCGGAACGGCTTGGTCATGTAGTCGTCGGCGCCGCCGTCCAAGCCGGCGACGGTGTCCGCGGCGGAGCTCCGGGCGGTGAGGATGATGACCGGAAGATCCACCCCGTTCTTGCGCAGCGCGGTCAGCACGGTGAAGCCGTCGAGGCGGGGGAGCCCGACGTCGAGGAGCAGGAGGTCGAACTGGCCGCTGGAGGCGTAGTCCACGGCCGTGACACCGTCGGTCACAACGGTCGGAGCGAAGCCGGCGGCCCGCAGGCCCTTTTCGATGAACCGGGAGATGCGTTCTTCGTCTTCGGCGATGAGTATGCGGATCACATCGACCCCTGCATGAGCTGGGAGCAAAGTCAGGAGCCCCAGCAGCCCCGATCGGCCCGAAGGACGGGCATAGCGCGGGCATTGCTAAGTGTCCGTGCGCGAAGTTCCGGCATCCGCGATTGGCGTTGGACCCGGTGTTCTCCATGTTGCCCCTGTAGCGGGGTCCGCGCCACCCCTCGCGCCAAGCTTTCGGAGTGTTACCGCCGGAACAAGGCCCCGGTGACCGCCGTCGTCACCTGGTGGATCACGCCGATCCGGTCCGGGCTGTCCGCGTCCTCCTCACCCCAGGTGTAAATCGCCACCGCGTAGGCGGCATCACCGGAGCGCAGGACCGCGGCGTCGTGGACGTAGCCCTGCACCACCCCGTACTTGTGGTTCACCGTGATGCCCTGCGGCACGGCCGCGGGGATCAGTTCATCGTCGTTGGTGTCCTGCATGTAGCCCAGCAGCTCGTCGGTGTGCTCCGGGCTAAGCAGCTGCCCGGCGTAGAGCTGCTTGAGCAGCAGTGCCATCGCGGCCGGGGTCAGAAGGTTCTCTTCCGGGTCGTAGCTGATGCCGATCGACGCCGCGTACTCGATCAGCCGCGGGTAGCCGATGTCCTGCATCAGCAGCAGCCAGGAATCATCGCTGCTGGTGTTGACCATGGCCTTGAGCTGGAACGCGGCATCGAAACTTCCCAGCTCCGCGTCCAGCGACTTCTCGCCGCTTTCCACCAGATGGTAGTAAGCGGCGGCGGTGATGATCTTGGCCGTGCTGGCAGCCTTGTACTCGGCGACGTCGCCGTACGCCTGCGGCTCCCCGCCGCGCGTGTCCTGGACGACGACGCCGATCCGGTAGTCGGGGTTCTCGGCCAGGATCCGCCGCATTTCGGCGGCGAGGTCGACGACGGCGGGCGGCGCACCGGCGGCGCTGCGGACCGGAAGCGGTTGCAGCTGGCTGTGCAGGGTGGCCCAGAAATCCGTCTTGGGGTCCGGCCCGGTGCGCAGGGCGCCGGCCGTGACCGCCGCGGCCAGCAGCAGCGTGGTGGTTGCCCCCACCGCCAGCAACCGGCGTCGGGCCGTCACGCGGGCGCTCGCCGCCGGAGTCCGGGGGCCGGGGGTGTTCATAGGGACCTTCCAGATTAAGCCGCCAGATCGGGCAGGGCGGGGATCCCTTGAATCTAGGCCCGGGCACGGGGCAAGTCCACGCCCCACGCGGGGCCGCTCCGGTCTGTGCGCAAACTCCCAGCCGCCTGGGAGGCCCGTTGCCGCCGTCGTCCGGCCCGCCGGTTAGGCTGGCAGCATGCCGAGGAAAATATCTGTCAGCCTGCCGGACGCGACCCTGCGGGAGTACCTCACGCCGCACCCGGACGTCACCATGCTCGAGTGGGACCTCTCCGGGGAGCCGCCGCAGCCGTCCATCGACATCGTGGTCCCGCCGTACATGGGCAGCAAGGAGGTCCTGCGCGCGCTGGACGCCGTGGAGACCGGGCTGGTGCAGAGCCAGTCGATCGGCTACGACGGTATCGAGGAGGTCCTGCCAGCAGGGCGGGTGTACGCCAACGCCTCCACCGTCCACGAAACCGCCACCGCCGAGCTGACAGTGGCCCTGATCCTGGCCAGCCAGCGCGAGCTTCCGCGGGTGCTGCAGAACCAGCGGGAGCGCCGCTGGGAGAGCCGTCCCACCGCCAGCCTCGCGGACCAGCGCGTGCTGATCGTCGGCTACGGCGGCGTCGGCAAGGCCATCGAGGACCGGCTGCTGCCGTTCGAAACCACCGTCACGCGGGTGGCGAGCCGGGAGCGCACCGACCAGCGCGGCCACGTGCACGGCATCGACGAGCTGCACAGCCTGCTGCCGGAGCACGACATCGTGGTGGTGGTGGTGCCGCTCAGCGACTCCACCCGGCACCTCGTCGACGACGCGTTCCTCGCGGCCATGCCCGACGGCGCGCTGCTGGTCAATGTGGCCAGGGGACCGGTCGCGGACACCGACGCCTTGGTCCGGCACACTGCTTCCGGGCGGATCCGCGCCGCCCTGGACGTCACCGACCCGGAGCCCCTGCCGCAGGACCACCCGCTGTGGGGAGCCCCCGGCGTCATCATCAGCCCGCACGTCGGCGGGGCCAGCTCGGCGATGCGCCCGCGGATGGGGCGGCTGCTGCAGCGGCAGATCGACCTCATGCTGGCCGGTGAACCGCCGGTCAACGTGGTGCTGGGCGCGTAGGTGCCGGGCCCCGGGACGCAGGGCTTAGCCGGGGCGCGGGGCTTAATTGCCGCGCCCGGCGGTGTCCACCACGCAGAACCGGTTGCCTTCGGGATCGGCCAAGATCACGTAATCTGCGTCCGCCGGCCTCTTGCTCCACTCGATCCGGGTGGCGCCCAGGGCCAGCAGCCGGTGTACTTCGGCGTGTTGGTCCTCTGTATACAGGTCCAGGTGCAGGCGGGGCGGGATTTGGACCGTCGCGGGAAGCTGGTCCAGGGAGATGCACGTGCCGGCACCGCCGGGCGGCTGCAGAATGACGAAGCCGTCTTCCGGTTCGTGCCGCCGCTCATAGCCCAGCGCGGCCTGCCAGAAACTCATCTGGCGTTCGAGGTCGTCCACCCTGATCACGATCGAGCCGATGCTCAGCATTAGGCCAAACTACACCTTGGCTTCGGCCGGCAGTGTTGTTCCGGGTAATGCCAGTGCCTCCCTCGGGTTCCCGCCAGCTGGGCGGCGACCCAGCGTGCCGGCGCCGAAGTGGCGTCGCTCCCGTCAGTTCGTTGAGGCCAAGGCCGCCGGAAGCTCCGTCAGGGCCGTGACGGTGACGTTCGGGGCCTCGAAGTGGTCCGGGTAGCTGCCGCCGGTCCTGTTCAGCCACGCCGTTTGCAGGCCCGCGCGGGCGGCGCCGTGGATATCCCAGGGATGGACTGCCACCAGCATCATCCGTGCCGGGTCCACGCCTGACGCGGTGGCGGCATACTCGTAAGACGCCCGGGCCGGTTTCCAGGCGGGGGCGTCTTCGACCGAAAGCAACGCCTCGAACGATTCCCTGATCCCGGCGTCATCCAGCAGTTTCGCCGCGATCCGGGCCGAGCCGTTACTCAGCGTGACCAGGCGGAAGCCCGCGGCGGCGAGGCCGTGGATCCCGCCGGGGACATCCGGGTGCACGCCGAGTTCGCTCATGCCGCCCATGACGTGTTCCACCGCGGAATCCAGCGGGCGGTCCAGCTCGATGCCGGCGAACAGTTGCCGGAGCACCGTGGCACCGATCTCAGCGAAGCCCCGGCTGTCCCCGCTGGCCGTCAGCGCAAAACCGTCCCGCAGCAGGGAGGCAAACCAGAGCTTGGCCAGTTCCGGTGGGGCTCCCACCTCCGCGAAGCGGGCGCCCATCGGCGACATGTCGGACAGGGTCTCGTTGACGTCGAAGACAATCACGGAAATCGGTGCGGTGGTCATGGGGTCTCCTCTGGTGCCGGTGTATCCGTTATACGCCCTGCAGCCCGCCGCTTTGCCGTAGAGCGGAACACCGCCGCGGCCTGCTGGGCCGCCGGGCTGAGCCGGCGGTTGGCCAGCTGGGCCAGGAGGATCCGTCGTTTCGGTGCGCCGGCGAGGGGGACGGCGACGACGTCGGGCCGCAGCGCGCTGAGGGCCAGTTGCGGCGCCAGGGCGATGCCGATGCCCGCCGCGACCATCCCTTGGGTCTCCTGGTAATCGTTGGCGTCGAAGGCGATGCGGGGTTCGAAGCCGGCCTCGCGGCAGACCCGGCGGAGCACGTCCGCCACGGGGTGCTCGTCGCGGACAATCCATTCCTGCTCTCGCAGCGATTCGATCCGCACCGACTTTTTCCCGGCCAGCGGGTGGTCGCGCTGTACGAGCAGCATGGTGGGGTCGTTCATCAGCGGGACCAGGGACAAGTCCTCGTCCGCGATCTCCTGCCAGGGGTAGTCCCAGAGCAGGGTCAGTTCGACGTCGCGGCGGCGCAGCGCCTCCAGCAGCCCCTCGCGCCGGGCGCTGATCACCGTCACCGCCACATCCGGATGCCGGGCCCGGAACGCCAGCACCACATCCGGCATCAGCGAGGCTCCCACGGTGGGGAAGGTGCCCATCCGCAGCTGGCCCCGGCGAAGCCCGGCGAACTCGTCCATCTCCGCCCGGGCCGCCTCGATGGTCCGGTCGATGCTGTCCGCGTAGCCCACCAGGGCCAGCCCTGCCTCTGTCAGCACCACCCCGCGCGGCTGGCGGTCCACCAGGGACACGCCCACCTCGCGTTCGAGCTTCGCGATCTGCTGCGAGACCGCCGACGTCGTGAAGGACAGCGCCGCCGCGGCGGACGTCAGCGAGCCCGAGCGGTGCACCTCGCGGAGCAGGTGGAGCCGGTGAAGATCAAGCTTTGCCATCCTCTGACTTTAGCAAAAGTGAAGGGGTGTGGAATTTATCGTGATTGTGCTGAAGTCTCGACTGCCGGATCGTAGATGGGGAAGCGCAGGGATGCGCGACGAACCATCTGCACCACATGAAGGAGAACACCGTGGGACTGCGAGGCCACTGGTATCGGGGCGGGACCAGCAAATGCTGGTTGTTTGACGCGGAAGACGTCGCCCCGTTCGCAACCAACCGGGAAGAAATCCGTGAACTGCTCGCCGACGCTTTCGGCGCGGCGGACGCACGGCAGCTCGACGGCGTGGGCGGCGGAACCTCCACCACGTCCAAGGCCGCCGTCGTCTGGGCCACCCCCGGAACCGACGCGGACCTGGAGTACCTGTTCGCCCAAGTGGGGATCGGTGATGGGACGGTGGAGCTGGGCTCCAACTGCGGCAACTGCGCCACCGCTATTGCCCTCTTCGCCGTGCAGACGGGCATCGTTCCCGCCGCAGACGGCCTCACCCGGGTTCGGATGCGCAACCTCAACACCGGCGCCGTGCTCAGCGGCACCGTCCCCACCCCGGGCGGCACCGTGCCGAAGTTCGGGCTGGCCCGGGTTCCGGGCAGTACCGCCGTCGGCGTCCCCGTCAGCCTGTCCTTCCACGGGCCCTGGGGCCGCAGCACCGGGGCCGTCCTGCCCACCAACAACCCGGCCGACAGCATCAACCTCGGCGCCCGGACCGTGGCGGCGACGCTGGTGGACGCCGGCGCCCCCGCGGTCCTGATCCCGGCTGCCGAGGCCGGCGTCGACCTCTCCGACATGACCGGCAACCTGTCCGAGGAGCTCGGCACGCTGGTCGCGGCCCGGGCCGCGGCCGGGCTGATGATGGGGCTGCGGCAACCCGAGGACCCGCCGCAGAACGCGGTGCCGAAGGTCGGCGTCGTCGCGGGCCCCGGCGACTACACCGCCGCGGACGGCGCTCTCGTCCCAGCGGAATCCCACGACCTGCGGGTCCGCATGCTCTCCATGCTGGCGCCGCACCCGGCTATCGGCCTCACCTCCGCGGTGGCCGTTTCCCTGGCCGCCGCCTTGCCGGGATCCGTTCTGGCCGGGCTGCTCCGGCCGGCCGCGAACCTCACCCCCGGCGCCCCCCGCCTGCTGCGCATCGGTACCCCGGCCGGCGTGGTCACCACCGAAGTTGTCGCCGGGGACGACGGCTCCGTCACCGAGGTCGCTCTGCACCGCGCGGCCCGGCACCTCGCGACGGCCGATATCGACGTCGCCAGGACCTCCGGCATCTCCGCCTAGCACCCGTACCTGTTGCCCTGTCATCATAAGAGGGCCGCATTCAGCAAGGAAGTTGTTCAATGAAGATCAAATCCATCCTCGGGCATCTCTACGTCCAGGTCCTCATCGGCGTCGCCCTCGGCGTCCTGGTGGGCTCGCTCTGGCCGGACCTCGGCGCCGGACTCAAGCCCATCGGCGACGGCTTCGTCAAGCTGGTGAAGTTCATGATCGCACCGATCGYCTTCTGCACGATCGTCGGGGGCATCACCTCCCTGACGGACACCAAGCAGGTCCGGCCCACCCTGCTCCGCTCCCTCGGCCTGTTCTACGCGCTGACCGCGGTGGCACTGGCACTGGGCCTCGCCGCGGTGATGATCATCCAACCCGGCGCCGGCATGCACATCGACCCGGCGCACCTGGACTCCTCGGTGGCCGCGAAGTACACCAGCCAGCTGCCCAGCAGCAATCCCGTGGACTTCTTCCTGAACATCATCCCGACGACTTTCGTGGGCGCCTTCGCCGACGGTGAGGTGCTGCCCGTCCTGGTCATCGCGATGCTCTGCGGCTTCGCTTTCAGCAAGCTCGGCGCCCCCGGCCAGGTGGCACTGACCGTGGTGAACAGCTTCAACAAGATGCTCTTCGTTGTCTTCGGCTACATCATGAAGGTCGCCCCGCTGGGTGCCTTCGGCGCCATGGCCTTCACCGTCGGCAAGTACGGCGCGCACTCCATCGGCAACCTGGGCATGCTGATCCTGGCCTTCTACGCCGCCTGCATCGTCTTCGTCGTCGTCGGCCTGGGCCTCCTCGCCCGGATCACCGGCTTCAGCCTCTGGCAGACCCTGCGCTACTTCAAGGACGAGTTCTTCATCGTCCTGGCCACCTCCTCCAGCGAGCCGGTGCTGCCGCGGCTGCTCTCGAAGCTGGAGCGGATCGGCTGCGACCGTAGCGTCGTGGGCCTGGTGGTCCCCACCGGCTACAGCTTCAACCTCTCCGGCACGGCCATCTACCTGACCCTCGCCTCGATGTTCATAGCCCAGGCGTGCGACATCCACCTCAGCTGGGGCCAGATCCTGCTCATGCTCGGCATGATGCTCCTGACCTCCAAGGGCGCCGCCGGCGTGACCGGCAGCGGCTTCGTGGCCCTGGTGGCAACGCTGACCGTCATGCCCACCCTGCCGGTGGCCGGCGTGGCCCTGATCGTCGGTATCGACCGCTTCATGAGCGAGGCCCGCGCCCTGACCAGCACGGTCTGCAACATCGTCTCCTGCGTGGCCGTGGCCAAGTGGCAGAACTCGCTGGACACCGTGACGCTGCACCGTGAGCTCAAGGCCGGGTTCGTTCCCACCGAGGCCGACGGAGATGCGGCCGACGCCGGGCAGGGGACCGGGCACCCGGCGGACGGGAACGTGACGGCCGACGCCGGACACCCGGCGGAGCCGGTCAAGGCACCCCAGCCGGCACTCGTCCACTAGGCCCCCCAACCGCCCAAATTCGGGAAGGATTTAAGACAAAGGGCGGGTCCTCCGGTTTTCACCGGAGGACCCGCCCTTTTCGTGGTTCTGTTCGTGGACTTTACTTGACGGCGACGAATGCCTTGTCGGCCAGCATTCCGGGGCGAACTGCCAGAACGCCTTGGGCCGCGGTGGCGGAGGGAACTTCAATTGCCTTGTTGCCGGTGGCGGTGGCGCCCTTGTAGAGGGTGCTCATCGTATCGATCGGCTCCGGTGCCGTGACGATCTTGCTAAGCCCGTCGATGGTCTTGCCGTCCGGAGTCACATATTCAATGGAGACGAACGCGGGCATCTGGCCGTTGGCGTCGCTGCCGAGATAGGTGGCCGAGTAATTCACGAGGATGTACTCGGAGCCAGCAGCCGGAGCCTTGTTGTAGGAGTTGGCGGCCAGGACGGCATCGGTGGCGTCGAGCTTCACGGAGTTGACGACGACCTTCCAGTCCTTCGCCTCCACAGCGGAGCCGATCGGGTTCGGGTTCTCGCGGGTCCCTGCCTTGGCGCCCCCGTTAGCCGCCGGAGCGGCGTTAGCGGAAGCTGCGCCGGAGGGCTGGACGACCTTCGTCTCTCCGCCGCCGACAGCATTGCTGAGCGAGGTGGCGACGACGGAGGTGAAGACCACGACGCCGACGATCGTGCCCACTACCGAGATGATGAGAGCGGCGATACCCATCCCCTTGGCCTTGTCTTTGAAGAACAAGGAAACAATGGCAAGGATGAAGGCAATCGGAAGCAGAATCCAACCGATAATCAATGCGCCGGGGATGCAAGCAAAAATAAATCCGACGATCGCCGCAATAAGGGCAATCAGTCCGACGACATTCCTCGGTTTCTTTGCCTTTGAAGGCTGCTGTACAGGTGCTGCGGGCGGCGCCCCGTGTCCGGCTTGCGCGGTGGACGGCGGCTGCGGTTCGTGGGGCGCGGTCTGCTGTGAGCCCACCCCAGAGAGCTCTGAATTTGTCATAGCTCAAATATTTCAGAGGGGTATGACAACCAACGTTTCCCGACACAGATGAAGTGATAACGAATTGGCACTCAAATTCCACCCTGCCCACGCCCAGCCTCCGGTCGTAAACTGACGGACGGGCCTCGGTGATTGCGGTGCTGACCGGTTCCCTACGCCGGCCGGCACCGCTGCCGTCGGCCCCCCATGACTGAACGGCCCGGCCGTCCCCACCCGGGCCGCCATCGAGAACTATGGAAAGGCACCCCCATGAAAGCCATCCAGTTTGCAGCACCCGGCGCCTCCTTCGAGACCGTCGAGCGCGATATCCCCGAGGTTCCCCGCGGCCACGTCCTGGTCAAGGTCCACGCCAGCGGCATCTGCCACTCCGACGCCATGGCCGCCGGCGGCTTCGCTTCTTCCTATCCCCGCATCCCCGGCCACGAGGTCGCCGGCACGGTCGAGTCCGTGGGCGAGGGCGTCTCCCAGTGGGAGGCCGGCCAGCGGGTGGGCGTGGGCTGGTTCGGCGGCGCCTGCTTCGAGTGCGACTCCTGCCGCCGCGGTGATTTCATCACCTGTTCGGTGGGCAAGACCACCGGCCTGAGCGCCGACGGCGGCTACGCCGAGTACCTGGTGGCCCCCGCCGATGCCCTTGCCGCTATTCCGGAGGGGCTGAGCTTCGAGGAGGCCGCGCCGCTGATGTGTGCCGGCGTCACCACCTTCAACGGCCTGCGGCACAGCGGAGCCCGCGCGGGCGACGTCGTCGCCGTCCTGGGCCTGGGCGGCCTCGGCCACTTGGGCGTGCAGTTCGCCGCCAAGATGGGCTTCGAGGTCGTGGCGATCGCCCGCGGCTCGGAGAAGGAACCGTTCGCCAAGGAGCTCGGCGCGCACCACTACATCGACAGCACCACGGCCGACGTCGCCGAGGAACTGAAGAAGCTCGGCGGTGCCAAGGTGGTCCTCGCCACCGTCACGGACGCCAAGGCGATGTCCGGCACCGTCGGCGGCCTGGCACCGCGGGGCCGCCTGGTGGTCCTGGGCGTCCCGCACGAATCCCTCGAGGTCAGCGCGGCCAGCCTGGTGATGGGCAGCAGCTCGGTCAACGGCCACGCCTCCGGCACCGCGAAGGACTCCGAGGACACCCTCCGCTTCTCGGCCCTCACCGGCGTCCGGCCGATGATCGAGACCTACCCGCTGGAGAAAGCGGCCGAGGGCTTCGACCACATGATGTCCGGCAAGGCACGCTTCCGCGTGGTCCTGACCACCGCCGCCTAAACGCGACGGGTTAAGCCGCCACAAACTCGCGATGAGTGCGTGCCGCGAGGCAGTACATGGCGCCTGCATCCTCCGGGGCGCGGGCGCCTTTCCGTGGCCAGGGTCGCCGCAGAACCGCCCTGCTGCTTCGCCCTGAGAGGAACCCGGTCCACGCCCAGCATCCGGACGTAAACTGACCTCCGAACCACCGCGCGTGCAGTGTGCGTTAACAAGGTGAGAACCAGGAAAGTGGAGACCGGATGCTCTGGAAACTGCTCGTCGAATACCTGAGGCCGCAGCGCCGGCTGCTGCTCGCCGTCGTCGTCTTCCAGCTGGCGGCGTCTATCGCCTCGCTGTACCTGCCCACCCTGAACGCGGACATCATCGACCAGGGTGTGGCGCGGGGGGACACCGACTACATCATGCGCACCGGCGGGATGATGCTGATGATCACGCTGCTGCAGATCGCCTGCACCATCGCCGCCGTCTACTTCGGCGCGAAGGCCGCCATGGCGCTGGGCCGGGACGTGCGCGGGGCGATCTTCACCCGGGTGGCGGAATTCTCCGAGCAGGAAGTCACCCGGTTCGGCGCGCCCAGCCTGATCACCCGCTCCACCAACGACGTCCAGCAGGTCCAGCAACTGGTGCTGATGTCCGCGACGCTGATGGTCACCGCGCCCATGCTCAGCATCGGCGGTGTCATCATGGCCATCCGGCAGGACGTGCAGTTGTCCTGGCTGATCGCGGTCAGCGTCCCGGTGCTGCTGCTGGCCGTGGGCCTGATCGTCACCCGGATGGTGCCGCTGTTCCGCTTGATGCAGACCCGTATCGACACGGTCAACCGAGTGCTGCGCGAACAACTCACCGGCATCCGAGTGGTCCGCGCGTTCGTCCGCGAGGACATCGAGACCGAGCGCTTCGGCCACGCCAACGCGGACGTCACGGACACCGCGCTGCGCGCCGGGCGGCTGATGGCGCTCGCGTTCCCCACCGTGATGCTGGTCCTGAACGTCTCCTCCGTGGCCGTGATCTGGTTTGGCGCCTACCGGATCGAGGACGGGTCCATGCAGGTGGGCACCATGATCGCGTTCCTGAGCTACCTGATGCAGATCCTGATGTCCGTCATGATGGCCACGTTCATGGCGATCATGATCCCGCGCGCCGCCGTCTCCGCGGATCGGATCGGGCAGGTGCTGGGCACCGAATCCAGCGTCCGGCCTCCCGCGCAACCGGTCAGCCTGTCCGGCGCCGCCCGCGGCGAGCTGGAGATGCTCGACGTCGGCTTCGCCTACCCGGGGGCCGAGGCGCCGGTCCTCTCCGACGTCAGCTTCACCGCCCGCGCGGGGCAGACGACGGCGATCATCGGCTCCACCGGGTCCGGCAAGACCACCCTGGTGAACCTGATGCCCCGGCTCTTCGACGCCACCTCCGGCGCGGTGCTGATCGACGGCGTGGACGTGCGCGAACTGCACCCAGACCTGCTCTGGGGGCACATCGGCCTGGTCCCGCAGAAGCCCTACCTGTTCTCCGGCACGGTCCGCAGCAACCTGCTCTACGGCAAGCCCGACGCCACCGAGGACGAACTCTGGCAGGCGCTCGCCATCGCCCAGGCGGAGGACTTCGTCCGCGAGATGGAGGGCGGCCTGGACGCGGCCATCTCGCAGGGCGGCACCAACGTCTCCGGCGGCCAGCGGCAGCGGATCGCGATCGCCCGGGCGCTGGTGAAACGGCCCGAACTGTACATCTTTGACGACTCGTTCTCCTCGCTGGACACCGCCACGGACGCCCGGCTGCGGCAGGCGCTCAAGCAGCACACCGCCGGCGCCACCTTGGTGATCATCGCCCAGCGGGTCTCCAGCATCGCGGACGCCGATCAGATCCTGGTGCTCGACGACGGCAGGATCGTCGCGCACGGCACGCACGAGGAGCTGCTGGAGACCTCGGAGACGTACAACGAGATTGTGAACTCCCAGCTCGCGGCGGAGGAGGCGGTATGAGCAAGGTCGAATCGCAGACGCCTACGGCGGGCGGGGCTGGCTCCGGCGGAGCATCCGGTGGCGGGGGAGCCTCCAGTCCCGGAGGCCCTGGTGCGGGTGGCGGGGCGGCGCCGGCTTCACCCGGTACCGGCAAGGAAGCCCCGCTGCGGATTCCCCGCCCGGCCGGCGGCCCCGGCCGCGGCGGCCCGTTCGCCGGGATGAACGTCCCGGCGGAGAAGGCGATGAACTTCTGGCCGTCCGCGAAGCGGCTGCTGGGCGAACTTCGCCCCGAGCGGCTCTGGCTGACGCTGGTACTGCTCCTCGCCGTCGTGAGCGTGACGTTCTCCGTGATCGGCCCGCGGCTGCTGGGCGAGGGCACCAACCTGATCTTCGCCGGCGTCGTCTCCAAGCAGCTGCCCGCGGGGGTGAGCAAGGCGCAGCTGATCGCGCAGCTGCGCGCCGCGGGGGAGAACCAAAAGGCTGACATGCTCGGCGCCATGAACCTGACGCCCGGCACCGGAATCGACTTCACAGCCCTGTCCTCGGTGCTGCTGTGGGCGCTGGCGCTGTACGTGCTGGCGTCGGCGTTTATGTGGATGCAGGCATATATCCTCAACGGTGTGGTGCAGCGGACCGTGTACCGGCTCCGCGAGCGGATCGAGGCGAAGATCAACCGTCTGCCGCTGCGCTACTTCGACACCGTGCAGCGCGGCGAGCTGCTCAGCCGCGTCACCAACGACGTGGACAACATCTCCCAAAGCCTGCAGCAGTCCATCAGCCAGGCGGTGACCTCGCTGCTGACCGTGGCCGGGGTGCTGGTGATGATGGTGATCCTCTCGCCCACGCTGGCGATCATCGCGCTGGTGACCATTCCGCTGACCCTGGTGACGACGGCGCTGATCGCCAAGCGCTCGCAGAAGCTGTTCGTGGCGCAGTGGAAGAACACCGGCGAGCTGAACGGGCAGATCGAGGAAACGTACACCGGGCACGCGCTGGTGAAGGTCTTCGGCCGGCAGCGCGAGGTGGAGGAGACGTTCCGGCAGAAGAACGCCGAGCTGTACCAGGCGAGCTTCGGCGCGCAGTTCATTTCCGGGCTGATCATGCCGGCCATGACGTTCATCGGGAACCTGGTCTATGTGGGGATCGCCGTGGTGGGCGGCCTACAGGTGGCGTCCGGGGCGATGCAGCTGGGAGACGTGCAGGCCTTCATCCAGTACTCGCGGCAGTTCACCCAGCCGCTGGCCCAGCTGGGCTCGATGGCGAACCTGCTGCAGTCCGGCGTGGCGTCGGCGGAGCGGGTGTTCGAGCTGCTGGACACCGAGGAGCAGCTGACCGACCCGGATGCGCCGGTCAAGCCCGAATCGACGCGCGGGCGGCTGGTGTTCGAGGACGTGTCCTTCGCGTACTCGCCGGACAAGCCGCTGATCTCCGACCTGTCGCTGGTGGCCGAACCGGGACAGACGGTGGCGATCGTGGGGCCCACCGGGGCGGGCAAGACCACGCTGGTGAACCTGATGATGCGCTTCTACGAGCTCGACGCCGGCCGGATCACCCTGGACGGGGTGGACGTGGCGCTGATGTCCCGGCATGAGCTGCGCTCGCGGATGGGCATGGTGCTGCAGGACACCTGGCTGTTCGGCGGGACCATCAGGGACAACATCGCCTACGGCCGGCCTTCGGCCACCGAGGCGGAGATCCTGGAGGCGGCGAAGGCGACCTACGTGGACCGGTTTGTCCGGTCCCTGCCGCAGGGTTACGACACGGTGCTCGACGACGAGGGCGGCAACGTCTCGGCGGGGGAGAAGCAGCTGCTCACCATCGCCCGCGCGTTCCTGGCCCGGCCGTCCGTGCTGATCCTGGATGAGGCAACATCCTCGGTGGACACCCGCACCGAGGTGCTGGTGCAGAAGGCGATGAGCGCCCTGCGCTCCGACCGGACCTCTTTCGTCATCGCCCACCGGCTGTCCACCATCCGCGACGCCGACCTCATCCTGGTGATGGAGGCCGGCCAGATCGTGGAGCAGGGGAACCATGCGGAGCTGTTGGCCGCGGACGGGGCGTACGCGGCGCTGTACGCGGCGCAGTTCGCGGCGCCTGTGGCGGAGGTTTAGCCGTGGGGGGGGTAACAGACCGGAGGCGATGCAATGGGGACCAGTATCGATCTTGCGTCGTGTCCGGAGAGCAGTCGACGTCTGTAACCCATGACTCCGTCAGGATTGTTGCCGAGGAGACAGGCCAGAGCTTCGATAACCGGTTACGGACTCCTACTAGCCGCCAACACCGTTCCAATCTGGCCTGTCCGCCTGTCCCCCGTGAGCCAAGAGCTGCTCATCCAAGCGGGGCTCCGAGGATAATCGTGCACCTTCGGGCACTGGCCTCACTCGGGCAGAGGCAGGGGGTCGGGCACCCAACGCCGACCCAGATGTAGGCCACGGCGGACTTGAGCGTGGCCGCGTGGAGCTGATAAGGCCGCCCGTTGTTTCGGTCGTCCCTTGGAGCGTGCGCGCGTCGCCTCTACAACCGCTGCGGGTCCTCGGCGTACATCTGCAGTCGGATTTCCAGGGCTTCGGTCATGTGGCGGGCGGCGATGTCGCCGGCCGTCGGCGCGTCGCCGGCCTCGATTGCCGCAACCAGGGCGTCATAGTCTGCCAGGACCGCGTCCCAACGGCCCGGGTGGGTCAGGGTGGTTAGCGTGTAGCGGCGGACCTGCTGGTCCAGGCCGGTCAGGAGCCGCATCAGCGACGGGCTGTGGGCCGCGGACCAGATCAGGCCGTGGAACTCTCGGTTCGCCTCGGCCAGCGCCGGCCCGTCGGCCGGATCCAGCGCGCGCATGCTCTGGTACTTGGCCCGCAGCAGCCGGACGTCCAGGTCCGTCCGGTTCCGCGCCGCCTTGGCCGCCGCGGCTTCCTCGAGCACAATCCGGGATTCGTAAATGTCCACGATTTCCTCGGCCGTGTGCGTCCGGACCGCCAGGATCTTCCCGCGCCGCTCCAGAAGGCCGTCCTGCTCCAGCCGCTGCAGCGCCTCCCGGACCGGCGTGCGCGAGGCGCCGTACCGCTCCGTCAGCTTGACCTCGGTGAGGGTCTCCTCCGGGGACACCGCCGAACTCAGGATGTCCTCCCGCAGGCGGCTGTAGACCGACTTGTCCAACATGGCGCACGCTCCTCACCGGGACCCCGGACCGGCCGCACTGCGGCAACGTCAGAGGGTTCCCCTTGCCTATAGCAGTATACATTTGCATTCAATCGCGGTGCGGCTGACCGGACGGACTGCCGCCCCCGAACGCCCACCCCACATGAGGAGCGCAAATGGCAGCCGACGTCCTACCGGTCCACGGAAGCATGCTCGGCGCCTGGTGCTGGGGCGCGACCATCGCGGAACTGGCCGCCCTGGGCACCAAGGCAGCCGCCTTCGACCTCCCGGGACACGGCGACGACGGCACCCCGAGGGACACGGTGACCGTGGCCGACTACGTAGCCGCCGTCGTCGATCGGCTGGACGCCGCCCCGGAACCCGTGGTCCTCGCCGGGCACAGCATGGCCGGGTACCCGATCGCCGCCGCGGCCCTGCAGCCCCCGGACAAGGTCCGGCACCTTGTCTACTTCAGCGCCCAGGCCCGCAAACCCGGCCAGTCCTGGGCGGACACCCTGGACCCCGCCATCCGCGAGACCTACGAACGGGAAGCCGCGGAGCGCGGGGACGGCAGCTACGTGGTGCCCGCCGAGGTGGTTGCCTCGCGCTGGCTCTCCTCGCTGGTCCCGGGGGATCCCGAAGTCCAGGCGATCCGCTCCCGCCTCACCCCGCAGCCCGCCGGGCCGCTCTTCGAACCGTGGACCTTGCCCGCCGGCGCCCTGGACGGCATCTCCGTGACCTACATCTGGCCGGAAGACGACCGGCAGAACACCGAACGACGGATGCGGATGTCCCTCTCCAACCTGCCGCCCACCACCCGGCTAGTGACCATGAGCGGGGACCATTGCGCCATGCTGACCGACCCCGCTGGTACCGCCGCCGCCCTCCACGCCGTCGTCGCCGGGTAACGAAGCGCACGGAGGCGGGAGCCGAAAAGGACTTAGGCGATGGACCCGGCCCGCCGGCCGAACACCGCCCCGGCCGCGAGCCCGCTGCCGCCCGGGTAGTTGCCGCTGAAGAGCCCGCCGAGGGCCTCGCCGCAGGCCAGCAGGCCCGGGATGGGCGCGCCGCCCTGGTCCAGTACGCGTCCGTAAGTGTCCGTCTTCAGCCCGCCGAACGTAAACGTCACCCCGCAGGTGACGGGGAAGGCGTAGAAGGGGGCCGTCTCCAGCGCCAGCGCCCAATTGCTCTTGGGCGGCTCCACGGCGGCCGCGCGGCCGTCCTTGACGTTCGGGTCGAACGCCCGGCCGGTATCGATGCCGGCGTTGAACTCGGACACCGTGCGTTCCAGCCCCGCCGGGTCGATGCCCGCGCGCTCGGCCAGAGTGGCCAGGTCATCGGCTTCGATCACCGAGACGCCGGGCATCTCGTACTCCTCGGCGCGGAGCATGGGCCGGGTGGTGGCGTCGAAGAACTGGTACGCCACCGCGCCGGGCTGCTGCAGGATGTCCCGGCCGTAGCGGGCATAGGTGTAATTGCGGAAGTCCGCGCCCTCGTCCACGAAACGCTCGCCCGCCTGGTTCACCACGATGCCCAGCGGGTAGCCGCCGCGGGTCAGTTGGTTGGTCAGCTCAAAATTGCTTTCATTCTCGGCGAAGCAGGCATCCCAGGCGACGCTGTGGCAGGTGGACCAGTCGCCGCCCTGCGCCGCCCCCGCCTCGAGGGCGGCGAGGATCATCTCTCCCGTGTTGCCCGGGGTGCCGCGGACCTTCGCGTTTTGCCAGCCCTCGCCCAGGTAGCGGCGCCGCATCTCGGGATTGGCCTCGAAGCCCCCGGAGGCGAGGATGACGGAACCGGCGCGCACCTCACCCTCTACGCCGTCGCCGTCGCGGAACCGCGCGCCCACGACGCGCGAATCCTCTGCGATCAGGCCCGTCACGGCCTGGCCGTAGCGGACGCCGACGCCGGCGCGCTCGGCCGCCGCGGCGTGGTCCTCCATCAGGCCCTTGCCGCCGCCGACGTTGCCGACATGCAGGCCGCCCCAGAACAGGAACGAGCCGTCCGGCCGGCTGTAGGCCTGGCGTTCGTACATCAGCCGGTACTTCAGCCCCTGCCGCTGTAGCCAGCGCAGGGTTCGGTGGCTCTCTTCCACCAGCACCCGGGACAGCTCCGGATCGTTGCGTCCGCCGGAGACCTTCTCCAGGTCCGCAAGGTAGTCCTCCTGCGTGTAGGGCGGGACCTCCGTTTTCGCGTGGCGTTCGTCGGGTTCGACGACGTCGGCCAGGTCTTCCAGCCCGCCGTGTGGGATACGGGTGGCGCCCGCCGTGTAGTAGCTGTTGCCGCCGGCGCGGTCCTTCTTCGCCTTCTCCAGCAGCAGCACCGAGCGGCCGTTCTCGGCCGCGGCCAATGCTGCTGTGAAACCGGCGTTGCCGCCGCCTACCACCAGAACGTCGACGTTCTCAATCATTGTTTTAGCTCCTGTCTATGTATGGATACGAATGTATACAACAGAATGCAACGTGGCAAGAGGATCCCGCAACATGACGCCCGGGCGGCATTAGAGTGTGCCGAAACGCAGCAGGGAGCCCGACCGTATCCGGTCGGGCTCCCTGCCGATCCCGTCGCGCCGCCGCTATGGGCGCGCTGTGGTCAGTTGGTTTTTGCGATGAAGACGTCGCACGGTGCGTTGTGGGCGACCGTGTTGGCCACGCTGCCCAAAACCCTTCCCAGGCCCTGCATCCGGCGGTTTCCCACGACGATGACCTTGGCTTCGAGGCGTTCGGCCTCGCTGATGAGGACCTCGTGGGGCTTCCCGTGCGCGACGGTGTACGTGGTGGAGACGCCCGATGCGCCGAGCAGCAATGCCACCCGCTGCGCCACCTTCGTCGCCTGCTCGGAGTCGGAGACGGTCCAGTCCTCGCCCGCGATTTCCACCACTTCGGTCTTGTCGCTCGCGTACGCGGTGACGACATTGAGGGTTGCGCCCATGGCCGAGGCCAGGTCCGCGGCGGTACGCGCGGCCCGCATGGCTGTTTCTGATCCGTCGACGCCGACGATGACGATGCCTGACACTGGTCGAACTCCTTTTTTTGGTCACTCATGGCGGTGCTCCCGGATGCCCCGCCGGCACCGGGTGACCTGCAGGGGTTTACGGCGCAGGGATCTCCTGTGCGTCGATGTACATTTCGATACGGATGTTCTTGGCAACTTCCAGGTGGGCACTGGCGATCTTGCCGGCCCGCTCTGCGTCGCGGTCGCGGATGGCGGCCACCAGTTCCTCGTGTTCCTTCAGCACCTGGTTCCAGCGGGACGGCGTGGCCAGGGTGGTGCCGGGGTAGCGGATGAAGTGGACCAGGATGCGGTCCAGCAGATCCAGGAGCGCCGCGCTGTGGCTCGCCGCCCAGATGCGCTCGTGGAAAGTGCGGTTCACGGCGGCCAGCTGGGCCGCGGGGGCCTCCTCGAACTTCAGGTCCACCATGCTCTGGTGGGCGCGTTCGATCAGCATCAGGTCCATGTCCGTGTGGCGCAGGGCAGCCGTCTTGGCGGCGGCCTCCTCAAGGAAGGAGCGCACCTCGTAAAGGTCCAGCATCTCCTCGGGCCGGTACTCCCGGACCTGCATGCGGGAGCCGATCCGTTCGACGAGGCCCTCGGTTTCCAGGCGGCGCAGGGCCTCCCGGATGGGAGTGCGAGACACGCTGTACTTCTTGGCGAGCGCGTTCTCCACCAGCTGGGCCTTCGGGGGGAACTCCTGGGCAATGATCGCGTTGCGAATCATCAGGTATGGACTCATGAGCGCCGGATTGCTCATCGCTGGACTCCTCCTTGTGGCAGCAGCTGCTGTGAACATCAGGCGGTCCTGATTGAACTCACCATACAGTCGATGACCATTTTAACACACGGTATACAGCTGGCTTTTTTCGTGAACACATTGCCGATGCCCCGGCGAGGCGCCCGTCACATTCGGGTAACGGGTGTGTGCCAACACACATTTTTGTTGCTCGCTTCCTACAAACGGTATACATTCTATCGAAAGCGAGGACGGTTTCTAAAAACTGTACCGAAACTGCTTCAAAAATCGACCGGTACCAACGACGGTACGCAGGCACCATTGAGGAGACACCATGACCAGCCCCACCGGCACGGTCCAACTGGGGGAATCGGACTCCCCACGAACGTCAGTCATTCAGGTCCCGGCCGCCCTGGTCCGCGGCGGGACCAGCAAATGCTGGATCTTCCGCCAGAGCGACCTGCCGGCGGACACCGCGGACATCGAACGCCTGCTGATCCGTACCTTCGGCTCCCCGGACCTCCGCCAGATCGACGGCGTCGGCGGCGCGTCCTCCACCACCAGCAAGGCGATCATCGTGGACGACCTCGGCTCGGCGGACGGCGTGGTGAACTACCGCTTCGCGCAGGTGGCCATCGACAAGCCCTCCGTGGAGTGGGACAGCAACTGCGGCAACTGCGCCACCGGCCTGGGCCTGTACACGCTGCACGCCCGGCTCGTCCCCCCGGCCGACGGCGTCTCCCGCGTCACGATCGTCAACACGGTCACCGGGCTGAGCCTGGTCTGCGAGGTCCCCACCCCCGGCGGCGAGGTCCCCACCTACGGCTCGCGGCAGATCCCGGGCCAGTACTACCCGGGCGTCCCGGTGGACATCATCTTCGAGAGCAGCAGCTGGACCAGCTTCGAGACGGAGCTGCCCACCGGCAGCCCCGTCGACGAGGTCACCGTGCAGGGACGCACCTTCCACGCAACCCTGATCGACGCCGGGGCCCCTGCCGCGATTTTCGATCCTCGCGACTTCGGTTTCACCGGCCTGGAAAGCGCGGAGGACCTGGAGGAGCTGGTGGCCCTGGCTCCTGCGCTGCGGGCCGCGGCCGCAAAGACCATGGGAATCCCCAGCCACCTGACGTCCATTCCCAAGGTAGGCATCGTTGGTCCGCCGCCCGCCGGTGAAACCGGGGTCTCGGCGCGGATGATCTCCATGGGCGCCCTCCACCCGGCCATCGGCCTCACCAGCGCCGTCGCCATCGCCGCCGCCTCCGGGCGGCCTGGCTCCGTTGTCGCCAACGCCGCGGTGGCCCAGCCGGGCCAGGCCGGCGAAAACACTCTGGCAATCCACCTTCTGAACGGCGCGACCAGGACGGCCCTGGACGCAGCGGTTCCCAGTAAGGTCGCCTTCCAGCGGTCCGCCAGGGTCATCAGCGAAGGAACAGTGCTCGTCCCCGGCGACTGACCGGGCGGCAGGCTTCTAACCATTCACAAGGACGTGTCATGAAAATCAGCATCCAGAATTTGCAGCTTAAGTACGGCGATTTCGTCGCGATTGAGAACCTCAACCTAGACATTGGCGACGGCGAGGCCCTGGTTCTCCTGGGCCAGTCCGGCTGCGGCAAGACCAGCACCATGCGCTGCCTCGCCGGCCTGGAGGAGCCCAGCTCCGGCCGGATCATCATCGACGACGTCGTGGTGTTCGATTCGGAAAAGGGCATCAACCTGCCGCCGAACAAGCGCAACGTCGGCATGGTGTTCCAGTCTTACGCCGTCTGGCCGCACATGACGGTCTTCCAGAACGTCGCGTACTCCCTGAAGCTGCAGCGCCTCTCCAAGGCCGAAACCCAGGACCGGGTGATGGAGGTCCTCACCATGGTGGGCCTGGAGAAGTTCGCCGACCGCGGCGCCAGCCTACTCAGCGGCGGCCAGATGCAGCGCGTGGCCCTGGCCCGCAGCCTGGTGATGCGACCCAGTGTGCTGATGTTGGACGAGCCGCTGTCCAACCTGGATGCCCGGCTCCGTGACCGGCTCCGCGTGGAGCTCCGCGAAATCCAGCTGCGCCTGGGCCTGACCTGCGTCTACGTCACCCACGACCAGCACGAGGCCTTCGCCCTGGCGGACCGGATCGCGCTGCTGCAGGGCGGCAAGATCGTCCAGATCGGCGGCCCGCGCGAGATGTACGAAACCCCCGCCAGCGCCTCGATCGCCCACTTCCTGGGCGTCTCCAACGTGATGGACTGCGAGTCCGTGCCCGCTTCGGACGGATCATCTTCCGCCAAGGTGGCCGGACACGACGTCACCGTCCACTCCTCCCAGCGCGTCGCCCCGGCGTCACAGCAGCTGAAGGTCTGCATGCGCGCCGAAGACCTCCAGATCAGCTCACGGCCGGCGACGGCGGCCAACGCCTGGAAGGGCAAGGTCATGGTGGCCGGCTTCCAGGGCAACGACGTCCGTTACGCCGTCGAGCTCGACGGCGGCCTGGAGCTGGACGCTCTCGGCACCATCAAGCGCGGCGAACAGCACCAGGTGGGCGACTCCGTGTGGGTCAGCATCGATCCCGCCCAGGTCCAGATCCTCCCGGCGGAGGTGCTGGTATGAGCCTGAAGACCCCGCTGGCGAATCCCGCCGTCGCCGCCAGCCCGGTCCGCACCGCATCCCGCGGGACCAAGTCCCTCGGGAACCTGCGCAAGAACACCCCCGCCATGATCATCATCGCGATCCTGGCCGTCCTGGTGCTCCTGCCGCTGGCCCTGGTGCTGCTCGCGGCGTTCTCCGACGCCGTTCCCCGGCCCGGCAACATCTCCCTGGGCGGTCTGACGCTGGACAACCTGATGCTCCTGGCCAGCCCCGAAGCCCTCGGGGCACTGGGCAACTCGCTCATGGTCGGTGCCGGTTCCGCCGTCGTGGCGCTGGTGATCGGCGCGTTCCTGGCCTTCGTCTGTGCCCGTACCGATGCGCCGCTGCGCAAGTTCATCTTCTTCATCGGGATGGCCCCGATGTTCATCCCCGCCCTGGTGGGTGCCCTGGCCTGGTCACTGCTGTCCTCCCCGAGCGCCGGGTATCTGAACATCCTGCTCCGCGACCTCGGCATCGACTTCATCATCAACATCTACAGCCTGCCCGGGCTGGTCTTCGTGCTCGGGATCTTCTACGCCCCGTACGCGTTCCTGCTGATGCACAGCTCGCTGTCCATGATGAACGCGGACCTCGAAGAGGCCGCCACGGTCCACGGCGCCACCCTGAAGACCATGCTCCGCACGGTCACGCTGCCGCTGGCGCTGCCCGCCGTGCTGGGCTCCGCCATCCTGGTCTTCGCCCTGACCATGGAGAACTTCCCGGTGGCCCAGGTGATCGGCAACCCGGCCGGCATCGACACCCTGCCCACCTACATCTACCGCCTGATGAGCGCGACGCCGGCCAAGAGCAATCAGGCCGCCAGCATCGCGATAGTCCTGACGGCCGCCCTGCTGATCATCACCGTGATCCAGCAACGCATCATCAACAAGCGCAAGTTCACCACCGTCACCGGCAAGGGCAACCGGCCCCGCCAGGTCCCGCTGCGGAAGCTGCGCTGGCCGTTCACCATCCTCGCCCTGGCGTACTTCGCCGTCGCCGTCGTCCTTCCGATGCTGGCGCTACTGGCGGCGTCCATGCAGGCCACCCCGTTCGTGGCCTCCATCTCCCAGCTCTTCGAGACCGGGGCGATGAGCTTCGCCAAGCTCGCGGACGTGCTGGGCTCGCACGACTTCCAGCTGGCCCTGCGCAACAGTGTGATGGTGGCCGTCCTGGCCGCGATCGCCGGCACCACGCTGAGTTTCATCGCCTCCTACGTCCGCTACCGGACCAAGTCGCGCCTCGGCCAGCTGATCGAACTGATCGCCATGACACCGCTGGCAGTTCCCGCGATCGTCATGGGCATCGGCCTGCTGTGGACCTGGCTGCTGCTGCCGGTCCCGGTCTACGGCACGCTCGCGATCCTGGCGATCGCCTGCGTGGCGGTCTTCCTGCCGCAGGGCTACCGGGGCATCTCGGCGTCAATGCTGCAAATGGACCAGGACCTGGAGGACAGCGCCGTGATGCTCGGCGCGCGGCGGGCCCAGGCGATCGTCTCCGTCACGCTGCCGCTGATGCGCGTGGGCATCACGTCCTCGTTCCTGCTGTTCCTGATGCTCTCCATGCGTGAACTCAGCGCCTCCATCTTCCTGTTCACCTCCAACACCCGGATCCTCTCGATCCTGGTGTTCGACAACTTCGACAACGGGCAGAGCCAGGCGGCCGCGGCCGTCAGCGTCCTGTACATCGTCGTGATCGCGGTGCTGGCGGTGATCGCCCAGAAGGTGGGCGCCGACCGCAAGCTCGTCAGCTCCAAGTAACGCTTCCCACACCAATCCATTTGAAAGGGTCTAAACAATGAAGTTAGCGTCCAAAATCCCCCTGCTCGGCCTCGGTGTCGTCCTCTCCCTGAGCATGGCCGCCTGCGGCGGCGCCGCCGCGGGCAACAGCGTTGTCACCGGCACGGCAGAGGTGAAGACCGACGACGGGCTGGTGATCAACGGGGAAAACATCGCGGACAAGGCCACCTATGACAAGGCCAAGACCCAGACCCTGAGCCTGTACTCCGGCTACACCGAGTCCTCCGAGAGCGCCCTGGTGGCCGCCTTCACCAAGGACACCGGCATCAAGGTCAACGTGGTGCGCCTGACGCCGAACAAGCTGGCCGAGCGCGTCCAGTCCGAGCAGGGCGCCGGCAAGCTGGGCGCCGACGTTATCCGCACCTCCGACTACCGGATCGCCAAGACCCTGGAGGACGCGAAAGTCTGGAAGGCCTACGACGTGCCGGGCGCCTCGCAGTTCAAGGACGTCTCGGTCGACGGCGGCCAGTTCACCCGCATGTTCAACTCCGTCTACACGCTGGGCTACAACACCCAGCTGGTCAAGGAAGCTGACGCCCCGAAGTCCTGGGCCGACGCCGTCAGCGGCAAATGGCAAGGCAAGCTGGGTATCGTCCAGGGCGGCTCCGGCGGCAGCACCGCCTCCCTGAGCCGGTTCATGGAATCGAAGATGGGGGCCGACTACTTCGCGAAGTACGCCGCGCAGAAGCCCACCATCTATGACTCCCTGGGCGCGGAGGCGACCGCCCTGGCCCGCGGCGAGGTGGCGGTGGGAACCGTGACCATCAGCGGCACGAACATTTCCGCCGTGCAGGACAAGGCCCCGGTGAAGTTCATCGTCCCGGACGAAGGACTCGTGGCCTACGACTACTACCTGGGCATGGCAGGCTCCGCCACGAACGTTGAGGCGGCCAAGGTGTTCATGAACTACAACCTGTCCAAGCAGGGCCAGAAGGTTTTCGCACAGCTGGGCGAATACCCAGCCCGCACCGACGTTGAGCCGCCCACCATCATGGGCATCAAGCTGCCGGCCGCGGACTCCGGAAAGGTCTACCGCATGGCCAACACCGATGCGATCAGCTTCGGCAAAGACGACCTGACCAAGTGGAACAAGGTGTTCGGCTACAGCAAGTAACCCGCAGGCTGCCCGGGTCCTCAGAGGCCCGGGGCAACGAACCGCAGCGGGGCGGCGAATGATGGTCACCGGGATCATCGCCTATTCGCAACGTGCGCCGCCCCGCTGCACCAACCCGGTCCCTGGGCGTCCGGCCCAAGCCCCGTAACTAATCTCCATGAACTCCCAGCGCCGGTGCTGCAGGACACGTGGCTGTTCGGCGGGTGGACCGGCGTCCGGTGGGGGCCGTGATCCATGCTCATCATCCTTACACCGTGGACGCGGGGCCCATACCGGCGGCTGACCGCCCGCTCTCGAGGCCGTGCCGTCGGTCACCGAGAACGATCTTGGCGGCGGCTGCTTCGGAGGCGGCCGAGAATGGCCCGAAGCGCCCTTCGACGGCCCACCGGGTTTCCTCTTCGATGAGATCGGTGTTGATCCCGGCGCCGGCCATGACACCCTCAGCGGCCGCGGTGATCACCTGAGCCATCAGATTGGACACATTGCCCGCCGCATACACGCCGCGGACGGCCGTCGCCCCCATCGCGTCCGTCTCAATGAACCGACCTGCGCCCGACGGGTGCGGTTGGGAACTCAACCCGAGGGATTCCAGGAGCGCGGGCCGAGCCTCCATCCGTGTTCCCACGGCGAGGGCCTGGACGTCGAACGACGAGCCCTCGCGCAGCGTAACCCCCGTGAGGACGCCGTCGGCAGCCTCAACAGAAGCCACGGCGCCGTCAACAACCCTGACGGACCGGGCGGCGAGCTTCTCCCGCTCCTCGTCGGCGGGTTCCACGGCATCGTTGAGGAAAAGAGTGATGTCCGGGGACCACTGCCGAAACAACAAGGCCTGATGAACGGACAGCGGGCCCGTGCCCAGCACGCCAATCCGTTGCCCGCGGATTTCCCAACCATGGCAGTAGGGGCAGTGCACCACGCCTTTTCCCCATTGTTCCCGCAGCCCGTCGACCGGAGGCAGTTCGTCCGTCAGGCCGGTGGTGACCAGGAGGCGCCGGCCGGAGAACCGGCGGCCATCTCCGAGAATCACGTCGAACCCGTCGGGGGTTCGCAGGGCCGAAACGGCTTCGCCGTCGATCACGGTGGCTCCGTAGGAGAGCACTTCGCTGCGTCCTGCGGCCAGGAGATCCCGGGGGTTCACGCCGTCCCTGGAAAGAAACCCGTGCACAGCGGCCGCGGGTGCGTTGCGCGGAGTGCCGGAATCGATGACCAACACCGAGCGCAGCGCCCGGCCCAGTGTCGTGGCCGCGCTGAGCCCGGCCGCGCCGCCGCCTACGATCACAACGTCATACCGTGTGGTGTCCATACTGACCTTGTCCTTCGTCGCGTCCTGAGAGTTCGCCGCCAGCGTCCCTTGGCGGTTAATCCAGCTTGTATCGCATGATCGATTTTTGACAAACAAGATTGCTGTTATGGCAAACTCGGAGACATGACAACTGATCTTGACGATGTCCTTGGGGCGGTCGGACCCCGGCTCCGGGCGCTCCGTACGGATCGGAACCTCACCCTCGGAGATGTGGCTTCCGCCTCCGGAGTATCGGTCAGCACTCTGTCGCGACTGGAATCCGGCCAGCGCAGGCCAAACCTCGAAATCCTGCTGCCGCTCGCGAGGCTGTACGGGGTTCCGCTCGATGACCTGGTCGGCGCGCCGCCCACCGGGGATCCGAGAATCCACCTGCAGCCCATCACGCATGCCGGAATGACGGCTCTTCCGCTCACGCGCCGCCCCGGCGGCCTGCAGGCCTTCAAGATGGTGCTCGACGGCGAGGCGCGCGGGGCGGAGCCCGACCCGCGCGTTCACGAAGGCTACGAATGGCTCTATATCCTCAACGGACGGCTACGTCTGGTGCTGGGCGAGAAGGACTTTGAACTCCGCCCTGGCGAAGCCGCGGAATTCGACACCCGCACCCCGCACTGGTTCGCCAGCGCTGACGGCAAGCCCGTCGAGTTCATCAGTCTCTTTGGACAGCAGGGCGAGCGGATGCACGTGCGGGCGCGGCCCAAGACCTCATAGCCGCAGAGGCCCGACGGGCGTGGCCCCTGACAGGGCGCTGAAGCAAGGCCGCCCCCGAGGTGCCTAGGGCTCGACGAGCCTCAGCATTGTTTCCGGACGGACGCCGCCGAACTTCATCGCCTCGGCTGCCTCCGGCGACTCCATAATTCGCTGGAACTCGTCCACATAAACCGTCGAGGCTCCAGTCCGGGCCTGTCGCCGTCCGTGCCTTCCAAGATCCTGTCGTTACGTGTGCCCCGCCAGAGCGGGTTGAGATCCAGGCCGCTGGTATCTGCGGTGATCTCGATCTGGTCCAGGATGTACCGGGCGGCGAGCTCCTCGGCCACGCAACTGGGACAGAAATCTGGGAAAAAGGGTTGACACATGGAATCTAGAATCTAGACTCTAGGGAAGCGTCCAAAGGAGGCCGCTGCAGAGAGGATTTCGATGTCACTTGCACTTGCCGCGCTGTCACATGCTCCGTCGTTTGGAAACGTTGACCCGGGCGGGACGATTTTTGCGGAGATCAACGAAGCGATTGCCGACGTACGGTCCTTCGTCGAGGACTTCAACCCGGACGTCACCGTTATCTTCGGCCCCGATCACTTCAACGGCGTCTTGTACTCGATGATGCCTCCGTTCGCTATCGGTGCGCAGGCAGTCGGCGTGGGGGACTACGGGACGTCGGAAGGTCCGCTCCCGGTCGAATCGGAAGTGGCACGTGAACTGCACGCGCTGACCATCGCGCAGGGAATCGATATCGCCCGTTCGGAACGGTTGGAGGTCGATCACGGCGTGATGCAGCCGCTGGAGTTCCTCTTCGGTGCGGGATTCACCCGTCCGTTCGTGCCTGTTTTCGTAAACGCGCTTGGCAAACCCCTCACTCCCATGTCTCGTATTCGGATGATGGGTGAAGCCATAGGCCGGGCGGCCCAGCAGCTGGACAAGCGCGTGCTCCTGGTGGCCTCGGGCGGCTTGTCGCATAACCCCCCGATCCCGGTGTATGACGGTTCGCCTGAGCCGATTCAGCAACGCCTCGTTTCCTATGCGCCGTCGAAGGCGGACCGGGCGGCCCGCGAGGGCAAGATCATTGAGGGCATCCAGGCCATTGCCGATGGCCGCGCCTCGAGTGCACCGCTCAACACTGAATGGGACCAGAAGCTGCTCGAGGTCTTCCGTTCGGGATCCCTGACCGACGTCGACAGCTGGGATAACGAGGAGTTCATCGCCGAAGGCGGCAGCGCCGCCCACGAGATGCGGTCCTGGATTGCAGCCTTCAGTGCCCTGTCCACCGTGGGCGACTACAACATGGTGGTCGACCGGTACTGGCCCGTCCGGACCTGGGGCGCAGGGTTCGGCATCACAGCGGCCATCCCCAACGCAGTATGAGCCAGAAGACAATGTGGGAGCAGATCGCGGATCTGCCCCACACCCTTGAATATGTGCAGGTGGGGGAGTGGAACACCCGCGTCCTGTCCGTCGGTGCGGGGGAGCAGACGCTGGTCCTCCTCAACGGCACCAGCGGCCACATCGAAGCGTGGACCCACAACATACGGGTTCTGGCCCAGACATACCGGGTCATCGGATACGACTATCCGGGGCACGGCTATTCAACGCTCGCCGACGCCGACCTGGAAATCCCGGACTACGAGGCACACCTGCTCGAGCTCCTCGACGTACTCGGACTCGATCGGGTGCACCTCATCGGGGAGTCCCTGGGCGGATGGATAGCGATCAAGTTCGCTGCGCACCACCCCGAGAGACTGCGAAGCGTCGTCCTCAGCGCACCCGGCGGGCGAATGATCAGCAACAGTTCGATGGCGCGGGTGAGTCCCGTGAGCCGGAAGGCTGTCGAGGAGCCCACGTACGGAAACGTCTTGGCCCGACTCCAAGTGGTCATTCACGATCCTGACCAGATCACCGATGAGCTCGTCGAGGTCCGTCGGTCCATCTATGGGCGCCCAGGCTTCATCAAGTCAATGGAGCACATCATGGCGCTCCAAGTGCCCGATATCCGTGCGCGAAACCAGGTCACCAAGGAAGATTATGCGGCCATCCCCGTACCGGCATTGCTCGTGTGGACCGACCACGAGCCAACCGGTGGCGTAGCGACGGGCGAGTCTCTGGCCGCAGCAATACCGGACGGTGAATTCGTGCTGATTCGCAACGCCGCCCACTGGCCGCAGTGGGAGGATCCCACCAGCTTCAACGACAAAACACTCGACTTCCTCCGCAGAAAGGCCTGAAGCAGATGTCGGACATCCTCACGGAGATCGCTGGAGATCTCTACAACGCGCGCACACTGCGCACCCCTATCGAGTTCGTCCGCCACCGCCTGCCGGACAACGACAAGGACGCGGCCTACCGCATTTCCGAGCTCGTGACCCAGCGTCGGGAAGCCGCAGAAGGCCGCTATCGCGTCGGCCGCAAGGTGGGCCTGACCAACCCGATCGTGCAGCAGCGCGCCGGGGTGGACGAGCCCGACTACGGAATCATCCTCGACAACATGACGTTTGAGTCGCCGATTGAGAGGCCGGCGTCAGCGTACTTCCACCCGAAGATCGAAGCCGAGATTGCCTTCGTCCTGAAGTCCGACATCCTGGATTCGGACCTGGCCGCAGTCGAAGCCGCCATCGATTACGTCACGACGGCCATGGAGCTGGTGGACAACCGCTACTTCAGCTACAAGATGGGCATCGTCGACACGATCGCAGACAACGCAGCCTGCGAGGGCATTGTCACCGGCCAGGTTCGTGTCCCCTATGGCGAAATCGACCTCAAGCAGGTCGAAATGGTCCTGTACCGGGGAGAGGAAGAACTGACGCGCGGCGTCGGCGCGAACGTCATGGGCGATCCCGTCAACGCGATCCAGTGGCTGGCCGAAACCTCCCTGCGGATCGGCAAGCCCCTCCGGGCGGGCGAGATCCTGCTCTCCGGGTCCATCGGGCTGATCATTGACTGGGATCCCAACGTGACGTACACCGCCCAGTATTCACACGGGCTGGGAAGCGTTGTTGCCTATCTGACGGAGGCCGTCGATGCGTGAGCTCACAGTCGAAACGCGCGTGGCCATCGAGCAGCTCATCTCGGAACTGTTGTGGAGGCTCGACCATGGAAAAGCTGACACCACGTGGGAGCTGTACACGCAAGACGCAGTCTCAACCGGACCACTCGGGAACATGGATGGCCAGGACGCAATCAAAGCCTGGGGCCAACGTCGCGCCAAGATTACGGGCGTCGTTGGACGACACATCATTGGTGGCATTCGGCTGGCGTGGGTGGGTGAAGAGCTCCACGGTTGGACGCAGTACATGACGTTCCGGGATTCGTCGGAGAACCCGTTGATGCCCGCCAGCGTAGGCGAATTCCGCGAGGTCTACCGGCAAGTCGACGGGGACTGGAAGATCGCACGGCGCGAGATCGCGCCCATCTTCGGTGGGCTGAATGCCGCCGCACATGCGAAGCGGCTCGCAGAAAGCACAGCCGAATGAAGTGGGACAGCCGCGGCGGGCAGTCGCCGGCCCTCTTGCACCAGGCGATTCCGTCCCTGTCGGTGACGGAGTGGGCTCTGGCTGCAGGCTACGACGGCGTCGTTGTTGACCTCCAGCATGGCGAGGTCGGATTGGAGGAGGCGTGCACAATGTTGCGCGCTGCGCCCCGGGATTCGGCGTACACCTATGCCAGGGTGGGGGGCCTGGATCCGGCCCCCATCCTGCGGCTGCTCGACAGCGGTGCACGCGGGATCATCGCCCCGACCATCGAGTCCGGGGAACAAGCGCGCATGCTCGTAGAAGCAACCAAGTATCCGGGGGTGGGGAACCGGAGCCTCGGCCCGAGCCGCCCCAACCTGTACCCGGGCCAGCCCTACACCGAGGCGGGAAACCGCGCGGTGTCCACGATCGCCCAGATCGAAACGGTTGCGGGCGTCGAACACGCGGAAAGTATCATCACCACTCCCGGGCTCGACTCGATCTATATCGGACCGGCGGATCTGGCAGTCTCCTACGGACTTCCGGGGAGGGGGGACTGGGAGGACGGTCCAGTGCGCGACGCCATCGTGCACTTGTCCAAGTTGACCAGGGCGCACGGCGTCACGCTTGGCATCTACTCGGGCTCAAGCGCCTACGCAGCTGACCTATTGGACCGGGAGCTCGTCGATTACCTTGGCCTCGGCATCGACCTTATCTTCCTGAGCCGCGCGGCCCAGGACTCCATCAAGACCCTGAGGGGTACAAAATGAGCGACCGCAAGGACGTTATTATCATCGGAGCGGGCCCGGTCGGATTGACGCTCGCCAACCTCCTTGGACAGTTCGGCGTGAGCACAGTGGTCTTGGAAGGCCGTGACGAACTCATCGACTACCCCCGCGCCGTGGGCATCGATGACGAGGCCCTGCGGACCATGCAGACCATCGGACTGGTGGACAAGGTGCTTCCGCACACCGTCCCGGATCAGAAGATCCGAATCGTCAACGGAGACCGCAAAATACTTGCGGAGATCAATCCCACAACCCGCGAGTTTGGCTGGCCCCGCAGAAATGGCTTTATCCAGCCCCTTGTCGATAAAGCACTCCTGGAAGGTCTCGCCCGCTACCCGCACGTCGAAGTGCGCTTCGGCAGCCAAGTGAGCGCCTTTGCCTCAGATTCCGACGGCGTGACGGCTACATTCCTCACTGCGTCGGGCGAAGGACAGGTGACCGGCAGCTACGTCGTCGGCTGCGACGGCGGGCGGTCCTTGACCAGGCAACACCTTGGGCTGGCATTCGAGGGCGAAACGCGGTCGACCCGCGGACTGGTCATCGACGTCGCCAATGACCCCATCGGCACCCCGCATGCGGTCTTTGGCGGCGATCCAAAGCGTGGGTACGCGACACTTAGCCTGCCGCATGGAATCCGCCGCTGGGAATTCACGCTATTCGAAGGTGAATCTGAAGAACTCGCCGAGGACGATGCGTTCGTCTTCTCCCTCCTTGCCGCGCACGTGCCCGATCCCGCTGGCTTGAACATCATCCGCCGTCGGGTTTACGCCCATCACGCCCGTGTGGCCGAGAAGTTCCGCGTAGGACGATTCCTGCTGGCCGGCGATGCTGCCCACGTCATGCCGGTGGTTGCTGGCCAGGGTTGGAACTCCGGCATCCGGGACGCGCTGAACCTGGGGTGGAAACTAGCTGCCGTGGTTCAGGGGAAGGCCAGCGCCAAGCTGCTCGATTCCTATGAAGGTGAGCGGCGTGAACACGTCAAGGCCATGGTGGCGTTGTCGTTGAATATGGCGAACCTCGTCACAGACCACAACAGGCTGCGCACGGCGGTGCGTGACATGGCAGCGGCAGTTGTAGACAAGCTGCCGAAGGCCCGTGCCCGGCTCAACAGCCAGGGCTACAAACCGATGCCCAAATACGACCACGGCATCGTGGTTCCGTCCGAGCTCCCCACGTGGAAGGCGTTGCCTGATCGGGCGGATGCCCCCCGCGCAGTGGGCACGTTGTTCCCGCAGCCCACGGTGCGGAATGAGGAGGGCTGTTCGGTCCTCTTGGACGACGCCACCGGCCAGGGATGGCGGGTCATCGTATGGAACAACGATCCACGGGCCTTCGTCGGCGACGCTGAGGCTGAGACGTTGGCAGGGCTCGGCGGAACCCTTGTGCACGCCGTGCCGGCCACGCAGTTGGCGTGGGCGAAGGCTGCGGCAGCGCCTGGGGTTCGAGTGGTTGGCGACGAAAGCGGACTCTTGAAGGCCTGGTTTGACGAGAGGCCCTTCTCCGCGATCGTTGTGCGACCCGATCATGTGGTGGCCGCCGAGTGCATCGCCCAGGAACTGAACGGCGTTCTAAAGAAAGTATTCAGCGTGGCCGACGTCACATTGGCTTTTCAAAACGCATAATAAGGTTACGAACGCATAATTCATTGACAAGCGCATAATCAATAAATACTGTTGCTGCAACTCGTCTGTACAGGCGGTAGGCGGGAAGGCCCGCGCAGCGTTCACTCAAGGGAGAGCGAATCTTATGAACATCAAGAAAACCCGTGCAGCGGCCGTTGGTGCCGTGGCTCTAGCACTGACACTTAGTGGTTGTGCGTCCGGATCTGTTGACGGAAGCGGCTCCACGGCGGCCGCCAGTGGCTCCGCCGGGCTCACCAAAGTCACCTACGGACTGTTTCCGTCCAGCACCGTCGCGGCACTACAAGTTGCCATCGACAAGGGCTACTTCAAGAAGCAGGGCATCGATCTCAAATTGGTCGTTGGCGCGGGCAGCAGTGCGGCACAGTTGCCCGCGCTCGCAACCGGGGAGCTCGACTTCATGCTGGCCAGCCCGGTCACAGCCCTGACGGCAACCACGCAGGGCCTCGATGTCCGCATCGTTGATGGTGTTACCCAGAACGATCCCAAGACCGTGGAAGACTCGACCGCCGTCGTTGTCGGTGCCTCATCGAGCATCAAGAGCGCCCGCGATCTCGAAGGCAAGAAGGTCTCGGTCAACGCACTGGGCAGCATTGGAGAAATCGGCATCCGTGAAGCCGTGGCCAAGGATGGCGGGGATCCGAAGAAGGTGACGTTCGTCCAGCTGTCATTCCCCGAGGTTGCAGCCCAGATCGAAGCTGGCCAGATTGACGCAGGGATGGCGGGTTCGCCCTTCATGCAGCAGGTAGTGGCCAAGGGCGGCCGGGTGGTCAGCGACTTCATCCATGACACAGGCCTGGGCGCGAATGAACTCGTGACGATCTCCAGTGGCAAACTCGTCGACAGCGACACTGCCTTGGTCAAGCGGTTCACTGCGGCCATGAAAGACGCTTTGCCGTTCCTGACTGAGAACAATGATCTGGTCCGCGCGGCAATGCCTGCTTCGCTCGGCACCGATCCGGCCGCAGCGGCGAAAGTAAAACTCTCCATCTACAACGCGGACGTTTCGAAAGAGACCATCCAGTTGTTCGCGGATTTGCTCGTCAAATACGGCGTCGTGAGCACCAAGCCAGACGTTGACAAGGTGATCTGGAAGCCGTAACCCCGCGGTCGGGGCCGCTCGTCGGCCCCGACCCCATATCGATCGCAACAACTGAGAGCAGAACAAAACCGTGGAAACGCAAACTCCAACCCTGAGCAGCGTGGCTGTGAGCACCGTGCCTACGCGGGAGCACAGAGTGCGTCGTGCTGCCCGGTGGACTGCTGTCGGGCCCTACGTCCTGGGTGTCGCCGGCATCCTCGCCGCACTCATCGTCTGGGAACTCTACTCAGTCTTTGGCCCGATCAGTCAGCACCACCTGCCACCGCCGTCGGTGGTGCTTCCAACCTTCTTTACCAACCTGACCTTCACCCAATTTTGGATGACCATGGGGCAGACGATGTGGGCCTGGTTCCTTGGGCTCGGCATCGCCACACTCGGTGGTGTCGCAGTTGGCCTGCTCATCGGATCCAGCGAGTTCCTGCGGTCTGCGACGCACACTTCTATCGAGTTCCTCCGCCCCATCCCGGCCGTGGGAATGATCCCATTGGCTGCACTGCTGTTCGGACCGAGGATCGGCGCCGAGCTCATGATCGTCGTTTACGGTTGCTTCTGGATCATCATGATCCAGGTCCTGTACGGCATTACCGATATCGACAAAGTGGCAAATGACACAGTTCACACCATGCGGATGACGTGGCTGCAGCGGGTCCGCCACCTCGTATTACCCACGCTTTTGCCGTATCTGATGACCGGTATTCGGATCGCGGCCACAGTCGCCCTTATCCTCGCTATCAGTTCCGAGCTCATCGTCGGCACCCCGGGTATCGGCCGGGCAGTCGCGCAGGCCCAACTCAACGACAACCCGCCAGCCATGATTGCCCTTATCCTTACATCCGGCGTGCTCGGCATACTGGTCAACCTGATATTCCGCTTCATTGAGCGCAAAGTGCTTTTCTGGCACACCTCAGTCCGTTCGGAGGTGGCGGCATGATCGTCCTCAAACGCATAGGTATGTGGTTCGGCCTGCCGGCCATCCTCATCGCCATCTGGTGGGCGACCACAGCCCAGGGAGTGAACTTCTTCGTCCCCAAACCGGACAAGATGGCCAGCACTTTTGCCAAAGTGTGGTTCAGCGAAAAGTTCTTCACGGACGTTCTCCCCAGTATTGGGCGACTGTCCATCAGCCTCCTGATCTCACTGGTGCTCGGGGTGGTCCTCGGAATTGCGATTGGGCTGTCACGCAACTTGCGCTGGCTTCTCGAGCCACTGCTCGAATTCGTCAGGGCGGTACCCTCAACGATCCTCATTCCGGTTCTGCTGCTGCTGATCGGTATCAATGACACGATGAAGGTCGCCGTCATCGTCCTCGGCTGCCTCTGGCCCATCCTGTTGAATACTGTGGAAGGTGTGCGGTCCCTTGATGAAGTCCTGAAGAATACCGCCCGTGTCTACGGCCTTCGTGGGTTCGACCGCATCCGCTACCTCGTTCTGCCAGGCGCCTCACCGCTCATCATGGCCGGCATCCGGCACAGCCTCGCGGTCGGCCTCATCCTCTTGGTTGTCTCGGAGATGTTCGCTTCGACCGACGGCATTGGCTATTCGATTATTAACTTTCAAAACCGCGTCGCGATCCCGGAAATGTGGAGCGGTATCGTTCTCCTGGGAATCATCGGAGTGCTGCTGTCGGTAGCTTTCCAAGCGATCCAGAAGCGCGTTTTGGGATGGTACTACGGTCTAAAGGAGGCCTCGAATGACGGCTAACAAGTCGGAAGTCCGACTCAGTGTCCAGCAGCTGCGCAAGCTCTATGGTGTAGGCAGCCGCAACGAAGTGGAGGCCGTGCGGTCCCTCACCTTCGATCTGCATGCCGGCGAGTTCGCCTGCTTGGTGGGGCCGTCCGGTTCGGGGAAAACGACGCTGCTGAAATGCATCGCCGGACTCCTGGAGCCCACATCCGGCGAGGTGGAGCTCGACGGCCGGCGGGTTGCCGGCCCTGCCGAGGGCATGGCGGTGGTCTTTCAGGAGTACAGCCGCAGCCTGTTTCCTTGGCTTAGCGTTGAAGACAACGTCGAGCTGCCGCTGAAGACCTCCGGCGTGCCCAAGGCTGAACGCAAGGAGCGCGTCAGTGAGGCGCTCGAGGCCGTCAGTCTCTCCCACGCAACCAAGAGCTACCCGTGGCAGCTCTCCGGTGGCATGCAGCAGCGCGTGGCAATTGCCCGTGCTGTCGCCTCCAACCCCAGCGTGCTTCTCATGGATGAGCCCTTCGCAGCAGTCGACGCGCAAACCCGCGGAGAGCTCGAAGACCTCGTCCGCGACGTCTGGAAGCGCCTCAATATGACAATTCTCTTTGTGACCCACGATATCGACGAGTCCGTCTACCTGGCGGAGCGAGTGCTGGTGCTCTCGAGTTCGCCGACCATCATCCAGGCCGACCTGCACATCGATCTACCGGACGTACGCAGCCAAGCTGACACCAGATCGCTGCACCGCTTCGGCGAACTGCGCCATCAGGTCTACGAGGAAGTTCAGTTCGCCAAGATCAACCCGGGTGGCGAGCGGGCGGCAGCCCGCGAGGAGCTGCGCTCATGAGTCCCCGGGCAGGCGCTGACGCCAGCACTAATGGAGCAGTCAAGCCGGAAACGGGCAAACGTCGCCGCGTCCACCATTCCACCCCGGAAAATGAACGCGCCATCCTTGAGGCGGTGCTGCAGCTCGCTGTCACCGAGGGCTATGAGGGTACAACGATGGCTGAGGTCGCCCGGGTAGCCCATCTGCCGATCGGATCCGTCTACTGGCACTTTGAAAACAAAGAAGGCTTGTTCGCCGCGCTGATCGACTACTGCTTCGAAAACTGGAAGACGCGTCACCGGGGACCGGAAAACAGGGTCATTCTCCGCACGAGCATCGCCGGATCCGCGGCTAATTCCGCCGACCCGGCGAACGCGCAGGAAGCATTCTGGATCATTGGACTGCTCTTTGCGCTGGAGAAGCGACTGGCGGGGAACGCTGCACGCCAAAAATACCTGGAAGTGCGCGAGGAGATGTACGAACTCATGGTCGAGGCTGTCACCCCGGGTATCCCCGCCGCAGCCTTACGCGTGAAACCAGACCTCGCCCGAAAAGTCGTCATGCTTGGCCGCGCCCTGACGGACGGTTTTTACATTTCGGCATCCGCGGGGGACAAGATCGACTTTGCCGAGGCGGCGGAGCTGTCTGCGCTGGCCATGGATAAGCTCGTCCAGCACTACGCCAGCCTTGGGGCCGCGGAGGATCAACCATGAGCGGTTCGGACCGGGTAGCCCTGGTGGTTGGAGGCGGCCGCGGCATTGCCGCCGCCGCTGTCCGCGCACTAGCCGGCGATGGGTACCGTATTGCCGCGCTTTCGCCTTCCGGGAGCGCAATGGACCTTGCCCGCAGCCTGGGCGGGGTTGGAACCAAGGGTTCCAACCGGTCCGTGGCGGACCTGGAAGCAGTCACGGACTTGGCGCTGACCACGTACGGACGCATCGACGTCGTGGTTAACAGTTCCGGACATGCTGCCAGAAAGCCTGTGCTGGAGATCAGCGACGACGAGTGGGCAGAGGGCTACGAGATGTACCTTCTCAACGTCATCCGAATGAGCCGGATCGTGACCCCTCACATGGTTGCCGCAGGAGGTGGGGCGATCGTCAACGTCTCCACGAGTTCCCCCTTCGAGCCCAACCCGAACTACCCGGTCTCAGGCACGTTCCGTGCGGCGCTGGGTACTTTCACCAAGTTGTACTCCGACGAGTACGGGCCATCCGGGATCCGGATGAACAACGTTCTTCCGGGCTTCACCAAAGAGGATCCGGGCACTGTACCGGCGGAATGGACCACCCGAATACCTTTGCGCAGGGCTGCCAGCACGAAAGAAGTGGCCCGCGTCATTCGGTTTCTCGCCAGCGAAGAAGCCAGCTACATCACAGGCCAGAACATCCGAGTGGATGGCGGCGCGTCCCGCTCCGTTTAGGGGCCGACGCTGAAAGAAAGGTTTTAGCTATGTCACTTGGTGTGATTACCGAAATGGGATATCTCGCAATGCGGACCCGTGACTACGATGAGTCGCTCGAGTTGGCGACTGACGTCCTCGGTCTGCGCATGACACACAACGACGACGACAGGGCCTATTTGTCCGCTGCGGACCGTCACCACGAGCTCGTCTACGTGAAGAGCGAGGAGGACGGCATTGACCATATTGGCCTTGTCGCCGACAGCCCCGAGGGTTTGGAGATCATCCGGAAGCGCCTCGAGGCCAGAGGGTTTCCGATCCTCACGCGCAGTCCCCTCGAACGGGAGATCGGTGAGGGCTTCGCCGTCCTGGGCCCCGAGGGATACGTCTACCACGTCTATGTCGGCATGAAGACGTTCCGGCACGGCCCGGCAGCCTTTGGCCCGGACCGCTACGGCCACATCAACATCCACCCCCAGAATCCCACAGCCATGAGGGACTTTCTGGTGCAGTTCTTCGGCTTCAAGGTCTCCGACGTCATCGGCAAGGACTTCGCCTACTTCCTGCGCTGCAACCCCGACCACCATGGAATCGCGCTCATCAAAGGACGCGGCACACTGCATCACCACGCGTGGCAGACGCAGTCCGTGGCCGACCTTGGACGACTCGCCGACCGCTTGTTTGCCCGGGACCGTCGTCTGATCTGGGGACCTGTACGTCACGGCGCAGGCCACAACATCGCCGCATACTACGTCGAGCCCAACGGCACTGTAGTAGAGCTATACACAGACCTTGAGCAGATCCACGAGATTGATCGTCCTCCAATTGAGTGGAGCCAGGACGACCGGACGTGGTTCAACCGGTGGGGCGTCTACAACGGCGAAGATTTCCGCTCACATGGGGTCTTCCCGGTCTCCGTGGGCTAGCTGCCGCCGTGCCGTTCCTACCCCTGGGACGGCGCGGCTTCTGCGGCGGCACGGAATTCAGCGTCTTCAATGATGTCGATGGTCCGCATGTAGTGCTCACGCAGTAGTTTGGTGGCCGTCGGCGCATCCCGCACCATGGTCGCCTCGAGGATCGCGCGGTGCTCGGCCTCGATGTCCCGTGATTGCGCGCGCTGATCCGGGGCGGTCCACAGCCGGTATAGGGCGGTGGCTTCACCCAAAGTTGCAGCGAAGTCCTGCAACAGTGGGACAGAGCACGGCTCAAGCAATTTTGCATGGAACGCCTGGTGGGCGAGGAACCATTCGGACGTGATGTGGTTAGGATCTTCAGTCCCTCGGCGTGGGGTCCGTTCCAGCCGATGATGGACAGCGAGGAGGTCGGACTCCCACGTGACGTCGCCTCGCTCGATGGCCAGTGTCAGACCGTATTCTTCCACCCGACAGCGGAGCTCGCCCAGACCACGCAACTCTTCCAGGGTGTATTCCGCGATGAAAAAGCCCCGGTTGGGGCGGAACTGGAGGAGTTTTTCGCCGGCCAATCGCACCATGGCCTCGCGGACCACTGTGGAGCTGGCGTTGTATCGCTTGGTCAGTTCGCCAATCTGCAAGTTGGTACCGGGGGCCCATTGTGCAGCGAAGATATCGGCCCGCAGCATGTCGCGGACCCCCACGCTAATCGTCTCTGCATTCGCTTGTCGTGCCATGGATTAAGACTACACATACGCACTGATCATTCGAAAGTGCGTTATTGACTGCGGAATGCATTCTGCATACAGTTCAAGCAACACCAAGATTCCCCGACGGCGGATGTCGTCGGCCCCAGAAAGGATTTACATGCGCTACGCGAGTTACCTCACCCCGGCAGGACAGCCCACCTGGGGGCTGGAGATCGACGGCCAGCTGTTCGATCTGGGTCCCAGCGGCGTCAATGTTTCTCCTTCGCTTCAGTCGGCGATTGTGGACGACCTGCTTGCCACGGCACCGGAATCCGACGGTGCGCCGGTTCAGCCTGTGGAAGGAACCCAGTTCCTCCCTCTCCTGGCTGCGCCCGGCAAGGTGATCTGCATCGGTGTCAACTACCGCAGCCACCGTGAAGAGACGGGGCGGGCAGATGTTGGAAAGCCGACGGTGTTCGCACGTTTCTCCGACACGCTTGCCGCGCATGGAGCCGACTTGCCGATTCCCAGCGAGAGCGACATGTATGACTACGAGGGCGAGGTCGCATTGGTCGTGGGAGCTCCCGCGGACCACGTCCGCCCGGAGGATGCGCTCAAGGTCGTCGCCGGCTACGCCGCTTTTAATGATTTCAGTGCCCGTGACTGGCAGCGCCACACCGGACAGTGGACTCCCGGGAAGAACTTTCCGCTGAGTGGCGCCTTTGGCCCCTACTTCATGACCGCCGAGGAAGTCGGTGATGTCACCGAACTCGTCGTTGAGACGAGGGTCAATGGAGAAGTCCGGCAGCGCGCGGCGGTTGCGGACCTTATCTTCGACATCCCCGCGATCCTCGAATACGTGACGGCATTCACCCCGCTGTCCCCTGGTGACGTCATTGTGACCGGCACCCCCGGAGGCGTGGGGCTGTTCATGGAGCCGCCGACGTTCCTCGCCCCCGGCGACGTCGTCGAGGTTGAGGTCGGCAAGCTCGGTACTCTGCGCAACGTTCTCGTCGCCTAAAGATGCGCAAAGGTAATGCCATGGATCACTTCGATGTCGCGGTTGTCGGCGCCGGTCCGGTGGGACTGACTGCGGCGCTGCTGCTCGCCGACGGCGGCGCCCGTGTCGCGCTGCTCGACGCCGCCAACGCGCCGATGGACCTGCCACGGGCCATCAGCATCGCCGACGAAACCTTTCGGACCATGGACCGTTTGGGCCTTGCCGATGCGCTGAAGGAGGAGTCATTGCTCGGCACCGGGAGCCGTTACTTCGGACTGAACGACAGGCCACTTGCCTCGTCGAAACCGGCTCCTTCCCGCATCGGACACCCGGCCAAGTCACAGTTCGACCAGCCCGTGCTGGAAGACCTCCTCTGGACAAAAGCAAGCAATGACGAGCGCATCGCATTTCTCACAGGTGCTCAAGTCAACGCGATCGCCCAGGATAAAGACGGGGTCACCGTCGGTTTTCAATCCGACGACGGCAACGGAGCCGTGGCTGCCTCATGGCTTATCGGTGCTGACGGCGGCCGCAGTTTCGTCCGTGAAGCCCTGGGCATTGACCTGGTGGGGTCAACTCAGGAGGAACGCTGGGTAGTCATCGACCTGCTCAATGTGCCTGAGGCCCGCGAGCCCTACGCCGAGTTCCACGGCAACGGGACGCGTCCCTACGTTCTGGTACCCGGGATCAAAGGGCGTCTGCGCCTGGAGTTCATGCTTTTCGACCACGAAAGCGCGGACGAGATGACGGCACCGGCGCAAATTCTTGAGCTGTCCCGACCTTTCCATCCGCGAATCGGGACAGAGGATGTCAGGCGCGCCGTCGTCTACGTCGCCCACCAGCGCATCGCACGTACCTACCGCTCCGGCCGCTCCTTCCTGATCGGTGACGCCGCGCACCTCATGCCGCCCTTCTCAGGGCAGGGGCTGAACGCCGGGCTGCGCGACGCACTCAATCTCAGCTGGAAGCTGTTGGAAGTGCTCCGCGGCGCAGGCACGGACCGCCTCCTGTCCACCTACGAATCCGAACGCCGCACCCATGCAGCGAAAATGGTGAAGGTGTCACGCCGGACCGGGGCCGTTGTTATGGCTGTGGGCGCACTGAAGACCAACGTCCGGGACATCGCCTTCCGCACGGTCAGCCTCATTCCCGCGGTTCACCGGTATCTGGGATCCATGCGTTTCATCTCACCACCCGATTACCGCAACGGCGTGGCCATCAAGGCGGGACGGGATATCGACCGCCGGTTGGCGGCATCGGTCGGTTTCGCACTGAGCCAGCCGTCGGTGACCGGCCCGGACGGCGGGACGATGCCGCTCGATACTCATCTCGGCGACGGCTGGTCCCTCTTGACCCTGGAAGCAGAAAGCGCGTCACCGCAGAGGCCGGATCCATTCTGGGCCTTGCTCGGCGCCCGACGGCTTGTATTGGCAGGCACACCCGTTTCGCCGGCTGAGCAATACAGTTTTCCGCTGCTCCTCGACGCTGGACGGTTGCTCGCAGTCCCACGCCTGACGAAACCTCACACCCTGGTGGTTCGTCCGGATCGCTACGTCGCGGCAGTGTTCACCGACGACAGCGAACAGTCAGTCATCCAAAGTCTGCGCTCGTACGTCGATCCACGCTCGCGGCGATAACAATTTCAAGGAGAACGGAATGCCCAGCATGCAGGAATCGCGGTCCGAAACCGCACGGTTCGATGACCTCTATTGGGAACCTGGCGCGGAGCCCATTGTCGAGGACGACGCCTTTCTGGCGGAGATCATCGCGCAATCGGAACTTCCCGTGCTGCTCGTCGCGATCGCGGCGGCGCTCGGCGATACGTCGTCACTGAGTAGCGACCTACAACCTCCGCTGAGCCCGGTGGACACCCAACCCCATCCGCACGGTGGCATGTCCGCCGATCAGCAGGAAGGCGCAAAGGCAGTGGCGTTGGCCGGGTTGCGCGAGCTCCGGGACAATGGGATCACCGCGGTTGATCTGCTCCCGGATGAGACCGTCACTGATCTCCTGCGTTTCCTCACCGCGGGGCGTGAGCATTGGTACGATTCGCTGAAGCATGAGCTTGACCTCGCAGCGGACAAAGGTGGGGCCCCTCAATGGCATTTCGAGGACGTCGCTGATGGTCGCGAGTTCCCCGTGCTCATCGTCGGGGCAGGGATCGCCGGGATCGCTGCGGCACACAGGTATAAGCAAGCCGGGGTGCCCTTTATCGTCGTCGAAGACGCTCCAATGCTGGGTGGGACGTGGGCTAAGAACTCTTATCCTGGTGTCCGGCTCGACACCCCGACTTTCGGGTATTCGTACTCGTTCGCGCAGCGAGGCGACTGGCCCCACCAGTTCGCGAAGGGAGGGGACGTTCTCGACTACGTCCGCGACGTCGCCGAGCGCGCGGGAATCGTTGAGAATATCGAGTTCTCCACCCGGCTGAACCGGCTGCGCTGGGACGAGGGGGCCCGCAGGTGGGAGGCCACCACCCGGGATGCCGCCGGGAAAGAGCAGACCCGGAGCTTTGCGGCTGTCGTGAGCGCTCTCGGTCAGTTGGACCGCCCCAACATCCCTCATTTCGAGGGCGTCGACCAGTACCGCGGTGTGACCATGCACTCGCAGGAGTGGTCACACGAGGCGGACTATGCGGGAAAGCGCGTAGCCGTTATCGGCACAGGTGCCAGCGCTTACCAGATTGTGCCGGCACTGGCAGACGACGTTGAGAAACTGGTGCTGTTCCAGCGCACCGCACCCTGGATGCTGCCGGCACCGAACTATCACGACCGCGTCACCGACGCCTTCACCTGGCTGCGACGCAAGGTCCCGCACTATGCACAGTGGAACCGCCTATGGGCGACGGTTCAGGGCATCCCCGGCCGCTTGCACACCGTGACGGCAGAGGAAGGCTGGGAGGGAGCACCACTGAGCGTCTCCCGCAAGAACCAAGAGGTCCGCGACGTGCTGACCGGGCTCCTCGCAGCTCAATTCGCGGAACGCCCGGACCTACTGGCTCATGCCGTTCCCAACTACCCTCCGGGCGCAAAGCGGATGCTCCGTGACAACGGGGTGTGGGCCGCCGCCCTCAAATCCCCGCACACGACAGTTGTGACAGCGGGTATCGAGCGATTCACCGAGCGCGGCATAGTCGACGGTCATGGCGTTGAGCATGAAGTCGACATCGTCGTCTTCGCGACCGGCTTCAAGCCGTCGGATTACCTCGATGAGGTGGAGGTCATCGGTCGCGACGGTGTGGAGATTCACGACTTCTGGAAGGGCGACGCGCGCGCATACAACGGCATCACGGTGCCCGGCTTCCCCAACTTCTTCCTCATCTACGGCCCTAACGTCGGAGGTGTCGTCGCCGGGAGCCTGCACTTCATGATTGAACGTGCCGTCGAGTTCTCCCTCAAGTCTGTTTACGAGATCCTGCACAGGGGTGCCGCCGCCATCGACGTGAGGCCCGCGGCCTTGGACCGCTTTGTTGACTGGATCGACGCTGGCAACCGCCGGATGGCGTGGGGGCAGCCGTATGTGCACACGTGGTATCAGAACGCGCACGGCCGTGTTTCGCAAGTCTGGCCCTATACGAACGTGGAGTATTGGCAGATTACCGAGGCGGTCAGCGAGGGCGATCACGAGTTTATTCCGTGAACACCATGCTCGTGATTCCTACCCCGCGGTGGGCCGTGCGCGCCCATCTTCACGCAGGAGTGATCGACGCGCGGGGAGTGCGCTACGGGACTCCGAGGACTGATCCCCGGTTCGGTGAGATCGACGCGATTTCGTCAGGCGAAGTACAGACGCCGCCGATAGCCTTCCCACAGACGCCGGGTGTGCTCGACAACCTGCTGGGGCCCGCCCTCAGTGAGCTTGTGCAGCAGGAAGATGCGTTCACGCTTCGGGTCCAGGCGCCGGCGGGTGCCGACGGACTTCCCGTCGTGTTCTTCATTCCCGGCGGCGGCTTCACGACCGGCTCGGGCGAAAGCCGGTGGTACGAGTCGACAACCTTCGTGCGTGACGCGCGCATCGTCCTCGTCACGGTGAACTACCGGCTCGGCGTGTCGGGGCACTTCGGTCCGATCGGGGACCCGGCAGAGTCGACCAAGCCCGTCCGCGATCTCCAGGCCGCTTTGGAGTGGGTGCGGGAGAACATCAGCGCCTTTGGCGGGGATCCCGGGAGCATAACGATCGCGGGAGATTCTGCGGGGGCGTGGTACGCCTACGCGCTCAGTACCGACCCCCGCATGCGCGGTTTGGCCGCGCGGACGCTGCTGATCAGCATGCCTCGGTTGGCGCCGCTGCCCGTGGACACCTGGCTTCGGCATCGGGCGGCGATCATCGACGCCGTGGGCTCAGAGACGGCTCTGCTGAGCGCGCCGGTCGGGGCGCTACTTGCAGCGCAGGGAAGCGCCCGGGCCGGCCTCCAGGCTTTTCCCTACATGCCCGCTGAATCACAGGAAACGCCGAGCGACCTGGCACGTTACGCTTCCTCCGCCCAGAGAATCCATACCGACGCTGTCCTTCTCATTACGACAGCCGAGGAGTCTGCCGGCTTCCTTCGTAGCCAGCCGCGCGCGGATTACTCGAAGGCAGACGTGGACCGGTTTATCGATCGGACCTTTACCGATCCCGCAGCAGCGGCGGCCCGTCTCGAAAGCTGTGGCGATGATCCTGACGCCTACTTACGAATAGTGCGCGCGGCCACGTTGGCGCACTTTCGCATACCCGCACTTGAGATCGCAGCCCACGCACCCGTCCCCGCGCAAGTCGTCCGGCTGGATCACCGCAGCAAGCTCGAGGCAGCCTACGCGCCACACTGCTTCGTTTTGCCGTTCATCTTCGGCGACACCGCCCAATGGCACGATGCCCCAATGCTCGAAGGCGCTTCGATGTCAGAATCGGCGCGGGTAACCGTCGCCATGCGAAAGCTGGTCACTGACTTCGTGTACAGGGGAGTGGCGAAGCCCGACCGATTCGACTGTCTTGCTCCACAAACACTCAGCCTTGACGCTGAAGGTATTCGCCTAGAGCCAGCGCTCGAAGCCGGGTTGAGCGTGCGCGACGCTGACAGCAAATAGGCCCATCGGTGGGAGCGGGGTCCTGAAATCGTAAAGCTTTCCCGATCAACCATAACGGACAGCCGACAAGGCAGGGCGGTGAAAGCCGCAACGAGATTGAGGATCCCTAAATATGCATGCAGAGACAGATTGTCTCGTCGTTACCATTCACGCTCGAAGAGAATTGGATGCCGCCTTGGACAGGGCTGTCGATCTCTTGAAGCCCGCAGCCATCCTCAGGCAGGCCGGTATCTCGGTCACGCGGCTGGCCCCTGGCCGCTACGAGGTGTGTCTCACGGGCGACGTCCCGCCGGGCGTAACGATGGAAAGCTGGGGCACATTCCGCAGACAGACAGACATACGATCAGGCCACGCACGCTACTAGGAGGACGAGCAAAATGACACGAATTGGGATCGTGGCCGAATTAGGCCACGAAACAAGGGTGGCAGCGACGCCCACGACTGTGAAGCAATTGTTGGGGTTGGGCTACGAGGTTGTGGTTGAGAAGGGTGCGGGGGAGTCTGCGTCGTTTCGTGATGAGGCGTATGCCGAGGCGGGTGCCGTTATTGTTGGGGCCGATGATGCGTGGGGCAGTGAGGTGGTGCTGCGGGTTAACCCGCCCACGGAGGAGGAGATTGGACGTCTGGCTGACGGGGCGACGCTGATCGGGTCGTTGAGCCCGGGGCTGCGTCCGGAGCTGGTGGAGGCGCTGGCTGCGCGTCCGATCACCGCCCTTGCCCTGGATGCGGTGCCGCGCATTTCGCGGGCGCAGTCGATGGATGTGCTCAGCTCGATGGCGAACATTGCCGGCTACCGGGCCGTGATTGAGGCTGCGCATGAATTCGGCAGGTTTTTCACGGGCCAGGTGACTGCCGCGGGCAAGGTCCCGCCGGCGAAGGTCCTGGTCGCCGGTGCCGGCGTGGCGGGTCTGGCGGCGATCGGGGCGGCGAGCAGCCTCGGCGCGATCGTGCGTGCCACGGACCCGCGGCCCGAGGTGGCCGACCAGGTGAAGTCCATCGGCGGGACCTACCTCAAGGTTGAGGTCGCCGAGCAGATGCAGTCCTCGGACGGCTACGCGAAGGCCACGTCCGAGGCATACAACGCTCGGGCGGCAGAAATGTACACGGAGCAGGCACGGGACGTGGACATCATCATCACCACCGCCCTGATCCCGGGGCGTCCGGCGCCGAAGCTGCTCACGGCCGAGGACGTGGCAGGTATGAGGGCCGGCAGCGTGATCGTTGACATGGCCGCAGGGCAGGGCGGGAACGTGGAAGGCTCGGTCGCCGGGGAACGCGTGGTGACCGATAACGGTGTGGTGATCCTGGGTTACACGGACCTTCCGGCCCGGTTGCCGGCCCAGGCGTCCCAGCTGTACGGGACGAATATGCTGAACCTGCTCAAGCTCCTGACCAAGGACAAGGACGGGGTCCTGCGGATCGACTTTGATGACGTGGTGCAGCGCTCGGTGACGGTGGTCCGGGACGGAGAGAAGACCTGGCCGCCACCCCCGGTCCAGGTCTCCGCTGCACCGGTAGGGAAGACGGAAACCGGGACGGCGGTCGAAAGCACTGCGCCAAAGAAGAAGCAAGGCCTCAGCGCCGCAGTTAAGGCCGGGATCTTTGCCACGGGCATCGCAGTCTTGTTCTGGATCAACGCGGTGGCCCCGGCGCCGCTGCCGCAGCACTTCACGGTGCTCATGCTCTCGATCGTGGTCGGTTTCTACGTCATCGGCAAAGTCCACCACGCCCTCCACACCCCGCTGATGTCTGTCACCAACGCCATCTCCGGGATCATCGTCGTCGGTGCGCTGCTGCAGGTCACTTCCGAGAACCCCGTGATGCAGGTCCTGGCCGCGGTCTCGGTGCTGCTGGCCAGCATTAACATCTTCGGCGGGTTCGCTGTGACCCGGCGGATGCTCGCGATGTTCTCCCGCGGTGAGAAGACACGTTCATGAGCGAGGTACCCGAAGCAGCAGCCCGAATCGTATCGAGGAGCTTTACCGTGTCTGAAATCGTCTCCGGTCCGTTGACCGCAGAATCCATCGCGGGGGCGGCCTACATCGTCGCGGCCCTGCTGTTCATCCTCAGCCTTGCCGGTTTGAGCAGGCATGAGAAAGCCCGGTCCGGGGTCATCTACGGCATCACCGGCATGGTCATCGCCCTCGCCGCGACCATCTGGCTGACCCTGCAGGGCGCCTGGGGCACCGGCCACGGCCTGACCGGGCTGGCCCTGCTCGCAGGTGCGGTCCTGGTCGGCGGAGCCATCGGGCTCTGGCGTGCCCGCGTCGTGGAAATGACCGGCATGCCGGAGCTGATTGCGCTGCTGCACAGCTTCGTTGGCCTCGCCGCGGTGCTGGTGGGCTGGAACGGGCACCTCGAGGTCCCGGCCCTGTCCGCTGACCTGATGGCCGTCCACCACGCCGAGGTCTTCATCGGCGTGTTCATCGGTGCGGTGACCTTCACCGGCTCGATCGTGGCATTCCTGAAACTCTCGGCCCGGATGAAGTCCTCACCCCTGACGCTGCCGGGCAAGAACGCGATCAACCTCGGCGCCCTTGCGGCATTCATTGCCCTGACCGTCTGGTACGTCAACGATTCGCAGCTGTGGCTGCTCATCATTGTCACTGTCCTCGCCCTCGGGCTGGGCTGGCATCTGGTGGCCTCCATCGGAGGCGGCGACATGCCCGTGGTCGTGTCCATGCTCAACAGCTACTCCGGCTGGGCCGCCGCCGCCGCGGGGTTCCTGCTGAACAACGATCTATTGATCATCACCGGCGCACTGGTGGGCTCCTCGGGTGCCTACCTGTCCTACATCATGTGCAAGGCCATGAACCGGTCCTTCATCTCCGTGATCGCCGGAGGGTTCGGCGTCGCAGCACCCTCCGGGGCGGACACCGAGTACGGCGAGCACCGCGAAATCACGGCCCAGGCCACCGCGGAAATGCTGTCCAACGCGACCAGCGTTGTCATCACCCCCGGCTACGGCATGGCCGTGGCCCAGGCCCAGTATCCCGTCGCTGAACTGGCGCACCAGCTCCGCGAACGCGGCGTGAATGTCCGGTTCGGCATACACCCCGTCGCCGGCAGGTTGCCCGGTCACATGAACGTGCTGCTCGCCGAAGCCAAAGTCCCCTACGACATTGTCCTGGAAATGGACGAAATCAATGAGGACCTCGGTGGCACCTCCGTGGTCCTGGTCATCGGGGCCAACGACACCGTGAACCCCTCAGCCGCAGAGGACCCGTCCAGCCCCATCGCCGGCATGCCCGTCCTCCGGGTCTGGGAAGCGGACAACGTCGTGGTGTTCAAGCGCTCCATGGCCGCAGGCTACGCCGGAGTGCGAAACCCTTTGTTCTTCCGGGAGAACTCCCAAATGCTTTTCGGCGACGCCAAACAACGCGTCGAAGACATCCTCCGCGCCTTTTAACGACTAAATGCCCTGGAGAGGGGCGGAGCCTGAAGCACCGATGAACGGCACTGAATCAATGCCGCTCATCGGTGCTTTTTGGCTTTCTCGGCCGACCCATCGGGGCCTTACTGGCCGGTTAAAACTTTCTGGTGGAAGGCCGCATAGTCCTCATAGGCGAGCAGGTCATAGAGCCTGTCTCTGGTTTGCACGGGAGTGCCTAGGGCTCGACGAGCATCAGCATTGTTTCCGGACGGACGCCGTCGAACTTCATCGCCTCGGCTGCCTCTGGCGACTCCATAATTCGCTGGAACGTGTCCATGTCGGGGACTTGGACAATCAAGCCCACCCGGTTGCTCTTTGCCGGGTCGGAGAAGGGTCGAACCGTGATGCCCAGAGGCCCGAAGACTTCTTCCCGTTTGGGTGAACTGAGCCAGTGTTCGACGTCGTTGACTTCATGGAAGATCAATAGTGTTGGCATCGCTTGCCTCTGCTTTCCGGGACTGTGCCAGGAGCCGGGCTGGTCAAGGGGCCGCGTCGGGACATCCTGATCACGCTGAACGTACCACGGCCCCGAATGCAGCGGTAGCGGCGAAACTAACAGTCCGGCCCCTCGGAGCGAGCTTGCTCAGGACACGGCGAAGAGGGCCAGCGCAAGGCCTGCGGCGACAAGGGCCTCACGGCCGCCGTTCAGGAAAGACACCGCCTTTTGGCCCGATTTGGCGCGGAGCGTGAAGGTGGCCAGCAGCCATCCGACCGTGGCGAAGGCCATCGCCACGGCGGCCAAAAGGTCAACCAGCAGCACACCGAGTTCATGGCCGGGTACGCCCGTCGCCGAGCCCGCGTTGCGGGCGGCTTCGAACACGACCCAGCCCCCAATGACGGCAAGGACGGCGTGATACGCGGAAATACCGGGACCACCGACGACGGCGGGCGTCGGCGTCGTCAGTTGGAACACCGTGCGCCCTGCAAACCAGAGGAACACCGCTCCGAGGACCATCGTCAACGGCAACTGCCAGGCGGGTGCCCAGCCCAGTTCCGCCGCCATGACCGTCCCGGTTATCAGGACAGCTCCGGCAGCACCCGCGCTGCCGGCGACTGTTTTGGTCCGGATTACCGATACAAGGCTAAGGACGGCAACGGCGGCGAAAATCAGCACAAGCGCGGTCACTACAAAGGTGCTGCGGAACATCAGGAAATACCTCTCGGAAAGCAACGTTCCCACCAACGGTAGGCCGGGATATCGCCGCGGATGTGGCGTTCGCGTCGGCCCGTGTCCGGGCCGAGTCGTCACCGCACCGGACACGAGGGTACACAACCAATGTGAGTGCTTCCCGGGGACGCCCTGTGCGCCCGCTGTAAAGCGCTCCCGCGAGTATTGATAAGCCCGCCTCCGGGCTCCCGGATGATGTGGCCTAGCGGCTGCTCACCGGGCCGAACAGCTTGGCGATGGGCGCGAGCACGAGCGGGCGGGCCGCGTACCACCCGGCCACTGTGACGGCGATGGCGGCCGCGAAGAGCCAGAACCCCACCCAGTTGACCACGTCGGTGCCGCCGAACATGTGGTTCAAGTTGCGCAACGCACCGGTCGCGAACACCAGGAACACGTGGACCAGGATGAACAGCACGAAGAACAGCATGGTGGGGAAGTGAACGGCGCGCGCAGCTTCCACCGGGTAGGCCTTGTTCAGCGCCTTGGCGTTCTTCGGCCAGAACTCGCTCATGCGCGCACCCGTGACGGCCGCGAGCGGGGCCGCGATGAACACCACGAGGAAGTACATGAGTTGCTGCAGGCTGTTGTAGTTCACCCAGCCGGTCTCCACGGGCCAGTCGAGGGTCATGTACTGCAGGAGCGCGGAGAGCGCGTTGGGGAACACTTCCCAGCTGGTCGGGACGATCCGCACCCAGCGGCCGGAGGCAAACAGCAGCACCGCAAAGATGAGGCCGTTGGCCAGCCACAAGATGTCGAGCGACTGGTGCAGCCACAGGTTGATGCTGATCTTCTTGCCGCCGCGCTTCGGCGTCCAGAACGCCGGCGGCTTCTGCTGGGTGCGCACCTGGTAGCCGGAGCGGATGATGAGCACCATCAGGAAGATGTTGAAGAAGTGCGCCCACTGCGCCCACCACGGGAATCCGGCCTCGGCCGTCGCGGGCAGGCTGTATTCGCCGGGGTAGCGCTTGAGGAACTCCGGCACGCCCGGCAGCGTCGTCACACCGCGCGCGGCGAGCACCAGAATCCCGGCGGCGGCCACGGCGCCGACCGCGAGGAGCGCGACCAGCTTGACCCACTGGCCCAGCGTTCGCGAACCGTAGAGCTTCGCCTCGGCTGCGGCCTTCGCCGGTTTGTCTGCAGGGACCGCCTTTGGGACAGGCACCGCCGGAGCCACGACGGCGGCAGGCGCCGCGGGAGCCGCACTCACCAGGGCCGGTGCTTCAGGCGCGGCGACAGCGGGAGCCGCAGGTTCGGCAGTCACCGTAGCCGGTGCCGCAGCGACAGCCATCGCAGCAACTGCAGGCGCGAATCCTTCGGGCGGCCACGGTTCACCACCGGGGACACGGGGGAGACCGCGACGAAGCGCGGTGGTTCCCGCCGTCGTCGTCGTGGGTGCTGTTTCCGAAGTCGCTGCGGACGGCGTCGCCGCCGGCACTGTCTTCTCATCAGCTTCTGCGGTCGGCGCGGGCGCGACGGCGGCAGCGGGAGATGTAGCTGAGACCGAAACCTCGCCCGCCGGAGGCCAAGGCTCGCCGCCCGGAACACGCGGCAGGCCACGGCGAAGCTGCCGCGACACCCCGGCGTCGGACTTAACGACAGGGACCGGAGCGGACGCCGCCGTCGTAGCCGGCACCGTTTCCTGAAGGGCAGCCTCTGCCGCCTCAACCGGAACAATACGCGCGGGTGCCTGACCAGCCGGAGGCCAGGGGTCACCGCCTTCGACGCGCGGCAGGCCCCGGCGGATGGGCCCAGACTGAGTTGCCATCGCTACTTCTTCCGGGCCTCAAGGGCGCTGATCAGCTGCGGTACAACCTTGAAGAGGTCGCCCACCACGCCAAAGTCGGCGATCTCGAAGATCGGCGCATCCCCGTCCTTGTTGATGGCGACGATTGTCTTCGCGGTCTGCATGCCCGCCCGGTGCTGAATCGCGCCGGAAATGCCCAGCGCGATATAGAGCTGCGACGACACGGAAACCCCGGTCTGACCCACCTGGGCCGTCTGCGGGATGTAGCCGGCATCCACCGCGGCACGCGAGGCGCCGACGGCGGCACCGAGGGTGTCGGCGAGCTGTCCGACGAGGGCGAACTGTTCCTCGGAGCCGAGACCGCGGCCACCCGCGACGACCTTCGCGGCACCGCGCAGCTCCGGCCTGGTGGTGGCGATTACCGCCTCATCGAAGGAGTCGATCCGCGCGGCAGGCTTCCCGGAGGGCGGCACTGCCAGGGTTTCCGATGTCCCCGGCTGGGCAGCGGCCCGCGCTTCGATGGAGCCCTGGCGGACCGTGATGACCGGCGCCCCGAACGTGGCCGTTGACGTTACGTCGTAGGCGCCGCCGTAGACGGAATGGTGTGCGACGACGCCCTCGTCATCGCGGGACACCCCGACGGCGTCGGCGGAAACCGCGGCCCGCGAACGGGCGGCGTAGCGGCCGGCGAGGTCCCGCCCGTTCAGCGAATGCGAGATCAGGATGGCGTCCGGCTGCACCTGATCCACGGCCGCGGCAAGTGCGTCAACGCTCGGCACGCCGAGCGCGGCGGGATCCGGGGTCTCGGCGACCAGGACGCGCGCGGCACCGAGGGCCGCGGCCTCCGCTGCGGCGGCGCTTCCGGTGCCGGGTGCGGCAAGTACCAAGGCGACCGGGGTGCCGACCGCTGCGGCAGCGCCGAGGAGTCCGGCCGCCGCCTTCTCGAGTTCACCGGAAGCCAGGCTTTCCACGACGACGAGGATGGCGTCCGGAGGGAAATCAGTCATGTCGTTCTTCCTTACGCCAGTCGGTTTTCGATCAGGAACTCGGCGAGCTTCTCGCCGGCATCACCCTCGTCAATGATCTTGACGCCCGCCGCGCGCGGTGGCTTCTCGGCAACGGCCAGCATGATCGAACGTGCCGCGTCCGGGCTGTCCGCGGTGACCCCGAGGTCCGCGAGGGTCAGCACCTCCAGCGGCTTCTTCTTAGCGGCCATGATTCCCTTGAAGTTGGGGAAGCGCGGCCCGGGAAGCGCCTCGGTAATAGAAATCACCGCGGGCAGGGTCGCCGAAACCTGCTGCACTCCGGAGTCAAGGGGCCGGGTGCCGGACACCGCGCCGTCGATGATCTCCACGGCGCTGAGGCCGGTGGCCAGGGGCACGTCAAGCAGTTCGGCCAGCATCGCGGGCATCATGCCGCCGGACCCGTCGGTGGAGACGTTGCCGGTGATCACGAGGTCAAACCCCATGCGGCGGATCGCGGCTGCGAGGGTATCGGCGGTCAGTCCAAGATCCGCACCCCGGAGCGCCTCGTCGCAGATGTGGGTGGCGCTTCCCGCGCCCATCGCGAGCCCCTTGCGGATGGTCGCGGTCGCGCCCTCGGGAGCGAGGGAGAGGACTGCGACGTCGGTGCCCTCGTTCTTGTCGGCGTACTTCAGGGCCAGTTCCAAGGCCCGCTCGCCGATCTCATCGATGACTGTCTCGCTGGCTTCCCGGTCGGCGAGGCCTGTTTCGAGGTTCAGTTTGCGGTCCCCGTAGGTGTCGGGGACTTCCTTGACTAGGACGATAATCTTCATCGATGGCTCTTCCTGTGGCGGGCGCGTCTCAGTCGAGGAGACATGCCGAATCTCCATAGAGTCTACGAAAGTGCGGCGCCGCTTGGGGGACAGGGCCCGTGTCGTGCACTGGGCGCCCTTTCTGACACACGTTCGACGGCGCCTGACCGGCCGAGACTGCCGTTGAACAGGTTGGCCGGCGGCCGCACCGTTCGGCTAGGGCAGCAGCGACGGGCGCAGCAGGACCGCGTCGGCCGCCCGATCCGGGTCGAGCGGCACGGGGCTGATCAGGACTGCCGGACCGCGGTGCAGGACGCCGTCGGAAAGCACGCGGCAGCGCACGCCGCCGCGCCCGCGCATGGCCTTATGGGCGCCCGGGGCGAGCATCTCATTCATCCAGGCACAGGGATGGGCGGGCCGCCCGGCTTTGAGGTGGACCAGACCGCCGCCGGATTCCAGCGCGAAGTCGTGCCCCAGTAGGGGCGCCAGCTGGGCTCCCCGGATCACGACGTTGCGCCGCGTCAGGAGCGGGTCAAGCGGTGCCGTCCCCAGCTCGGCGGCGATGGCTTCCAGGGCCTCCGCCGCGAAGACGGTGACGGCGGCGTCCATGTGCGCGGCCTTGCCGAAGAACCGGTCGCCGACGATGCCCTTGCCGGCAACCAGCTCCGCCTGCTCGGCATCAGTGGTGGGAACGTCGGCCGCACCCTCGCGGGCCCGGCCGAAGTAGGCGTGGGCCGGCGACACGAGAAGGTGCAGGATCTCGACGTCGTACCTGTAACTAGCCGTCATGCTTCAACGCTAGCCTGCGCCGAGACCCGAATACATCGGCCGTGCATCGGAACCCGTGCGGCCCGCTTGGGGCCGTCAGATGGTGAGTGCTACCTTGCCGCGCACCTGACCGCTCTCCAGGAAGCGGATTGCGTCTTCCGCCTCAGCCAGCGTGAAGGACCGGTGCAAGGCCGGGACCACTGTGCCCGCCTCGAGGAACGGGGCAAGGTCTTGCAAATCGGCGGCCCGGACGAGGCCGAGGAACATGGTCAGCCGCTGGCTGATGAACGGTGACAGCGCCATGGCACCCAGCTGGCGGTGCAGACCCCCGGTCAGCTTCCCGCCCTCCTCACCGCCGGTGATGACGGCAGTTCCTGCAGGGGTCAGGGCGCGGCGCAGGCGTGAGATCCGCGGGTTTCCCGCAATGTCAAGGATGAGGTCGAAAGGCCCAGCGGCGGCGAAATCCTCGCGCGTGTAGTCGATGACGTTGTCCGCGCCGAGGGCGCGGACAAAATCGACCTTTTCCGTTCTGCAAACCCCGGTGACCTGCGCGCCATAGCCTTTGGCCAGCTGGACCGCGTAGCTGCCGACGCCGCCGGCGGCACCGGTGACCAGTACCTTCTGTCCCTCCCGGATCTTCCCCGCGCGTAGTCCCTGAAGAGCGGTCACTGCGGACACCGGCACCACTGCGGCCTGCTCGAAGGAGAGGGCCGGGGGTTTAGGCGCCAGTTTGGCCTCGGATGCAAGGGCGTATTCGGCGTAGGAACCGCGGCCGCTGCCGTACACCGCGTCACCAACGGCGAACCGCGTGACTTCGGGACCGACGGCCTCCACGGTCCCTGCGAGATCCAGGCCCAGTACCGCGCCCCTTGGTTTCCGCAAACCGAAGGCAACGCGGCCCAGGTACGGCAGGCCGGTCATGATGTGCCAGACACCGCGGTCGACGCCGGCCGCCCGGACACGGACGAGCACATCGTCGCCTTTGACTTCGGGACGCGGCACCTGCTCCAGGCGCAGTACCTCCGGCCCCCCATAGCTTTCCCGAACAACTGCGCGCATGTGGTCCATGGTCCTGGTGCCGGCTACTTCAGGGCTTTCCTGGGTTGTCATATCGTTCTCCTTCCGGAAGTGCAGGGTTTTAGTACGGTGTACGAATACGGTATCGTACGATGTACGAAACTGGAAGAGCTGGGAGGAGGGTCATGAACGACGCAGGCGCGCTCGGAAGGGAGCGATCGAGGCTGACCCGCGAGAAGGTTCTGCAAACGGCCTTGGCATTGGCGGACCGGGACGGCATCGCGGCCCTGTCGATACGGTCCCTCGCCGTGAGCATGGGCACGAAGCCGATGTCCCTCTACTACTACGTGGCCAACAAGGACGAGATCCTTGACGGCCTCGTGGACCTCGTCTTCGCCGAGATCGATACCCCGCAGGCTGGAGGGGCCTGGCAGGAACAAATGCGCCGCCGCGCCCACTCGGTGCGCAAGGTGCTGCGCCGTCATCCCTGGGCGATCGGACTGCTGGAATCCCGGAAGGCTCCAGGCCCGGCGACCCTGAAACACCATGAGGCGACTCTCGCGACGCTGCGCGCCGCGGGGTTTACGGTCGAACAAACCGCCCGGGCCTATTCGCTCCTGGACAGCTACATCTACGGGTTCGCCCTCCAAGAGGCCGCGCTGCCTATAGCAGGCAATGGACCCATGGCGGAGGTGGCGGCTCCCATCATGGAACGGTTCGCCACCGGGGAATACCCGCACATGGTCGAGATCGCCACGCAAGTGGTCATGCAGCCCGGCTACGACTACGGGAACGAATTCGCCTACGGGCTTGAACTGATTCTCAACGCCTTGCAGCCGGTGCCGGCGGACTAGCTGCGAATGCTGCACATCGGCCGGGCGATGGTTTCCGGACGCATCGCCGGGCGCAACGTGGCGCAGGCTCCGAGCCTGCAGGACCTTGCGGTCGCGGAAGAGGTCGCCGTTGGCTGACGGCGACCCCCGTTAGTCAGCGAGGATGTGGTAGAGCGCGCGGCGGGTTTCATCGATCTTTTCCATCGCGGCCGTGCGTTGTTCCTCCGTTGCCGAGAAGCGGAACTGGTGGATGACGCCCATCAGTTTGCCCACGCTCTGATGAAACGCCGGGCCGGATCCCTGGGGGTCCGTGTTCCAGGCGTTTTCCAGCTCTTCGGCGTGCTCGGTCACGTAGGCCTTGCCCGCGTCGGTGAGCGTGAACTCCGTGCGGCGGCCGTCGCCGACAGGCGCGATGAGTTCCTCATCTACGAGCTGCTGGAGCGTGGGGTACACGGAGCCCGGGCTCGGCCGCCAGGCACCGGATGTCCTTTCGGCGATGGTCTTGATCAGGCCGTAGCCGTTGGACGGTGCTTCGGCCAGGAGGGACAGAATCGCCGAGCGGACGTCGCCCCTGTTGGCCCGGCGTGGGCCGCCCGGGCCAAATCCTGGACCGAAGCCCGGGCCGAAACCGGGCCCAAATCCGCGGCCTCCGCCGAAGCCGCCGTGTCCGTGGGGTCCGCGGCGACCCCGGCCGCGGCCGAACCGTCCCAGGGCGGGTCCGCCCTCTGTGAATTTATCGTCGTGAATGCCTTTCATAACGGCATCGTCCTTCCGGATTGATTGCGTTGCTCTGATGATCACCGATCCTTCGGCGATACTTAACGATGTATCGGTGAGTATCGGCGGTCAAGGGTCTTGTGAACCCGCCTGCGCGACGCCGGTGCGCGGGCGTACGGTCGGTTCCTGGCGTGGACGGTCCGCCGCACGGCGTGGTCCTGTCGCTGTGCAGTCAAAAGTAATAGTCAATTTTCCGAACCGCGGCCGAATTTACAACCACCCTTCCGAGTTCTGTGCACCGGAAGTTCTACAAGACGCGCCTTTTGTCGACTTGGCGTGAGGCTTCGAGGGCAAAGTCTGGTGCCGGGATCAACAAATTAATTTGTTTCCCGCAAATCCAGAGGTAACTTATGCCGGCTCTCTTCGTTACATTATTGGTGGCGGCGTGAAACGCTTCCGATTCGGGTCTACCCGCGAACCGAGCCCGGACGCAACGGCTGTGACACGGCCCATGAGCCGCCAAGGAGCGGAGATGAGGCCCGACGCGCCGCGGACGCCGCTGCGGCATCGCGCACTTCTCACGCTTTTATGGTTGTCTTTTTCGGAAACTGGCATAAAAAATATAAGTGTGTATGGTATTGGGTACACGCAAGCACAGAAAGGTGTGATTCTGTTGTCCGGTAAGTCGCCTAAGAGCGGTAGTGCCAAAAAAACGGGAAAGACGATTCTCGAAAAGCGGGCCGAAAAAAAGGCTAGAAGCGAATCCAGCGATAGCCTGTTCGCAAAGCCGCGCAAAAACCAGCGCTAAACAAGCCGCGGGCGGCCAGATGCGAGACTCCTAGCCCCGTCGGCCGCCCGCACCCCTTCTGCAGCACCATTCCTGACGCACCACTCCTGACGTGCACCCCTGGAACCGCGAGCCCTTCGTTTCAGTCACAAGGATAAGAACCATGAACACCAGCTACAACGCTTTGATCGTTCCGGCCCGACTCACTCAACGCGTGCGCATCGAATGCGTGGACACCGCGGTGCTCAGCCTGCAGGAACTGGTGGCCGGGAACATCGAGTCCATCTCCGGCAGGAACTGGCATGCCTATCTGAACGACGAGGGATACCGCCTGCCGCAGAATGACCGGGCCGAGGTCCTTCTCCGCGAGGCAGGCGTCGCTCTGGATGACACCGTCAACGGCACGGCGGTGTTCCTTGGCCATGGGCCCCGGGGGGAAGAAGCCCACGCTCCCGTCCACCTCATCCGGCTGGCCGAACAGCTTTTCGATCTGCCGCTGGCAGCCTAAGACCAAGGGCGGACCTGGCCGTTAAATCCACCGTGTGACCTGCGGCAATGCCTCACCGGCCACAGGGTTTCGCCGGGCTAATATGGAGCCAACCAGTCGAATGTCGTGCTGCCACGGCCTTGTCCCGAGCGCAGCGTGAACAGGAATCACCAGCGCAAAGCGCTGTCGCACCGGACCGGCGGCCAAGCGCGCAGGCGCGGGACCGCCGTCGGGCTCGATCGGCAGGTTTCGAACGGCTGAGTTAAAGGGATTGGGTTGGCAGATGAGCACTGGGGCAGCAGCGCGGAACAACGTTCACGTGTACGGGCCGGAAGACGGCCCGGTCCTGGTGTTCGCGCACGGCTTCGGCACCGACCAGAGCATGTGGGTAAGGATCCTGCCCTGGTTCACGGACCGTTACCGCGTGGTCCTGCTGGACCACGTCGGCTCCGGCGGGTCAGACCAGTCAGCCTATGATTCGGCCGCCTACTCCAGCCTGGACACCTACGTCGATGACCTGATGGACGTCTGCGCCGAACTCGGCCTGGAAGGCGCCACCCTCATCGGCCACAGCGTCGGAGCCATGATGGCCGTCAGCGCCGCCGTCCGGGATGACGGCCGCCGCTTCGGCCGCCTGATCCTGCTGACCGCGTCCCCCAGCTACCTGGACCACCCCGAGGACGGCTACGTGGGCGGGTTCAGCCGGGAGGACCTCGACGACGTCTTCGAATCCCTGGACGCCAACTACGTCGTCTGGGCCGAGTCGATGGCCCCGGTCTACATGAATACGCCGCACGCGCCCGAACTCGAGCATGAAATCCAAGGTAGCTTCGGCCGGATCAGCCCCCGCGTTGCCCGCGACTTCGCCCGGGTCGCCTTCCTGTCCGACGTGCGGCACCTGCTCGCCGACGTCACCCTCCCCGTGCTGGTCCTGCAAAGCACCGACGACGTCGTCACGCCGGACCATGTGGGCACCTACCTGCACGAGGAGCTCCCGGCTGGCACGCTGGTCCGGCTCGCGGCCACCGGCCACTTCCCGCAAAGTAGCGCGCCGGAGGAAACCGCCACCGTCATCCTCGAATTCCTTAAGCAGCCGTGAGCCAGGCGGCCACCGAAGCCCTCGACTACGGGCAACTCTTCCACCGGGCGCCGGCAGGCTACATTGTGGCCGGCACCGATGGCACCATCCTGGCCGCGAACGCCACGATTTGCGCCTGGACCGGGGCCGACGCCGGGGCCCTCGACGGCGCGCGCGTGCTGGACCTCATGCCGGCCGGCGATCGGCTGATGTTCCGCACCCACGCCGGGCCGAAGCTGGAACGCGACGGCCACCTCGCCGAACTCTCGCTCGAATTGCTGGGGCCGGACGGCCAGCGGCAGCCGGTGCTGCTCTCGATTACCCGCACCCTGGACGGCCCGGAGCCGCGGGACCTGATGATCTTCTTCGCCGCCCCCGAGCGGCGTCGTTACGAGCGCGAACTGGCCGGCGCCTACCGGAAGCTCGAGGACGCCGAGGCGGAGCGCACGGTGCTGCTGCAGGAAGCGCGCCACCGGGCACTGCATGATCCGTTGACCGGACTGCCAAACCGGCGGCAGCTGCAAGCGAGCCTGCTGGCCGCGCTCGCCCGCGCCGCTGGACAGCGGCACCGGGTGGGCCTGCTGTTCTGCGACGTCAACAACTTCAAGCAGGTGAACGACACCCTGGGCCACGCGGCCGGGGACGAAGTCCTGGAGCACGTAGCGCGGATGCTGGCCGCGGCGGTGCGCGGCGACGACCTGGTGGCGCGGTACAGCGGGGACGAATTCGTGGTCCTGATCCCATGGCTGGCGCACTCGGAGGAGCTGGAGGCGGTGGCCGGCCGGGTCCGGGACTGCCTTGCCGGTGCTGTCACCGTCGCTGAGGCCGAACTGCGGCTGGGCATGTCCGTGGGCCTGGCGGAGACGGCCGTGCCGGCCGATGCCGAGGCGGACGACTATCCGGAATTGGCCAAGGCCCTGCTGTTTGCCGCCGACCAGGACATGTACCGGGTGAAGTCCGAAATGCACGGCGCCCCGTTGGCCGGCCTGTGCTGACCCGCTTCCGCTGACCCTCCGCTGATCTTCCGGAAACGCGACGACGACGGCGGGAAGCTCCCGCCGTCGTCGTGGTGTTGCTGGTGACCGTGCTGCTAAGCGGAGGCCGAATCCAGGTTGGCCGCGCCCTGGTTCAGGCTGAGCGTAAAGGTGTTGGCGCCGGTGGCGTGGACCGCGATGTTGGACTTCGCGGTGTTGTGCCGGACCGAAAGGTCGTGGACCAGGGCGTCAAGCTCGTGGTGCATCGTGGAGTGGTCCCAGAGCTTGTGGGTGACAGTGTGGGCAGATTCAAACGTCATTGTTTAGTGTTCCTTCGTCATTCCGGGGTGTCCGGCAGGGGGCGTCGATGCCCTTCCTGCCTTTTTATGATGCACAGCGTCGCGGGGGGTGCTCAAGCCAGATGGCGAATATTGCGGGTGAGACTCATCACAGCCGCCCCCGGCGGCACCCGGACTCAGACGTCGATGGTGACGACGGCACGCCCCCGGTGAGCGTCCACACGGGCTCCGGCCATGGCTCAGGCCGGCGGCCGGAAGGGGTCCTGGATCGGGCCGTACCGGGCGCGCAAGGGCACCGCGGCTTCGATCAGAATGTCACGCAGCCAGTCCTTGAACGGGTCCTCGGCGAGCCATGGGTTCCAGACCATGTCGATCCCGAGGGTCTGGATCGGGAACGGGAACTCCTCCATCCGCAGGTCGAAGCGGCCCTCGAAGGCCAGTCCCACCTGATACCGGTGCACCGCAACGCCGCCGGCCTGGGCGATCAGGTGCGGGATGAACAGGTAGTCGGACACCCGCTGCCGGATCGTGTACGGCACCTTGCGTTCGTCCAGGATCTCGTAGGGCCGCATGCGTTCCGGGGACGCGTCCAGGACCACGTGGGGCACGGTCTCCAGTAGCTCCAGCGCAGTGGCCTCGCGTGGCGAGTCCCAGGAGGTGACCACCGCCCAGCGGTCGTCGTAGAGGCGCTCACGCGGGTACGGGGCGGCAAAGGTTTCGGGAAGCAGCAGGACGTCCGCCGCGTCCTCCGCGAACACGCCGACAGTCGCCGACGACGTGGTGCGCAGCCGCAGGATCGTGTTGGGCGCTCGCTCCGCCAGCAGCCGGGTGATGTTGCTGCCAATGACAAAGGCGGTGCTGTTGGTCATCGCCACCGTGATCAAGCGGCCGTCGCTGGCCGGGTCAAAAGGGGCGGCATTGACCAGCCTGGCCGCCTGCGTGAGCGTCTGACGCAACGCGGGCATCAGTTCGGCCGCCCGCGGCGTCAGGACCATTCCGCGGCCCTGCCGGACCAAAAGTTCGTCGCCGAGCAGACGCCGCATCCGCGTCAGCGCGTGGCTCATGGCCGGCTGCGACAGGCCGATCTTGCCGGCAGCGTGGGTTACGGACTGCTCTTCCAACAGCGCCAGCAGCGGCACCAGCAGGTTCAGGTCCACTGAGGCCAGTCGGGCCAGCTCGCCGTCGGTCTCGGAACTCCCCGGCGTCGTTGCCATTGCACCCCTCATCTGTCGCTCGCCGACCAGTCGGCGCTGGGCCCATTCTATTGGTTCATTCACACTGTGCATGCCAAGGATAAGAAGTATTCATTTGTCGACAGTCCCGGCGACTGGGACACTCGAAACACCGCCGGTTGTGACCGGCACCACTGTTTTTCAAAGGAGAAAGCCATGAAGATCGTCCTCGACCGACCGCGCTGCGAAGGCCACGGCCTGTGCGAGGAAGTCGCCCCGCAGTTGATGCACCTGGACGGCGAGGGCGAACTGGTGCTGGACATCGAGACGGTGGACGTGGCCCTCCTTGACCCGGCGAAGGCCGCGGTCCGCGTCTGCCCCGTTGCCGCGCTTCGGCTGGCCTGACCATGGGACTGAAACGCATCGTCGTCGTCGGGAATGGCATCGCCGGACTTACCGCGAGCGACTCGCTGCGGGCAGCCGGCTTCGATGGCGAACTGACCGTGGTGGGCGATGAGCACCACGCGCCGTACAGCCGGCCCGCCCTGTCGAAGGCCGCGCTGCTGGACTCCGGTGACATGACCTCCCATCAGCTACCCGCCGCCACCCACGAGGCCCACGAGATCCTGGGCGTGGCTGCGGCGCGGCTCGATGCCGAGAAGAAGGTGTTGCACCTCGACGACGGCACCGGCCTTCCGTTCGACGGCCTGGTCATCGCCACCGGCTCCCGGGCCCGCCGCCTCAGCATGGCCGAACACCCGGGGAACCACGACGGCGAGCTCACCCTCCGCACCCTCGAGGATGCGCTGGCGCTGCGCCGCCGGCTCGCGAATCAGCCGTCCGTCGTCGTTATCGGCGGGGGAGCTCTGGGGATGGAGATCGCCTCCGGCTGCCTTTCCGTGGGCTGCGGCGTGACCCTCGTGTCGCAGGCCCGCCCCCTGACCAAACAGCTGGGGCCCTACCTGTCCGGTGTCTTCCTGGCCGCTGCTGTCGGCCACGGACTCAAGCTCGCGCCGTCCCCCGCGGTCGAACTGCGCAGCCCCGGCCGGGGTGTGGCCGCCGCGCCGACGGTGGTGGCACTCGCCGATGGGTCCCGCATCGAAGCCGAACTGGTGATCAGCGCTGTCGGGGATATCCCCAACACCGAGTGGCTGGCCTCCAGCGGACTCCTGACCGGCGGCCGGCTCGAAGTGGACTCCCGCGGGCGGGTCCGGCCGGACATCATCGCCGCCGGAGACGTGGCAGTGTTCCCGACGGCCCGGGGCATCCAGCGGGTTCCGCTGTGGACCAGCGCCATCGAGCAGAGCAAGACCGCGGCGCTGGCACTGCTGGGCGGTGACGGCGCCCCGGCGCTCGACTTCAAGCCTTACTTCTGGACCGAGCAGTTCGGTCTCGGCCTCAAGGCGAGCGGGTTCCTGCCCCTGGCCGGCGCCCCCGATTACCTCGACGGCGATCCGCAGGACGGGCCCTCCCTCATGCGCTGGTCCCATGCCGACGGGAGCGGCACGGCCGTCGCCATCAACAAGCGGATCCCCATTCCCAAGCTGCGGCGCCTGAGCGAAGCCGCCCCCGAGGTCGCATCGCCCGCCGCGTAAGGCCGCCACTGACGGGCGGCGGCCGGGTCAGGCCCGGTGTCCGCCCAGCCGGCTCACCATGGCGGGGTCGCGGTGGTCGAAGAAGACGCTGGCGCCCGTGTCCAGGGTGGCGATCTGGTTCATCTGCTCGTCGGTGAGGGTGAAGTCGAAGACGGCCAGGTTCTCTGCCATCCGCTCGGGACGTACGGATTTGGGGATGACGACCACTTCGCGCTGGATGAGCCAGCGGAGCACCACCTGCGCCACCGACTTGCCGTGGGCTTCGGCGATGGCACTGAGGACCGGATCGGTGAACAGGTTGTTCCTGCCTTCGGCGAGCGGGCCCCAGGATTCGATCTGCACGCCCCGTTCGCGCATCAGTGCCTGGTCGGCGGCGCGCTGGAAGAAGGGGTGGGTCTCGATCTGGTTCACGGCCGGCACGATCTCGTTGTGGTCGATGAGGTCGACCAGCCGGTCCGGGTAGAAGTTGGACACGCCGATGGCGCGGGCCAGGCCTTCCTTGTTGATGTCCTGCATGGCCCGCCACTCGCTGTAGTAGTCGCCGAGCGGCTGGTGGATCAGGTACAGGTCGAGGTAGTCCATCCCGAGCCGGCGGAGCGAGTCGGCAAAGGCACGCTTGGTGTCGTCCTGGACGCTGCCGGCCGGGGCGTGCTGGATCCACAGCTTGGTGGTGACGAAGAGTTCCCCGCGGGGGAGGCCGCTGGACTTGATCGCGGCACCCACCGCCTCCTCGTTGCCATACGCGGCCGCCGTGTCCAGGTGGCGGTATCCCGCGGCGAGGGCCGCTTCCGCGGCGGCTTGGGTTTCCTCGGCGGGGATCTGGTAGACGCCGAAGCCAAGGATCGGCATCTGGACGCCGTTGTTCAAGGTCACGTGGTGCATGGGGTTCCTTCCGACGAAGCTTTAGTTTCCGATTGCCGTGCTGAGGCTGAGGTCGCGCCACCGGTCCAGGTCCGCGCGTTCGGCCTGGGCGACGGCGCCGAAGGCATTGAAGGCGTCCTCACCGAGAACCAGCAGGGCCGGCGGGTCCGCGCTTTCGGCGACCGCCAGGATGGCCTCCGCGGCTTTGGCCGGATCGCCCTGCTGCGTGCCGTGGACGGTGTCGTTCTCCTTGCGGCGTTTCCCGGCCGTCTCCGCATAGTCCCCGATCGCCGTCGCCGATTGGGTTAGCGAGCGGCCGGCGAAGTCGGTCCGGAACGCGCCGGGCTCAATGACCGTGACGTGGATGCCGAGCGGCTGGAGTTCGTTTCGGAGCGATCCGGAAATGCCTTCCAGGGCAGCCTTGGTGGCGGAGTAGTAGCCGGAACCCGCCGCCTTGATGCGCGCTCCGATGGAGGAGATGTTCAGGATGGACCCCGCCTTCCTGGCACGCATGTCCGGGAGGACGGCCTTGATCATGTCGACGGCGCCGAAAACGTTGGTGTCGAACAACCGTCGGATGTCGGCGTCGTCAGCTTCCTCCACCGCGGCGCGGTAGCCGTAGCCGGCGTTGTTCACCAGAACATCGACGCCGCCAAAGCGTGTCCGGGCCTGCTGCACTGCCGAGCTGATCTGTTCCCGGTCGGTGACGTCGAGGGGGAGGGCCAGCGCGGTATCGGGGAAGGCGGCCGCGATGTCCTGCAGCGTGCTGACGTTTCGTGCGGTGATAACGGCGTTGTGGCCGTGTGCCAGTACTGCCTGGGCAAGCGCCCGGCCGAGTCCGGTGGAGCATCCTGTGATCAGCCATGTTGCCATGAGGGCTTCCTTTCGCGTGATGCCCGTGGGTGGGCTTGGTACCCATCCAACACGAGAAGAGCCCCGGCCGGGAGGGCCTGCGGTAGAGGTATTCGCAGAACCAGGAGCACGGCGCCGCGTGAGCCGGGTGGCGGCGCCTTACCCCTCTCCCGCCGTCCACTAGGCTGGCAGCATGACCAGCCCCGGTGACCTTGCCGCCACCCTGATAGGCGTCGGGCTGCTGCTGGCGCTGACCCTCGGAGTGCTGGCACTCTACCGGGTGCCCCGGCGCTTCGCCCCCGCCTGGGCCATCCTTCGGGGGACTGTGCAGCTGGCCGCCATCAGCCTGATCCTCAGCGGCATCATCACCAACCCGCTCTGGGTGGCCGTCGCCTTGCTGGTGATGTTCACCGTCGCCGCGGCCACAGCCGGCCGGCGCCTTGGCAAGGACTGGCAGAGCTATGGACAAGTCAGCGCGGCGATGGCGACGGGCGTCCTAGTGACGCTGACGATCGTCTTTGCCACCGGGGCCGTGGAACTGACCCCCCGCTACGCCCTGGCGCTCGGCGGAATCGTCATCGGCAACGCGATGAGCATTGCCACGCTCGCCGGCCGGCACTTCAACGAAACGGTCGACGCCCGGTGGGATGAGGTGGAGGGGTGGCTGGCGCTGGGAGCAACGCCCCGGCAATCCACCACCGAACTGGCGCGCTCTGCCGTTCGTTCAGCGCTGATCCCGTCCACGGACCAGACCAGGACGACGGGATTGGTCACCCTGCCGGGCGCCTTCGTGGGTGCGATTTTTGGTGGAATCTCGCCGATCGCCGCCGGCCTGTTCCAGATTGTGGTGCTGGCGTCCATCATGGCGGCCGGTTCAATTACCGCAGTCGTTGTGGTCGGCTTCCTGGCGCCGGTGCGCACCCGCCCCGTTCCGCTGGGTTAGCTTCGACGTCGGCCGTATACAGGGGCGCGGTTTCGGCGGCAGTCCGTGCCTTGTCCAACTCCTCCGCGGGTAAAGGACGCGAGATCAGGTAGCCCTGCGCCGTGTCGCAGCCCAGTTCGCGCAGCACGGCCAGCTGGGCTTCCCGTTCAACTCCCTCGGCGGTCGTCTTCAGGCCGAGGGCCTTGGCCGGGGTGATGACCCCGGCGACGAGAATGGCGGAGGTCGGGTCAGTGTCAATGGCGTCGATAAAGGACTTGTCGAGCTTCAGCCCGGTGAGTGGCAGGTCGCGCAGCATCGCCAGGGACGAATACGCGGTGCCGTAGTCGTCCAGGGCCACCCCTATTCCCGAGCCAATCAGGGCCCGGAGCTGCTCCGTGGCGGCGTGGAGGTCCACGATCGCGGCGGTCTCGGTGATCTCGATGTTCAACAACGACGCCGGTACGCCATGCCTCCGCAGGGCTGCCTGGAGATCCTCAATCAGGCTTCCTGCCGCCAGTTGTAGCGACGAAATGTTAACCGAAACGGCCCGCGGGATACCCGCGTCCGCCCATAGCCGGGCTTGGGCGCAGGCTTCGTCCATGACCCATCGTCCGATCGCATGGATATCGCCGGTGTGTTCGGCCACCCGGATAAACTCGTCTGGCGAAACCGTCCCGAGTTCAGCGTCGTGCCACCGCAGAAGGGCCTCCACCCCGGGGCAGGCGCCGGTGGCGATGTCCATCAGGGGTTGGTAGTGCAGGCTGAAGCCATCGCTGGAAAGGGCATAGGGGAGTCGACGGCGGATGAGGGCCTGGCGGGCGAACCGGGTAACCGGCCGGAAGGGATCAATGCGGCCCAAACGGTCCTTTCCCTCAAGCTTGGCCTGCAGCATGGCGGCGTCGGCCTGGCGGATCAGGTGCTCCAACCGTTCAGCCGGGTCCGCTGAATCGACGTCGGATGACATGGCCAGGCCGAGGGTGGCCGTCAGCCGGAACTCATGCCCTTCGTGGATGAACGGGTCTTCGAGCGACCGCAGGACCCGGTAGGCAATCGACCGGGCCATGGGTTCGTCGACCTCGACCAGCAGCAGGGCAAATTCGTCACCGCCCAGCCTGGCCACCAGATCAGACCCCCGGGTACAGGCCTCGAGGCGGGCCGCAAACGAGCCCAGCGCCGCGTCCCCGGCCCGGTGCCCAAAGGTGTCGTTGGCGATTTTGAAATCATCCAGATCCACGTACAGCAGGCCCGCCGGGAGTGAGCCCGGGCCGCCCATCAGCGACGGACCGCGCTCCTCGAGCTGTCTTCTGTTCGCCAGCCCGGTCAGCGGGTCGTGCAGTGCGGCGTGGCGGAACACATCGGACAGGCCCTCGAAGACCTCGGACACGGGAACGATGCGCGGGCCGTTGGCTGCGAGCACCAGCAGATCCTGGTACCGGTTCGCCTCGGGCCGGTTCAGCACCGCGGCCGACGCGGCGTGAAGATCCAGGGACGGGTGCAAAACGGATCCGTGCAACGGCAACAAGGCGGCCGCGTACCCCCGGGCGTTGAGGGCCCTGCCGTAGCCCAGCCGTCCCGTCATCTCGTGATCAAGCTGGTCCCGGGTCAGCAGGGACAACGATCCGTCCACGTCAATAGCAATGCCCCGCAGCGTGCGGTCTTCACGAAAGAGCGCCTCAATTTCACGGGCAGGGGTCTTTCCGGGCACAACGAGGGCGCCTTGACCTAGGTCGCCGAGGGTGGGCGCCGAGGCGCGCGGAGGCCGGCGGGATTTACCGGAATCAGTGGTCACCGCTTCTGGATACCCGAGAAATGTAAACAGATCATGAATTCGGGGCCATTGTTGCGGACTGCCGCGGGTCAGGCGCTGGGCAGTGCGACAAATTTCTGGCCGCTGTCCCTCAGCGCGCCCAGCGAACGCACAAGGCCCGGCGTGGTGCCGCCGGACGGGTGGTTGCCGTGGATGATGACGATGTCTCCTGACCGTGCCCGGGAGACCTCGTTGACGACCGTGGCTGCCGGAAAGGTGGCGCCGCCGTCGCCGTTGATGCTAAACCCGGTTGGAACCAGCCCCAATGCGCGGACAATCTCGGCCGAGACCTCGTCCAGGTGGGCGGTGCCGGGCCTGAAGTAGTGGGCGCGCTGGCCGGTCAACTCGGTTAGGCGGGCGTCGTTGGTCATGATTTCGTCGAACACCTCACCCGGGTTTCTGGTGCCCGGGATGCCGTATGCGCTCTTGCCGCTGACGGAAAGCGCGGCATGCGAAGTGCCGTGGTTGCCGAGTTCGAAGAGCGGGTCGCCAGCCAACTCCTTGGCCAAGGACTGGTTGGCTGCGATCCATCTCGAATTCAGGAACAAAGTGGCCGGGACGTGTTGCTGCCGCAGCAGCGTCAGCAACGCCAGATCGGCGGAATTTCCGCTGGAGCCGCCGCAAAAATCAATGGTCAAGGCCACGCCCGCCGCCCCTGGTGGCAGCCGGGTCAGCACGCCGGGGGCCTCGGTGCCCCAGTAATTGGCTTTGCGGCCGGCGTAGGTACTCGTGATTTTGTCCCGGGTCGGCACCGGCTGTGGCTGTACGGGCTGTGGCTGTGCGGCGTGACCCACCGGTAGCGCTGCGGCAGGTTCCGGGGCAGGCGGGGCATCCGCTGGCGATGCCGTCATCCGCTGGTCGGCGGAACAGCCGGACAGTGCCGCGACGGCCGCAACCATAAGGAACGACCGCCGGTCGGGTGTCCACACCACAGCTAAGTTCCGATCTTTCCGATTGCCGATGACCCGGCCCGGCGGCCGTGAGCCCACCGTCTATACGTTGACAATGATACGAGTTCGCGGGCAGGCAGGTGCGCCCTCTGCGGGCCGTTTGAGGAAGTTTTTCCCAGCATTCGCCGACGCGCTAAGCGCAGTTCACGGCGTGTTGACTCCCGCTGTATCAATCGGTGCTGATGACCGGGCTGCCTAGCCGGACAGGCGCGCCTTGGCGGCATGCTCAACGAGAATCGGTACGAAGTCCCGGATCCGGCCTTCGTTCAGTGACTCGTGTTCTTCCCGCACAGCAGCTTCGATGCTCGAGCGCGGGGCCTCCGGAAATCGTTCCGCCAGCCGGTCGACCACTGTCCCGATCGCCTTCAACTCCTCGTCCCTGTTCACTAGTCCAGTGTCGCGTCGGTCGCCCGCGCCGGTCAAGGTCTCGCGCTAGTCCCGCCGACCGGCATGCCGTCCGGCTACACGGAAACGCCACCCGGCGGCTGGCCGGGTGGCGTTTCTTGGAGTGCTGCCGTACTGACGGTGACAGCCCGCCGTTCGGTCGGCGCTTAGTTCCCGGAGTTGCTGCCGCCTCGGTGGTCGGATCTGTCGTTATTGTCGCTGCCGTCCTGGTTATCCCCGGCGTTGGTGATGGAGGCGACGGCGCCGGTTTGTTCGTTGAGCAGGACCTTGTCGGTGCGTTGCTTGTTGAAGTTGAACATGGCGGTCAGCGGGCCCGCTGAGGCGTCGGCGGAGGCGTCGCCGATCTGGCCGGTGTGCCAGTTGTCCTCGATGAAGCGCAGGACCGAGGCCTGGTCCGTCTCGGTGTGGTCCACGAAGTTCTTCTTCGCGTAGGGGGAGATGACCACCAGCGGCTGGCGCGGGCCGGGGCCACAGCGGTCGGCGTAGCCGCCGGCCATCGGCACTCCGCTGGCGGCGGCGCTCTGGCACCAGGCGGCGTCGTCGGCGCTGTTGGAGGAGTTCTTCACCTTCGCGGCGGCGTGGTCGTACCAGCCGTCCGAGTCGTCGTAGGCGAGGACGACGGCGGTGTTTTCCCAGTTCTTGGACTTCTGGATCTGGTTGACCGTGGCGGTGATGAACTTCTGCTCATCGATCGGGTCGGAGTAGGCGGCGTGCCCGTCCTGGGACATGCCCGCCTTCAGGAAGGAGACGGACGGCATGTTGTCCGAGTTGACCACCTTGTTGAAGTCGGTCAGGTCGTATTGGTGGTTCGCCTGGCCGTTGTGGCCGATCTCCGCGTCCGAGGCCGGGGCGAGGTGGTGCGGGTTGGCCGTGGACTTGTAGTACTGGAACGGCTGGTGGTGCGGGGAGTAGTCCACCACGGAGGCGCCGGCGGCGTTGGTGTGGCTGGACAGGCACGACGCCGGGGCGGTGCCGGTCGCGGCGGTGGTGGGAGCAAACCCGCCCTGGAACCAGCCCCACGAGGTGCCCTTGGCGTTGAGCAGGTCGCCGATGTTCTTGCCGTTCATGCCGGCCAGGTTGTTGGTCTTGGCGTGGCTGCTGTTCGAGCAGTCGTCGTAGACCGGGTCCGGGTCGTTGATGACCGTGCCGACGCCGGTGGCGTCCGGCTGGCGGACGGTGTAGCTGCCGGCCGAGGGGGTGGCCACGGGCTGGCCGGCGGCGGTGAACTCGGTGGCGCCGTGGGTCTGGCCGGAGACCAGGTTCAGTGCACCCGGGGTGGAGGGGCCAAAGACGGTGCTGTAGTGGTTGTCGCTCATGGCGTAGTTCTGGGCGTAGTTCCAGATGCCGGTGACCGTGTTGCCGTCGTAGTAATCCATGGTCAGCCCGTTGCGGCCGTACTGGTTGGCGCCGCAGGCGTCCCGGCTGGTGAATTCGACGAACTTGTTCATCAGGCCGCCGTTGTAAGCCTCCTGCTCGGCGCCGTAGTTGTGGTCCTGGTCGCAGGTGACCGCCTGCTGCGGCGTGAGCCGGGAGGGCTGGACCGAGTTGGGGTTGTTCGGTGCCAGCAGGCCGGCGGAGGCCAGCGTGTCGATCTTCTTGGGCGTGTTCTTCGCCGCCGTGAACGTCGCGGCTTTGGTGCCCGACCCCTGCTGGGTTTCGCCGGGAATGTTCGCGGCCTTCGGGTAGGTGGCGAAGTAGTGGTCGAAGGAGACGTTCTCCTGGAAGATGACGACGACGTGCTGGATCGGCGTCGCCGTGCCGTGGTGGTCATCGCCGCCGGCTGAGGCGGGGGAGGCGCCGAAGCCGAACAGGCCTGCGGTCAGCGCCGAGGCGCCAAGGGCTACCGCCCCCGTGGCGGCGGCGACGCGCTGCCGGGTGAGGCGTTGAGCTGGATGAGACATGGGGTATCCAATCGTTCCGATGCGGGGTGGCGCTGATGCCAGCCGGAGGTGTTCGGTGTGTGGTCGCCAGGGAGGGCCGGAGGCCGCCGTTTCGCGGTCGGTCCTCGTCGGACAGCCCTACTTGGCCGGGGCTACGGTGGCTTCGTAGGTGAGGATTTCGGTGCCGTTGCCTTCGTCGCCGTTGTCGGGCGCCACCTTCATGGTGAGGTGGTCGCCGTCGGCGGTCATTTTGAAGGGGTTGCGGGTGGCCACATGCCCGGCGGTGGACCACTGCTGGAACGGAACGTCGCGGGTCACGGTGTGGGACTTTAGGTCCATCATGGCCATGCCGCCGAGTTCATAGGTGGCACCGGTTCCGCCGGCGGCAGGGGTTTGCGGGAGGTTGGTGATGCCGCCGCAGAGCATCTTGGACTTGGGCACGTATTGGCAGTCCTGGTAATCGATGAAGAAGTTCGGGTTCGCCCAGGTGGAGAGCTGCTTGCCCTGAAGATCCCATTCCGCAAAGCGGCGCGAACCCCAGGTGTTGCCGACCAGGTGGCCGGTCTGCTTGTCCAGCACGATGCCGCCGAAGTGGTCCGGAACTTCGAACTGCTTGTGCACGTTGAGGGTGTTCGCGTCGACGCGGTAGATGATGGCGCTACTGTTTGGCCGGTACTGGGCCACTGGAACCCAGACGTTGGTGCCGTCGAAGTCGATGCCGCCCGGGTGGTACATGTCGCCCTCGCCCAGGATGATGTCCTTTTGGAGCTTGCCGGCCTTGTCCATGACAAACAGGTGGCCGATGCCCTTGCCCGGCGTCCGGTCAAAGCCGTTCTGCGGGGAAGGGAACTTGGTGGTCGGTTCAAGGATCTGGACGGCCGAGAGGAAGATGTGGTCTTGGCTGTAAGCGATCCCTTCCGTGTGGAAGGTCGGAAAGTTCAGCTTCAGCTTCGACGTCTGCTGCCAGGTCGTGTTCCGGTCAAGGCGGTTGAACGCGTCCGCCAGGGTGGTGTCCGGGTCGCTGTGGCTAGCGGAACCGGCGTGTGAGTCCTGGTGTTGGACATTGCTGTTGGCGGCCTGCGCGGCGGCAGTTCCGCCGATCACGGACGCGGCCAGGGCGAGAGTTGTGACGGCCGTAAGGATGCCTCGGGTGCGAGTAGCGCTCATGGGGGGAGCCTCTTAAAGGGGTTGGATCTCTGCGGGACTCCCCTAAATTACTCTTTGGTCATTAACCCCTCATGGAGGGCTGATGAACAGTAGGCTGATAGACAGCAGACTGACGAACAGCTGAGGGCGGCAGCTTCCTAGGCTGCCGCCCGGGGCAGCTCCGAGCGCCTACTTGGCCGCCGGCGTCTGCAGTTGCGCCGCCGTGAGTTTCATCCACGGCGAGTCCGGAGCACCGTCGAGGGAGGCCTGCGGGCTGTTGGACTGCGTCCACCATTTGGCTTCGAAGGCATAGCCGTCGAACAGGATCCGGGAGCCGCGCAGGTAGGCCGCGGTCGGCGACCAGTCCGGATAGGTGCCGGCGGCGATGGTGGCTTGCGGGCTGGGTCGGTCACCGGGCAGCACGGGGCCGATGAGCTTCCACGGGACGGTTGCGCCCTGGTCCACGGGGTTGTCCGGGCTCGCGCCCTGCGTCCACCACTTGGCCTCGTAGACGTTGCCATGCCACACTGCGCGGTCGCCGGCGACAAAACGTGCTGTTTCCTTCCACACCGGATAGGGGCTCGTGGCCGGATCATCCGTTGCGGTCGGAGCGGGGGAGGCGGCTGTGGAGGCGGCCGGGGCGGGAGCCTGGGCGGCCCTGGTGGGTATGACGTCGGCGCCCAGGACAGTGGAGAACAAGGCGTCGCCCTGCTGGATGCCGCTGCAGCTGTCCGAGACCTTCGCGACGTCCGGGTAGTTGCTTCCACAGGTCCGGTCCCGGTTGAGGGACCACATGGAGACCCGGCCGACGCCCTTGGACTTGGCGTACCCGTTCAGGGAGGCGGCGTCGTCGAGCGTGAAGATTTCCCCGGCAATGTCGTTCTGCCCGATCATCGGGGTGATGCCGAGTTTGCGCCAAGCGGTGTCGGACCCGAGGTCCGCACCGTTCTCGCGATAGATCGACTGCAGTTGCGTGTGCGCCGCATCGGCCGCCGAGGCGGAAGCCTGGAACATGGTTTGGGTGGCCGGCTTACTGCCGCCAAAGTCCATGGTCATGATGTTGACCCCGGCAAGTTCGACGCCGGAGCGCAGCGTCCGCAGGACCAGGTCCCGCCCCGCCTGCGTCAGTCCAGCCGGATCCGCCGGCAGGGTCAGCCACACGTCGAGGTTCTTGCCGCTGTTCTTGCGATCCTGCTGGAGAGCGGCCACCGCGCCGGCGCGCCGGTCAATGGAGGCGGTGTCCGCGAGGGCGGTCCCCTCGATGTCGAGGTCGATCGAGCGGAGGTCGTAGCGCTCAACGACTTCGCGGTAGGCGCTGGTGAGCTTGGATTGGTCCGTGCAGCCCACGGCCAGTTCGCTGTTGGTCAGGCCGCCGAAGGAGACGGATACGGTGCCGCCGATCTGGCGCAACCTGGCGATCCGCCGATCCAGGTCCAACGCCGATTCGGCCTCGGCAAGGCCATACACTGTGCCCCAGGAGGGCGTGCAGGCGTTCTTGAGGTCGGAAACAATAAAGGACAGGACCGCTCCTTTAGCCTCCGCACTGTTCGGGGATTCAAAGGCGAAGCGGGGCGTGGCGGTCACGTCGACGTAGCCGGAAAAGACCGACGGAATTGACGACGCCGCATTAGCGTCCTGAAATGAGCGCAGCCCCAGATACGACCCGCCGGTCAGACCGAGCAGGACAATTACCAGAATTCCGAGCCGCAATTTAGAGAGGCGGCGCCCGGGAAAGCGGTTCGACACAGATATACCCCAATACTTGTCAGAGAACTTGCTCCAACCCCTCCACGCGGATTCGCGGCCAAATAAATTACCTGCCGAATACGCGAGAGCGCCGGAGGACAACTTTTTGGGGTCGTGCGCTTATTATAAGGGCAGACCGCGTTCCGGCTGTACCGGAGGGCGGTCCGCGGTGTGTCCGCTGGGGGTACACATGATGTGGATGGGGAAATATGTCTGACCTCTTGGTCGTTCCGCGGCCTGAAGACACTGCTGCCGACGACCCGGCGACAAAGAGCCGCAGACGCCAGTGGGGTGCGGAGCGCCGCTCGGAACCATTGGCCATTGTGCACCCGGAACCCTCGCGCCGGAAAATCATTCTCGGCCGGGTCGGCATTGTGGTGACGGTGCTGGCCTGGGTCGCCTACGTGGTGACTACAGTGATCAGGACCTTGGTCAACGATCCCACCGCGGGGTTCAGGTTCAGGGCCGAGGCGGTGTCCTACGTCGTCGTCGTCACGTTCCTGACTTTTTCGGCCCTGATGTACCTGCTGGCCAGGCAGGGCGCCCTCAACCGGTTCCGCGATCATCGCAGGGTCCCCCGCGGCGAGCTGGACCGCCATTTCACCGACTACCCGCACGCGATCACAGTGTTGGTCCCCTCCTACGCCGAGGAACCGCAGGTGGTCCGGGCCACGCTCTGGTCAGCAGCGCTGCAGGAATTCCCGGACCTGTCCGTCGTGCTCCTGGTCGACGATCCGCCTTTCCCGGGCGACCCGGAGGACCAGCGCCGGTTGCAGGCAACACGGGATCTAGCCGCAAGCATTACGGCCACCCTCCAGGAGCCAGCCAACCGGCTGAACGCCGCAAGCGACGCCTTCAACCGGCGGGTCGGCGAAGGTAGCGCCGGCGGCGAGCTGTCCGCGCTGATCGAGGAATACGAGTACGCTGCCGGCTGGCTTGAAGCCATGGCCGAGGCCGAGCGGGTCGAAGACCACGTGGACGAATTCTTCGTGGACCTGGTGCTCATGGGACTGGCCCGCGAGCTGCGACTGGTTCTGACCGCCCTGTACGCGGCGAAGGCCCAGGCGGCCGAACCGGAGCAGCCCCGCATGCGGGAGCTGTACGCCCGCCTGACTTGGATCTTCAATGCCCAGGTCTCCACCTTTGAACGCAAGAAGTATGTGAGCCTCTCGCACGAAGCGAACAAGGCCATGAACCTGAATGCTTACCTCAGCCTGATGGGGCACCGCTGGCGGCGCGAGCAGACCGCCGACGGGACGGTGCTCCGCCCCGCCGTCGAGCCGTCCGCGGATGACCTGGTCGTTGAGGACAGCACCTATGTCCTGACCCTCGACGCCGACTCGCTGCTGTTGCGGGATTACTGCCTCCGGCTGGTCCACTTCCTGGAGTCCCCCGGCAACGAGCGGGTCGCGGTCACCCAGACGCCGTATTCGTCCTTCCGCGGCGCACCCACACGGATCGAACGTGTCGCCGGGGCCACCACGGACCTGCAGCACATCCAGCACCAGGGCATGACCCGGTACGGGTCGACCTTCTGGGTGGGCGCCAACGCCGTGATCCGCAGAGTTGCGCTCGATGACATCGTGGAAGTCTCCTCCGAGGGCGGCTTTGAGGTGCGGACCTACATCCAGGACCGGACCGTCATCGAAGACACCGAATCAAGCGTCGACCTGGGCCGCGAAGGCTGGGACCTGGTCAACTATCCCGAACGGCTGAGCTACAGTGCGACGCCGCCCGACTTCGGTTCCCTGGTGGTGCAGCGCCGGCGGTGGGCCAACGGCGGGCTGCTGATCCTGCCCAAGCTGTGGGAAACCATCCGGAAACGCCGCGGCAGCGAGAAGGCCATGCGCAAGCGCGAAATCATGCTGCGTGTGAACTACATGGCTTCCATTACCTGGGCCAGCTTCGGGTTGCTTTTCCTCCTGGCCTATCCCTATGACAGCAGGCTCCTCAGCCCGCTGGTGTTCGCCGCCGCGCTCCCGTACTTCCTGGCCATGGGCAGCGACCTGCGGGATTCCGGCCACCGCTTCAGCGATATCTTCCGGATTTACGGGTTCAACCTGGTGCTGATGCCCGTGAACCTGGCCGGCGTCGTAAAATCGCTGCAGCAGGCGCTCACCGGTGACAAGATTCCGTTCGCCCGCACCCCGAAAGTCAAGGACCGGACGGCAGCACCGGCGATTTACGTCCTCGCACCGTACGCGATCGTGGTGTTCTCCCTGTTCACGGTCTGGCGCGACGTGATGCAGCAGAACTGGAGCAACGCGGTCTTCGCGGCCTTCAACGCGGTGATGGCGGCGTACGCAATCCGCGCGTATATCGGACTAAGGAACTCGGCCGTCGATATCTTCCTGGGCTTGCTGAATTGGCTCTACGTCAAACCCAAGGAAGCTGCGCCGGAGGGACCGCTGGTCATTCCGAAGTCACCGGAAGAGGTCGACTGGGAGTCGATCCTGTACCACGGCGACCGGCGTCTCAACCGTGACCTCCGCGGTGATACCGACAGGCGCAAGAGGGCCGGTGTCCGGTGACCGGGGGAGGCGCGTCGGGACCGGTCCTCGCTGCGAACGGGAAGAACTCCCTGAGTATCCGCGGCGGCATCATCGAGTCAGTCTGGACCCCCGGTTCGTCTGTTGACGTCGGGGAGGCCCGGGACGCCATGCGGGCCGCCGAGCTGATCGGCCAAGGTACGCCCAGGCCGATGCTTTCCGTGATGACCGACGTGGTGATCAGCGCCGCGGCCCGCTACGAATTCGCAAAGTCGGTCCATGTCAGCGCCATCGCCGTGCTGGGGTCCAGCGCCGTGGACCGTGTCGTGGCGGCGGCCACCGGCCGGGATACCAGGTTCCCGCACGAATTCTTCACGTCCCGGACGGACGCGCTCGCCTGGCTGAACGGCTTCCTCAGCAGGCCTGCGGAACGTGAACGGGGTGAGCTGGGAGCGTCCGCTCTCAACGCCCTAGGCTGACCCGGACCGGACTGCTACTGTCCCGATAGAAGGCAGTGCACAGCTTCGGAGCGGGGGCATCAGCATGACGGTGGCCGAAATCCAGGTGGACCAACGCGTGATCGGAATCGACTCGCGGCGCTTCGCCTCGGTGGAAAAGGCATTGGTGGAGCTGATCACCAACAGCGACGACAGCTACGCCCGACTGCAGCGATCCGGCGCCCAAGGTGGCGGCCGGATCCGGGTGCGGTACGAGCGGCACCACACCGGCGCCGTGCTGATGGTCAGTGACCAGGCGGAGGGCATGTCCTTCCAGCAGGCCGGCCGAATCCTCAGCTACGGCGGCGCGCACAGCCCGCTCGCCCGGGGCGAAGGCGACGGGCGCGGCTACTTCGGCCGCGGCCTCAAGCAGGCCATCTTCGGCCTGGGGCACGGCTGGCTCGAGACCATCCAGGACGGCCGTTTCACCCGAATCGACGTCTTCCGCGGCGAAAACGGCGGCTATCTCTACGACGACGGCGGAGAGGACCGCCGCGCGTACCCGGCCGACTACGCCCGCCTCGGCGTCGATGAAACACCGGCGGCCAGCGGCACCCGGGTGACGGTCGTCGTCGACAATCACCGCGTCCGGATCACCCAGTACAGCACCCTGCTGCAGTCTCTATCCGATAATTTCTACCTTCGTGTGGTGCTGGGCCGGCGGAGCGTCGAACTGGAGCGCGGCGAGCCCGGATCGGGCGAACTCCGCAGCGATCCGGTCCGGTTCCTCGAACCGCCGGCGCAGCTGTTGCTCGGCCCTGACCTGCCGGGGACCGTCAGCTTTGAGGGCCAGACGTATCCGTTCAGCCTCACGCTGAAACGCGCAGTCGACACCGAGCTGACCCTCAGGGGCGACGAACGCACCAACGGACTCCTTGTCCTCTCCGGGAACGCGGCACTGGATTGCCAGCTGTTCGAGTTCGAAAACCAGGTCGGCACGGAATACCTCTTCGGCGCCGTCCGCTGCGATGCCCTGACCGGGATGCTGGGCCGCGGGCGGGCGATCATCAGCGATGAGCGCGAGGGCCTGAACCCCCGGGACCCCTTCGTGGCGGCGTTTTCCCAGGCCGTCAGCCAAGTCATCGCCGGTTCGGTACAGCACGAGAAGGAGAAACTCACCCATCTGGAACGCGCCACCACCTCCGGCCGCACCGCCGAAATGATCGAGCAGCTGCTGAAACACATGAGCGAGGCGGCCGTCGTCGACCTAGGGCTGGAGACGGCGCCGGTGGCCCGGAACCGGGATGGCACTCCAGCCGCGGTCGAACAACCCGCGGCCCTCCGGTTCACCACTCCCTTCTATTACCGGCCACCCGGCCATCCATTCCACATTGCGCTGCTGCTGGATCCGGCGCAATTGCCCGACGGCGGGATGCTCACCTTTGAGGTGGAGCAGTCCGGCGGGTTGCGGATCGACCCGGAACCGGTCCCGACCGCCGTCGCCGCGCTGGGGCGCACGCGTCGGCTTGAGTGGACCGTGCTCGGCGAACGCGACGGCGACCGCGCCGAGCTAACCGTCCGGGAGGGCGACTACTGGGCGTTGTGCGAAATCGTCATCGCCGAGCAGGCATCGCACCACAGCGCCGAGCAGCCGCCGCACCATGCGCTCACCGCCGACGCGGCAGCTCTGCAGCAGCCGCCGCACCGGGAGGGTGGCCGCCCCAGCCGGGACCACGGCGTCGATCTGTTCACCGGCTATGACTTCCGCAGCCTGCACAACGGCGCCGACCGTGCCGTTTACAGCGCTGAGGAACGCAGAGTCATCATCAATACAGCGGCCCCGACCGTCCAGCTCTACATCGACGGCCGCGGGCGCTTCCGTGATTCAGCGCGGCTGCTGCTGGCCGAACTCTTCCTGGACGTGATCGCGGACGAACTCGCCCGGCGCCGCACGGAACAACACGGCCACGCGGGGGACCTCGAAGCCTTCAAGAGTGCCAAGCGGGACATCATCCGCCGCTACGGCAGCGACGTGCACCGCACCTTTCTGGCGTAGGGGGGCGGCCGGGCCGTAACAAGGGCATTATGGGCCCTAGTCCGCCTAGAGCTCAGCCTGTACAGTCTCCCGTGTCGGCCCTCCGGGCCGGGGTGCCCTGCCCGTCGCAGAAGGAGTGCTCATGCCGCTGCCAGGCACGGAAAAACGCGGGCTGCCGGCACCCGACATAGCCGCCACCGGCCCGGTCCGTGCCCCGCGGGGCAGGTCCGCGGCCGGGCTATTGGTCGGCATAGCGGTCCTGACACTGCTGTTTGTGGTGCGGCTTCTGGTTCCCTCGTCCGTGGACGGGTCCGGGTTGGCCAATGCGCTACGGGATTTTGCCACCTTGTCGATCAGCGTCGTCATCGAATCCCTGCCCTTCGTCTTCCTCGGGATCGTGCTCTCTATCGGCGTGCAGATCTGGCTCCCCGAGGGGCTCTTGCTGCGCAGGCTCCCGAGAACCCCTTTTCTGCGGCGGATAGTGCTGTCTCTGCTGGGCATGCTGCTTCCGGTATGTGAATGTGGCAACGTCCCGCTGGCCCGCGGGCTGATGGTCAATGGTCTGACGGTGGCCGAGTCCATGACGTTTCTGTTCGCCGCGCCGATCTTGAACCCCATCACCATCATCACGACGCAGCAGGCCTTCGGCTGGGACAACAACATCCTGGTGGCCCGCATTCTCGGCGGCTTCCTCATCGCGAACCTGGTGGGCTGGATCTACAGCCGGCATCCACGCCCGCAGGAGCTGCTGACGTCCCGGTTCCAGGCAGCCTGCGCCCTGGACGACCACCACGGCGGCCTGCAGGGCAGGCCGGCGCGAAGTGTGCGGATGTTCGTCCAGGAAACGGGAGCCATGATGCCAGCGCTCTTCATCGGCGCGGCCCTGGCCGGAATCATCCAGGTCGCCGTTTCCCGGGAGGTGCTCGTGACGCTCGGGAGTAACCCGGTCTGGTCCGTGGTGGCCCTGATGCTCCTGGCCTTCGTCGTGGCCATCTGTTCCAACGTTGACGCCTTCTTCATTCTGTCCTTCGGAGCAACGTTCATGCCGGGGGCTATCGTGGCGTTCCTCGTGTTCGGGCCGATGATCGACGTGAAGATGCTCGCCCTGCTACGCACCACGTTCACCTCCAAGACCCTCGTTCAGCTGAGTGCGCTGGTGGCGTTGTCCGCCGCCGTACTCGGATTGGCGGTCAATTATGTTCACTAGAAGGCTGATTCGGCGCTGGCAGGGTGTGGCCTTAAGCCTCATCGGCGTCGTGGCCACGCTGTGGCTCGGCCTGACTGGCCAACTGGCCCTATACATCCATCCGCGGTACTTCGTGTTCACCATGGTCATGGCCGTGATTGCCGCCGTGCTGGCGCTCGCGGCCTTTGCCCTGGCGCCCGGCGCGGCGGACGAACACCTGCACGAACAGGCTGAAACCGGAATCACCCGGTGGGGATGGCTTTGGCCCACCGGAAGCATCTTGACCATCACCGCGGCGGTAGTGGGCTTGCTGGTGCTGCCGCCGTCGACGCTCACCACGTCGACGGTCGCCCAGCGGGGTCTCAACGGCTCCGCCTCGGCGCTCGTCTCAAACGATGCCGGCAAGCTCGCCGGCGGAGACTACTCGTCGTTCACCGTCAGGGACTGGGCCTCCTTGCTCCGTTCCGGAGCGGGCGTTGATTTCTTCGCCGGCAAGACTGCCACGGTTACCGGCTTCGTCACCCCTGACAAGGGCGATCCGGCGAATGTGTTCTTTGTGACGCGCTTCGTGGTGAGCTGCTGCGCCGTTGACGCCCAACCTATCGGCGTGCCCGTCTACCGTCCCGGCTGGCAGAACGAGTACAAGACGGACAGTTGGGTGACCCTCACCAGCGGTTTCCGCCCGAACCCCAATGTCACCAGCCGCGAATCGGTCGTGCTCATCCCCGACACGATCACTCCTGTCGCACAGCCGGCGCAGCCCTATGTCTACTAAACCCACCACCACACCGAAGGCCAGGCCGGCTGCGAAGTCGCGGACCGGGTCGTCCACCAAGGCGGCGACCAAGCCATCCACCAAACCCGGGGCCAAGGCGTCCGCCAAGCCGGGAGCCAAGGAGACGGCTAAACAGAAAGCCGCGGCGCGCCGGGCGGGGCGTGGCTTTGTTCGCTCGCTCTACGGCACCATCGCATTTCTTGGCATGCTCGCGGGCGCCCTTACTGCCGGAAACCTGGCGGAGCTGCAGCATCCGAACTCCGTTTCCGCATTGGACCATGCCGCCGGCACCGCCTCTTTTGATATCTACACGTTGGAACGGAATGCCGGCTTCGACAGTGCGGGGAAGAAGATCCCCGACGCCATCCGGGGGGCCAACCTCTCCGGTGGCGGGAAGACCACGGTGCTTGCCACCGCCCCGCGGATCCAGGAATTTGCCGCGCTTCCCACCGCCTTGGCCCTTGCGACGCTCAACGGCGACAACACCAACGCACTGGAGATCGTTCCACTCGACGGCGGGGCTCCGCGGATCGTGCCGCTGCCCAAAACCGGAAAAGTGGAGAATCTGCGGGCAGCCGCGTCGGGCCACCTCATTGGCTACACGTTCACCAGTTCCTCGTCCACGGATCAGCCCGGTAAGAAACTCTTCGTCTACGACGTCGAAGACACTTCCGCCTCGCCGAAGCAGGTCGACGGGATCAACGGTCCGGTCAGCGCGGCCGACTGGAAATTTGTCCCGGGCTCAACCACGCTCGTTGCGCAGACCGACGGGCTGTCGATGTTCGCCCTGGATCCCCTGAGCCCGGGCAGAGTCACCCCGTTGGGCACGCACGGCGGATTGCTCGGCTTTGTCCCCGGCACGGGCGACCTCGTCGTCGCAGACCGGGCACTACGGCAGGGCATCGACCCGGAGCGCTACTCGACCATCAACCTCGCCACCGGAACCGTCACCCAACTGAGCATCGCCGAAGGTGCCGGCCTGAAAAGCAACCAGGACGGGGCGACGGCTACCGCGGGGCCGCCCCTCCTACTGAACAACGGCGGGCTGTACGCGCAGGTGACGAGCACCTTTGACGCAGGAAATGAGCGCTCCGCGGTCAATGTCACCGACCGGAACGGCCCCAACGTGCTCTACCGGCCGGACGCCGGCAGATCCCGGATAGCCAACGTCTGCCTTTCGCCAACGGGCGCGTACCTTGCCATTGAAACCGCTGCGCCCGGCTACGTCGGGGATCGGTACCCGAACCGCCCGGCACCGACCCCCATGGAGACCGCCGTCGTTGACGTCAAGACCGGAGCCTTGCTGCTCACTGTCCCCGGCTTCCTGCCGAACTGGTGCGGGTAGCCGCGCCCCCAACGGTCTCCGCCAACCTCCGACCGAGGACCGCGCACCTGCCTCAGGTGCGGCCCCGGACTTTGTCAGACCCATTGACACCCCGGCAACACCGGACTAGCCTACAACCAAATGGTTGTAGATCAATTGGGTGACGAGGCCCTGGATCGCCTGTTCCAGGCATTCGCCGATACGACCCGCCGCGACATCGTACGGCGGGTGACGGCGGGGGAGTACTCCGTCTCCGGTCTCGCCGCGCTCTACGCCATGAGTTTCGCAGCCGTCCAGAAACACGTGGCGGTACTGGAACGCGCGTCCCTGGTGACCAAGGAAAAGCGTGGAAGGGAGCAGATTGTGCGGGCCAACCACGAGGGACTGCAGAAGGCCCGCCGGCTGCTCGACGAGTACGAGGTCATGTGGCGGCAGCGGAGCGAACGGATCGCGGACTTGCTCGCAGAAACAGGGCCACCAACAAATGTCGAATAGCAGGCAAGGCAGAAACCACCGAAGCTGAAAGATAGGAAGGCTCGACATGACAGTCATCAGTTCAGTCAAGAATCTTGAGGCGCTGAGCCTCAGCGTCGTCGCCGAATTCGACGCCGGCGTCGAACGCGTCTGGCAGATCTGGGAAGACCCGCGGCTGCTCGAGCGCTGGTGGGGTCCGCCGAGCTGGCCGGCCACCTTCGAGAAGCACGACTTCGTCCCCGGCGGCGAGGCCACGTACTTCATGACCGGCCCGGACGGGGAGAAGGCCCGCGGCTGGTGGAAATTTGTCGCCATCGAGGCCCCGCACCGCCTGGAGTTCGACGATGGGTTTTCGGACGCCGACGGCGTCCCGGTGGCGGACAAGGGCACCATCCACGGCGTGGTGACACTTGAACCGATCGGCGACCGCACCCGGATGACCGTGCACTCCACCTTCGAGGCGGAGGAGCAAATGGAGGAGATCGTGGCCATGGGCATGGAAGAGGGCATGAACCAGGCCCTGGGCCAGGTGGACGCGATCCTCGCCGAGCACGCGAACGCCTGACCATGCACAGGCGGCACCAGCGTCAAGGGCGCCATGCTCGCGTCCGACGGCGGCTGGTCCGCACCCTAGGGGCACCCAACTGACTCGCAGTTGTTGGCGTTCTCAGCGCTGAAAACGACAACAACTGCGAGCTACTTGGGCCGGGGACGGGCCGGGGCGGCGGGTGGGGATTCGCCCCGGCAGGGAGTTCGCGAAATGATGTGGGCATGGAGCACACTGACCAGCAGCCCTGGGTGAAGAACTACCAGCCCGGCGTCCCGGCCGAGATCGAACTGCCCACCGAGTCGCTCGTCGCGATGCTTGAGCGGTCCGTGGCCGAGGCCGGGACGGCCCCCGCCCTGGAATTCTTCGGCCGCCGCACCAGCTACACCCAGCTCGGCGAGCAGGTGGACCGCGCCGCCGAGGGACTGCGCCGGCTGGGCGTCCGGGCCGGCGACCGGGTGGCCCTGATCCTGCCCAACTGCCCGCAGCACGTGGTGGCCTTCTACGCGGTGCTGCGCCTGGGCGCCGTCGTGGTCGAGCACAACCCGCTCTACACCTCCCGCGAACTCCGCCACCAGTTCGAGGACCACCAGGCCCGCGTCGTGATCGCCTGGGACAAGGCCGCGGCCGCCGTCAGCGAGTTCCCGTCCGACGTCGAAATTGACCACGTGGTGGCCGTCAACCTGCTCGAGGCGTTCCCCGCCGCCAAGCGGGCCGCCCTGGCCCTGCCGGTCAAAAAGCTGCGCGCAACGCGGGCCTCGCTGACCGCCCCAGCGCCCGGGACCACACCGTGGAAGGAGCTTCTCAGCCACGGACGGATCGACCCCGGCCACCCGCGCCCCTCCGTGCAAGACCTCGCCGCGATCCAGTACACCTCGGGCACCACCGGCCGGCCCAAGGGCGCGATGCTCACGCACTTCAACCTGTACTCCAACGCCCTGCAGGGCGAAGCCTGGATGGCCGGCGCGGAGTACCGCAAGGAAGTCTTCTACGCGATCCTGCCGATGTTCCACGCCTTCGGCATGACGCTCTACCTGACCTACGGCATCAAGAAGCAGGGGCTGCTGGTCCTCTTCCCCAAGTTCGACCCGGACCTGGTGCTGGCCGCGATGAAGAAATCGCCCGCCACCGTCTACTGCGCGGTCCCGCCGATCTACGAGCGCACCGCCATGGCCGCTAAGGAGAAGGGCATTTCGCTGCGGTCCTGCAAGTACTGCATCTCCGGGGCCATGAACCTGCCCGACCATGTGGTGGAGCTCTGGGAATCGGTCTCCGGCGGCCTGCTCGTGGAGGGCTACGGCATGACCGAATCCTCCCCGGTGGCGCTCGGCAACCCCTTCCACCCCACCCGCCGCACCGGCACCATCGGGGTGCCGTTCCCCTCAACACTGATGCGGGTCGTGGATCTGGACGACCCCACTGCTGACGTGCCGCGGGGACAGCCGGGCGAGCTACTGCTCAAGGGCCCGCAGGTCTTCCAGGGCTACTGGAACAACCCCGAGGAAACCGCGAAAACCCTTACCGAGGACGGGTGGCTGCGCACCGGCGACGTCGTCACCGTGGACGGGGACGGCTTCACCACGGTGGTGGACCGCGCCAAGGAGCTGATCATCACCGGCGGGTTCAACGTGTCGCCCACCGAGGTGGAGTCCGTGTTGCGCCTGCACCCGGAGGTCCGGGACGCGGCGGTGGTGGGCAAGCCGCTGGAGCGCGGCGGCGAAATGGTGGTGGCCGCTGTCGAGCTTGAACCAGGCGTCGAGCTGGACGAGGACGCGCTGCGCGCCTACTGCCGGGAGCACCTCGCCAGTTACAAGATCCCGCGCCGGATTGTGCCGGTGGCGGATCTGCCGCGCTCCATGCTGGGCAAGATCCTCCGCAAGCAGGTCCGCGACGAGGTCCTGCCGGAGTTGTAGGGATGAACACGACCGCAGCGATCGATTTCCGGCCCGGAACGCGCCGGCCCGGTAACCTCAGCGTGTCCTGGATCCACGGCTCGGAGTCGGCGAAGCACAACACGGACCCGGACATCCAGGTCCACGCTTACGACGAACACACCCTCGTGCTGCGCCAGAACATGGCGGTCAACTACGAGGCGCCATTCATGTTCCTGCTGTTCGGCAACACCCGGGCGGTGCTGATCGACACCGGCGCCACGGCGTCCGCGGAGTTCTTCCCGCTGCGGCGCGTGGTGGACGGGCTGATTGACGCGTGGTTGGCCGAGCATCCCCGGGACGGTTATGGGCTGCTGGTCCTGCACACGCATCCGCACCGCGACCATGTTGCAGGGGATGCCCAGTTTGCAKGCCGGCCGGACACTCTGCTGGTGGACGCCGGGCGGCGCAGCGCGTGGGAGTTTCTCGGCTTCAGCGACGGCGACGACGGCGGTGCTGCCGCCGGCGTCGCCGACGAGGTGAAGGCGGCCCCGGTGGACCTGGGCGGACGGGTCTTGGAGTGCTGGCCGAGCCCGGGCCATCACAGGGACGCTGTCACGTTCTATGACGCCTACACCGGAATCCTGCTCACCGGAGACACTGTTTACCCCGGCCGCCTCTACATCCACGACTGGCCGGCGTTTGTCCGCACTGTCGATCGGATTGTCGGGTTCTGCGCCACGCACCCCGTCACCCATGTCCTGGGCTGCCACATCGAGATGTCCGGGGATCCCGGCGCCGACTACCCGATCTACACCACCTACCAGCCTGACGAACCGCCGCTGCAGATGACAGTGGACCACGTTCGGGAGCTCCGCCGCGCCGTCGACGTCGTGGCCGGACGCCCCGGACGGCATGTATTCCCCGGCTTCATCCTCTGCGTCGACGAGGACTGAGAGCCTGCGAGATGGCAGGCCGCGGCAGTTTCTTGGCCAAACACCGCCGCGAACTGTCCTCTCGACGGGATGGCGAGGGCCCTAGTGAACCGCGACGCTCTCCGCTTCGGCCGGTCCGACGAAGTTGCACGCCCCCGGATGGCGCACGGGCAGGGTGCAGGTGCGTCCGCTGGGCAGGTGGACGTTGCCGCAGCGACCGGCCATGGCCACGTCCTCCCGCACATGCGTGACGTGCGTGCTGCTCATATCCAGAGATGAATCTCCAGTGTTGGCGGGTTGGGGGCTTCCGGACGGACTGAAATCTTGACTGTTCACGCTTGTGGCTCCTCAGGATTTGCGGATGCTGGCACTAACGCTGTGTTTATCGAAGGTCTCCAGACTCGCACGGGCGGGTTAACGACGCGTTACGCGAGTGTTAGCTTCCGGTCTCGATGCGCCCGCACCTGTTGCCGCTGTCCGGATGCTGCGCATACTGGAAGACAGATTCGAGGCTCCGGCAGCGGAAGGGTGGTAGCTGATGAGCAGCGGGGGAGGCTCGGCGTTCCGGCGCCGGGTGGAACGGGCGTCCGAGCTGCGCTCCATCCGGGCCAGCGGCAGCACGGTCCAGGAGAACGACCAGCTCAGCGCCGCGGAGGAGGAACTCCGGCAAAGGCGCGCCCGGGTGGACGACGCCGCCAAGGCCGAATACCTCGTCCGCGATGCCATGGCCCAAGGAAAGTTCGACAACCTGAAGTACGCCGGCAAGCCCATCCCCGGGCTCGGCGAGGTCTATGACCCGGACTGGTGGGTGAAAGGACTGCTGCAGCGCGAGAACATTACCGGCCTCGGCCCGACGGCGATCTTGCTCCGCACCGAAGACGCCGATCTCGATGGCCGTCTTGATGCCCAGTTCTCGGAGCAGCAAGTGCGGTACGTCCTGGCGGACTTCAATGCCCGCGTGATCGACGCCCGACGGCAACTCCAAGGCGGACCGCCGGTCATCACCAAGACCCGCGACGTCGACGCCGAGGTGGCCCGCTGGCGCGAACGCCGGGGCGCCGAGTCGGCCGGTGCGGTCCCGCCCGCACCGGAGTCAAAGCCACCCTGGTGGCGGCGGCTTTGGGCGCGGGCCTAGACGAGCCTCGTTACTCGGCAGCCGGCCGCCTGCGCTGCCGTTTGGTCGCCGCCCGCTGTTCCTTAGCGACGCGGTGCCGGCGGCTTGAGCCCCGGGTGGGTTTGGTCGCCCGGCGGCGGGCCGGCTCGGGGGCAAGAGACTCGGCCACGAGCTCGGCGAGCTTGGCCAGGGCGACCTCTCGGTTGCGCAGCTGGGAGCGCTGCTCGGACGAGGTCACGGTGAGCACCCCGGCAATCAGGCGCCGGCCGAGGCGCGTGAGGAGTATCAGCCGCTGGCCCTCCGACAAGGCTGCCGAGCCTTCGACGTTCCACGAGAGCTCGACGCGGCTGTCCGTGGTGTTGACGTGTTGACCGCCGGGCCCGGATGACCGCGAGAACCGCCAGCCCAGTTCGGACGAGGGGATCGTGAGCGCAGGCGACACCTCGAGATCCATGAACCAAGCGTCGCACGATATTGGGGCCGACGGCATTGGGCCTTTGCAGCCGCAACATCCTGTGGTCCCTCGGCCGCAACCGGCGTAGCCTGCGCTTAGGCATACATGTGGGGCAGGAGCGCACACGGCGCACCTTGGCGTCGGCGCGAAGCGGGTGGTGTCCATGAGGAAGCTCGGAACCGAAAGCGGTCCGGATCCGCGGCCGGTGGAGTCGGCCGCTGCGGGGCGGCCGCCAGCTCTCCGTGCACAGTTGCGCCTGGCCGCCGGCTTGGCCTTCGCCGGGTTCGCGGGGATCGTCCTGATCCTGGTGTGGTCCGTGTGGCTGCTGGTCAGCGCCTGGTCAGCCAAAGGTGCGCCGGCCCGGGCCGGAGCGCCCGGGTAGGGACTGCGCCGCACTCGAGGTGGCAGTCCGCGGCAGTGTCCGACGCGAACACTGCCGTGAACGGCCCACTCGGCGCGTCGATCAGGTGCTCAGATGGTGCGGGGCGCCTTGGCCAGGTTCTCCTGCAATTCGGCGGCACTCTGGCGTGCAATGTAGGCGGGGCGGTCACGTTCCGCGCGCCAACTCTCGGACAGCGGGCCGGCGTTGACCGTATCGAAGCCAAACTCGTCGTAGAGCTTCGTGACCAGCTCTGCCGCCTCCGGGAAATCGCTTGCCGTGGCCAGTGCGCGGCGGTTTTCCGTGCCGGTGGGGGCGCCATCGGTGGTGATGTCGTGATACATGATGTGGTTGAAGCCCTTGGCAACTTTGGATTTTGGCAGGTGCTCCTGCAGCAGCCCCGAGGTGGTGGTCTCGCCGTTGTCCAGCGCCGGGATCCGCCCGTCGCGCTCCCAGTAGTAGTTGTTCGTGTCAATCACGATCTTGCCCGCCAGCGGCTCGGCCGGAATGTCTTTGATGTTTTTCAGCGGGACGGTGACGACGGCGAAATCGCCGGCCGCTGCGGCCTCGGCCGCGGTGGCCGCGCGCGCGTGCGGCCCCAATTCCGCGACCAGTTCCGCCAACGTTTCCGGCCCCCGCGAGTTGCTGATCACGACGTCGTAGCCGACTTGGACCGCCTTCCGGGCCACTTGGCTGCCAATACGTCCTGCACCGATGATTCCGATTGTTGTCATACCGGGCCCAACAGCGTTCCGGCCGAGGATATTTCAGGGCCGGCTCGGTCAGGGACGCAGCCAGCCCTGCTCGAAGTCCGGGTGGTCGAAATAGGGCAACGCCAAGGCCTGCAGCGAGCGCTCCATCCAGTCCAGCGACCGCGGCGCCCAGTGCGACTCCCCGAGGGAGTCGCTGACCATGGCAGTCAGTGCGGACTGCCGGGCCGCTTCGACGACGCCGATCAGCCTCCGCTTGGCCTCGCATTCGAGCAGCAGGCGCTGTTCGTACCATTCGCCCGACTTGGAGACGGTCCTGTCGCTGAGCAGGGTCCGGGCGGCGGCCTCGTCCTCGGAAATGCGCTCGGACAGGAACTCAACAATGTCCACAAACCGAGGGTACGCGCGGCAGCGGCCCTTGGCATCACCCCAGCAGGTCGTCCTCGTAGCACCAGCGCCAATCCTCGCCGGGCTCGACGCTCCGCATCACCGGGTGGCCGGTCGCCTCGAAGTGCCTGGAGGCGTGTGTCCCGGGCGAGGAATCGCAGCAGCCCACATTCCCGCACGCCAGGCACATCCTGAGGTGGACCGGCGTCGTGCCTTCCCGGCGGCAGTCCCCACAGAAGGGTTCGCGCGGGACCTCCGGGTCCGGCGCGGATTCGAGGTGGCCACACACCCCGCCCGGCGTCGCGATCCCTTCCCCACCGCCCTCGCCGGTGGCGTCCAGCTCCTCCAGCGAGATGTCCAGCATGGACTCTTCAACGTCCAGCCGGTCCAAGACCTCGCTCAGGACCTCGTGGGCATATACGCCGCCGCGGCGCAGCTCCAGCACTTTGGCCCGTTCCGCGTCCAGCATGGCCAGTCGGAGCTGGGCGTAGCGCTGGCTGGGGGTCGCGGCCTCCGCCGTCGGCCGGCCGAGCCGCTCCCAGGCGGCCAGTCCGCGCTCCTGGGTGCGCCGCTTGAGCATCGCCACGACCTCCGGCGGGTCGTTGTCGGTGCGCAGTTCCTGCAGCCGCTGCACCCCGGCGGCGGTCGCCAGCTGCATCAGGGACGCCTGGTTCAGGGCGTCCTCGCGCTGGTCCGGGCCCTGCAACCGGAGCCAACGGACCAGCGACGGCAAGGTGAAACCCTGCAGCGTCAGTGTCCCGCCGACCACCACCAAAGCGGCCAGGATCAACACCGGTCGGTGTTCCAGGCCCACCGGCAGCACCAGCACCGCCGCGAGGGTCACCACGCCCCGCATTCCGGCCCAGGACACGATGGCGGCGAACTGCCACGGCGGCGCCGGATCGTTCCGCTGCACGGCCGGGATCAGCCGGGGCAGGTACGTCGCAGGGAACACCCACACCGGCCGCAGCAGCAGCACGGCCAGCAGGATCACCGCGCAGCCGGCCCAGATCCGGCCGGCGCCAAGCGAATCATCCTGGACGCCGTTGATGATGGTGCGGACCTGCAGCCCGATCAACAGGAACACGGAGTTCTCCAGCAGGAACTGCACGGTGTTCCAGTTGCTGCGCTGGCTCAGCCGGGCGGCGCCGTTGGGCATGGACGGCGCCTTGGTGCCCATCACCAGCCCGGCGACGACGACGGCGAGGACACCCGAGGCGTGGATCGCCTCGGCCGGGAGGTAGGCGACGAACGGTGCCACCAGCGACGTCGAGGTGTTGATCGCGACGTTCCGGATCCGCTTCCGGAGCGCGGTCAGCACGTACGCGGCGGCCAGGCCCACCACCAGGCCGCCGCCGGCCGCGAGCAGGAACCCGCCGGCGATCCCGGCCGCGGACACGGAACCGGCCAACGCGGCGATGGCGGCGCGGAGGCAGACCAGGGCGGTGGCGTCGTTGACCAGGGACTCACCCTCCAGGATGGTGACGATCCGGCGGGGCATGCCCACTTTCCGGGCAATGGCGGTCGCAGCAACAGCGTCCGGCGGGGCCACGACGGCGCCCAGGGCGATCGCGGCGGCGAGCGGGATTTCCGGGAACAGCCACCAGACGACGAAGCCAACCGCGAGCGTTCCGAAGATGACGTAGCCCACCGAGAGCAGCGAGATCGCACGTCGGTTGGAGCGGAAGTCGAAGAGCGAGGTCCGCAGGGCGGCGGCGTAGAGCAGCGGCGGCAGCAGCCCTACCAGGACCAGTTCCGGGTTCAAATCCACGGGCGGGACAAAGGGTAGGAACGATCCCGCGACGCCGATTAGGACGAGCAGCAGTGGGACGGAAATGTTGAGTTTCCGGCCCACGGCGCTGCCGGCACAGACGACGGCCACGAGAACCAGCAATCCGAGTGCGAGTTCCATGACGCCATTCTCTCAGGCCTGTCCCGCGGGCGGGGCTTGCGGCACGCGCTCTCTATCCCGCCACCGTTTCGACGGTTCCCTGCCCGCTCGACGGTTCCAAGCGGCGAGCGGGTACGGAACCGTCGAATGGGGCGCCACGGGCCGACAGGTCCACGGACTTGGGACCACCGATCCGCAGCGGAATGAAACTCGATACTTGAATGTTCAATGAAGCATGGACTTTGGCATTTTTACCTTTGGCGAACTTACCCGCAACATCAGCACCGGCAGTGCGCTCTCCCCGCAGCAGCGGTTGAAGGAGATCGTCGAGCTAGCGAAACTGGCCGATCAGGCGGGCCTGAGCTTCCTCGGGCTGGGGGAGCACCACCGACGGGACTTTGCCCTCTCGGCCCCGGAAATCGTCCTGGCCGCGATCGCCCGGGAGACCAAGAACCTACGCCTAGGCACGGCCGTCACGGTGCTCTCCACGCAGGACCCGGTGCGCCTCTTCGAGCAGTTTGCCACGCTGGACCTGATCTCCGACGGGCGCGCCGAAATCATCGTGGGGCGGGGTGCCTTCGTCGAGTCCTACCCGCTCTTCGGCCACAAGCTGGAGGACTACGATGCCCTCTTCGATGAGAAGCTGCGGATGCTGCTGGAACTGCGCGACCACGCCGTCGTGGACTGGCAGGGCCGCCTGACCCAGAGCCTGGCCGGGCTGGACATCGTCCCCCGGCCGGTGCAGGACAAACTGCCCATCTGGATAGGCGTCGGCGGGACGCCGGCGAGCTTCGCCCGGGCGGGGCGGTTGGGCCTGCCGTTGTTCGTCGCACTGCTGTCCGGGCCCGCACGGTTCCAGCGCCTCGTGGAGCTCTACCGCCAGAGCGCCGCCGACGCCGGCCACGACGCCGCCGGACTGCCGGTGGGGGTCGGCGGCCACTTCTACGCGGCGCCCACCTCGCAACAGGCCCGCGACACCTTCTACCCGCACTACCGCGGATACTTCGAGCAGAACATGCCGCGCCCGCTTGATCACTTCCCGCGCTCCACCTTCGACGAATGGACTGAGCCGGGCGGCGGCCTCTTGGTGGGAAGCCCCCAGCAGATCACCGAGAAGCTGCTGGAGATCCACGCAACTCTCGGCAACAGTCGGTACATGGCCCAGATCGGGCTCGGCGGCCTGTCGTTTGCCGAGACCGTGCGCTCCATCGAACTGCTGGCCACCGAAATCATGCCCGCCGTGAACCGCGAAATAGGCGCTCCCCGGCCTGCCTGACCGGCGGACTTCTGCAGGCCGCGCGCGGTCACGGCCACTCACGCGCCGCTGGCCACGTCCAGGTCTGCGGGCACCGTACTCCGGGCGACGCCGGGACGACGACGGCGGAAGCCCCCGCCGTCGTCGTCCTGCTTCCGGCACGTATGCTCCGCTCTGCGCCAGGGTGCGTCTACTTTCGCGGCGCCGCGGGCTGCCCTAGAACCTCGTGATCTCGGTCAGGAACCCGTAGTACTTGGCGCCCACAGGGCGGATCGGATCGCCGGTGAAGCCGAAGTCGGGGTGCCGCTGATTGTAGGACTCGGCGAGATCGAGGAACTGCTCGCTGATGTCGGTGCCCGAACCGTGGCAGGCCCCATCGCTGATGCACGAGGCCACGGCCCCGGCCACCGCGGGACTGGCGAAGCTGGTGCCATGGTTGATCCCGTAGCGTCCGCCGGGAGCCGTGGACAAAACGCAGACGCCCGGTGCCGCGACGGTATGCCGCTGGTCCGCAGCATTGACGGCGTAGTTCGAGAAGAACGCGGGCTGGTCGTCCCGCTGGCCCAGGACGCTCCAGTCGTCACGACCGCAAATGCTGGGAGCCAGGCCGCCCGGGCGGCCGTCAAAGTCAGCCATGGCGGTGGCGGTAATGACCTCGTGGTACGCCGCGGGCACGGTCCCTGCGAGGTCCGATGCAGCGTTGCCGGCGGCGACCGCGTACGCGACGCCGGCCCGCACCGAGCGGCAGATCGCGTAGTGCATCGGGTCTGTGCCCTTGCCGCAATTCGCCGTGTTGGAGCCGGGGCCGGCGATGCTGATGTTGGCAACGTCAATGGCGTCGCTCCTGTCCCCGCCTCGGCGGGTCGAGGTCACCCAGTCAATGGCGCAGATCAGGCTCGCCTCGCTGATGGTCCCTGCGTCGGAGACCACCCGCACCGACCAGAGCCGGGTGCCCGGCGCCGTGCCGACGATGCCGGAGCCGTTGTTGCGGGCTCCGATAACGCCCGCCACTGCGGTTCCGTGGCCCAGGACATCAACGGGGGTCACCTTGACGGGGGCCCCGGACGTGCAATCGATGCCGCCCCGGACGTTGAGCTCCGGGTGGGTGGCGTCTATGCCGCTGTCGATGACCGCCACATTAACGCCGGAGTCGCTGTCGCTGGCACGTTGATTCGCGCCGGCCCTGGCCTCCGCTATGTCGCCACCGATCCGCAGCCACCAGAACGGCGCGATCTCGGTGTTAGGTGCCGTGGGTTCCGCGGGCTTGTCGAAGTGCCGGCCGAGCGTGACGAAGTCGACGCTTGGGTCCGCGGCCACGTCGCGGGCCTGTGCTGCCGTCATGGTGCCGGAATAGCCGCTCACCGCGTCGCGGTAGACCTTGGACGCCGTGAAGCCGAACTTTCCCTGCTGCGCGGCGGCGAGGGCTCCCGCGTCACCGGCGCCGTCCTTGAGCACCACGATGTAGCTTTGTTCAGGGTCCGCGGCCGCCGGCCCTGCGGCCGCTATCCCACCGGCCATGGCCAGCACGATGGCGGCCAAGGAGGCTAAGAAGTGCCGGGGCCGCGTGCTGTCAGGCGGGGGAGCGGCGGTACCGGGCCGCGGCCGGCGCCAGACTCCGGCCACGAACATATTCTGCATTTGCGGGAAATGTTTGCGGACAGTGATGAACATCGTGGCCTCCAGTAAGCGTTGTCGCTTTCGAGTGCCCCCCGTCCATATGGTAGGCCCGTGACGCGGAAAAATCAGGAGGCGATCGGAGTCCTTCGCTGACGCGGACCGCGGGAGGTCACGCAAAAACGTGCCCCCGATCCATCAGCGCCGGTGTCCCCCGCGCTCCCGGCGCCCGCGCTTAGCCGTTGTAGCCCTCCACCTGCGTGACCGGACGTGCCTCCGCGTCGTCGGGATTTTCGCCATATTGCTTCTTGGCCCGCCGCTGCCGCAGCAGGTCCCAGCACTGGTCGAGGTCCTGTTCAAGTTGACGGAGCCGGAGCCGGTCCGGGACATGGTCGTGGTCGGGACTTGCGGATTCCGCCTGTTCGCGGAGCTCTTTTTCCTCGTCTACCAGGGAGGTGATGCGCTGGAGGATGTCCTGTTCGTCCATGGTGCCCTACTTCCTGCGGTCCTGAAGCTGCGTATACCCGCCAGCGTAACCACGGCTCTTGGCCGTGGCCAGAGGGCACCCGGTGGGCGGACGGCCGCCAAGGTGCGGATCTCCGACACAGCAGCATCGTGAAGCCAGAGAGGGAGGGCTGGTTCGCGCAGATGATCAGCTTGCTTATTATTTTCGTGTTCCCTAGAGTTGGTCCGGTAAGGCACCAATCTCTCCGCGGGGGAAATGCGTGGCCGAACGGCTTGTTGACCCTCGCGCTGGCTGGAGGAGGACACATGTCGGAACACAATATTGCGGGCAAGAAAGTCGCTTTTCTGCTCACGGACGGCGTTGAACAGGTTGAACTGACCAGCCCGTGGAACGCAGTCAAGGAGGCCGGCGGCGAACCCACTTTGGTGGCGCTCAAAAGCGGAAAACTGCAGGGCTATGACGGCACCGACAAGGGTCAGACGTTCGACGTCGATCTGACGGTGGACCAGGCTAATGCCTCGGACTTTCACGCCCTCGTCATTCCCGGCGGCGTCGTTAACGCTGACCACCTCCGGGTCGACAAGGGCGCGCAAGCCTTCGCCCGGGGCTTCTTTGAACAGCACAAGCCGGTGGCCTCGATCTGCCACGGCCCGTGGTTGCTGATCGACGCCGGTGTGGCCAGCGGACGCCATCTCACCTCGTATCACACGCTCCAGACGGACCTTAAGAACGCGGGTGCCAACTGGACGGACGCGGAAGTCGTGGTCGACCAGGGCCTCGTGACGAGCCGCAATCCGGACGACCTGCCTGCATTCAACGACAAGTTGCTGGAAGAAATCGCCGAAGGCGAGCACGCCGGCCAGACCGCGTAGCCGGCCTGCGGGCGGCCGCCGGCAGGGTTCGACGGATCTATGAAGTGCGCCTGAATTCGGGCAGGATATGCCGTGTAAGTGCGGCGACGCGGGCACCCCCGTTCCGCCCTCCAGCTACCGAGGAGTCCCGGAAATGACCACGCTCAACCCCTACCTGAGCTTTCGCGACAACGCGAAAGACGCCATGACCTTTTACCAATCCGTGTTCGGCGGACAGCTGAACATGAGCACCTTCGGCGAGTTCCATGCCAGCGAGGACCCGGCGGAGCAGGACAAGATCATGCACGGCATGCTGACCGGCGAAACTGGTCTGGTGCTGATGGGGGCGGATACGCCCAACAGCATGGATTACACCCCGGGCAACAACTACTCCGTGTCCCTCAGCGGCAACGAGGAGGCCGAGCTCCGCGGCTACTGGGACAGGTTGTCCGACGGCGGAACCGTCACAGTCCCGCTGGAGAAGGCCCCGTGGGGGGACACGTTCGGGATGTGCAAAGACAAATTCGGGGTGGACTGGCTCGTCAACATCGCGCCCGCCGCAAGCTAGCCAACGTCCCCGTCTGGCCGGGCCGCCCGCGGGAGGCCCGGCCTTGCGACCGGTGCCCGGTGCCGCAGCCCGGACCGACCGGCAGCCCGGCCGACCGGCAGCCCGGCCGACCGGCAGCCTGGGCCGACCGGCAGCCCTGGGCGCGGTCTCAGTCCGGGCTGGTGTCGGTGGTCAGGCCGCGGTCGTCCGCCGCCTGTTCGTCCTGCTCCTCGGCCGGTCCCGGCACCTTCTGTGAGTCTCCGCTTCCTGCCGCGGCGCCTCCTGCCGCGGCATTTTCAGATCTGGCGCCTTCTGAAGCGTCGGACGGCGTCGCCGCGCCGTCGTCGGCCCCGCCGCCGTCGCGGGGGAGAGGCTTCCCGTCCGCTTCCACCCCGTCGCTCACGATGTCTTCCGGTTCGATCGGCTTGTTGCCCATGCGCTCCTCCGATGTTGGCCTGCCGTGATTTCCCCTTGAGGGTCCCTCCCAAGCTACAACTGCCCCCGCGCGTGCGTACAGGGCGGCGGCCCAGGCTTGCCCGCCGATTCGACGGTTCCATGCCCGCAAGCTGTATCTGCACGTGGGCCAGGCGGCGGGCCGTCGAAATGGCGGCTGCGTGCGGCTCGGCGCACCCAAACCCGCGCACCCGGCTACCGGACGATTGTCAGTATGCTTACTACAAGCCGAACAGCGGCGACGAGCAGAAACGAGATTTCCCATGAGCAGCCCCGTGCGCTTCGAGGTCGAGGCCGCAGGCCACCTTGGCCACGTCTTCGCCTCCCGGCGGACGCCCGGCACAGCGGCTGCACCCGCCGTCGTCCTGGTCCACGGGATCGGTGCATCGCATCGCTACCTGGAGCGGCTCCACGGTTTGCTGGCCAAGTCGGTGGACACCTATTCGATCGATCTGCCCGGCTTCGGCGCTACCCCCAGGCCGGAGCACACGCTCAGCGTGGCGGAGCACGCCACCTACATCCTCGGTGCCCTCGAGCAACTGGGAGTGCTGGAATTCGTCGTCGTCGGCCACTCGATGGGGACCCAGTTCGCGGTCGAAGCCGCGCGCCAACAGCCCAAACGGATTCCGCACGTGGTCCTGATGGGCCCGGTGGTCAACGACCAGCGGCGCACCGTGGCGCAGCAGGCGCTGGCGCTGGCCCGGGACTGCCTTTTTTTCGAGAGTCCTTCCTCGAACGCCCTGGTCTTCACCGACTATCTCCGCTGCGGGCCAAGCTGGTATCTCAAGAACCTGCGGCTCATGATGAACTACCACCTGGACGAAAGAATCGGCGGAGTCGCGGCCGACGTCCTGGTCCTGCGGGGCGAGCACGATCCGGTGGCCCCAACGGACTGGTGCCACCGGCTCGCCTCCCGGGCAGCCACCGCCCGGTTCGTGGAAATCGAGGGGACCGGACACGTGGTCCAGCACAACCGCGCCGTCGAGGTGGCAGGCTCCATCCTCGCCTTCGCCCAGGGCCTTCCCGCCGGACGCGAGACGCCGCGGGAGTTCACCGCGTGAGCACAGTGTTCCAGATCGCCGGCTGGTGGGTCCGAGACTACGCCTACGCCGTCGGGCGGCAACTTCGCAGCGCGGTGTCCCGAGTCAGCCCGGATGAGTTCCTCGGCGGCGCCGGCCGGCCCGTCGTCGTAATCCCCGGCATCTTCGAAGACTGGCGCTTCATGCTGCCGCTGATCCGGAAGCTGCAGGGCGCGGGGCATCCGGTGCACGTGGTTACCGTACTGCAACGGAACCGGCTCGAGGTCCCGAAGGCTGCGGGCCTGATTGCCGAGTACCTCCGGGACCGGGACCTCACCGACACCCTCGTTGTCGCCCACAGCAAGGGAGGGCTGATCGGCAAGTTCGCGATGACTTCACTCGATCCGGAGCTGCGCATCTCCCGGATGGTGGCCGTCGCCTCGCCTTTCTCCGGCTCCCGGTACGCGGGCTTCATGCTCCTCCCGAGCCTGCGGGCCTTGTCGCCGCGCAACGCCGTCACCCTCCAACTGTCCCGCGAGCAGCGTGTCAACGAGCGCATTACCTCCATCTACGGGCTCTTCGATCCGCACATCCCCGAAGGCAGCGTGCTGCCCGGAGCCCGGAACGTGCAGCTGGACACCGGCGGCCACTTCCGGATCCTCGCCCACGAGGTCACCCTCCGCACCGTTCTGGCAGAAGCGGCCGCGCCGACCCCCGCAGCAGCGGACACCGGTTACCGCAGCTAGCCCTCGAAGTGGGTCCGCATCGGACCCTGGCCCAATGCGTCCACGATGCCCACGGCAACGGTGTGGAGCTTGACGTTGCGCGTGCTGGACGCCGCCCTGAGCAGATCGAAGGCTTCGGCCTGGCTGCAACGGTTCTGCGCCATGATGATGCCGACCGCGACGTCGATGCTGGTGCGCGTCTCCAGGGTCGCCTTGAGGTGGTCCGCTGTCTCGCTGAAGTGCGCGAATTGCACTGCCAACCGGAGCGCCATCGAGGTTTGGCTCACGAAGATGCTCGCCAGCTCCCGGGCCCGCTCGTCAAAGCGGTTCGGCCGGTGCGAGTACAGATTCAGCGCTGCCCGGGTGTCGCCGTCGAGCAGGAACGGCACGGCAAGGATGGACCGCATGCCGTGCTCCCGGATTATGGCGGCACACTGGGGCCAGCGCCCGTCCGTGTCCAGATCGGCGATATGGACGGTGACTTGCTCCCGGGACGCCGCCACGCAGGGGCCGTCGCTGAAGCCGTACTGGATCTCATCCATGGCCTGAGCGGTTGCGCTGCTGCTGGCCACGGTGGCGGCTTTCCGCTGCCGGACCAGCGTGATCCCGCACAGGATTTCGTCTCCGGGCTCGGACAGGCTGCGGGCCGAAACCCGGGCCAGTTCGCCGAGGAATTCCTCCACGTCGGCGCTGTTGAGCACCAGCTCATGTAAGCGCTCGTTGATCGATTTTGCGGTTGACTCGTTTACCACTTGCCTTGATGCCGTTTCACTCGGGTCGAAGCGATCCGGTGGCGCGGCGGGCCGCAGCAGCGAAATATTGCGGCGGTAGCGGCAGCAAAGCCGGATCGAAGAACTGTCCAACGGCCTTCTGCTAAACCGTACCGGTACAAAGTATATACAAAACTTCGGTGGCGCTTTGTCCGGAGTTGGCCAAGAGTTCAAAGGGATTCCGGAGCCCGTCGCACGCCGCCGCGTCACCGAATGACGCAGAACGCGTCCCGACGTAGTCTTAGCGTTAACTTGAGGTCTCTGGACGGATTCTGCATGCCACAGCTCGACGTGAGGGAGTCGATCTCCCCGCCACTGACCATCGCCGACGCCGCCCGGACCGAGGCGGCCACGGTGCTCGCCCAGCTGGGCTCGGCGCCGGGCGGCCTGGCCGCAGCCGACGCGGCGGAGCGGCTCGCCGTGATCGGGCCGAACGCGGTCCGCACGCACGAGGCCAGCGGCTGGGCAGTGCTCGGGCGGCAGTTCCGCAGCCCCATCCTGATCCTCCTGCTCATCACCGCCGCGCTCTCGCTCTCACTAGGAGACGCCACCAACTCGATCGTGATCGGCGTGATCCTGCTGGTCAGTGTGGGCCTGGGCTTCAGCAACGAGTTCCGCGCCGAACGCGCGGCCGAGGCGTTGCATTCACGTGTCACGCACACCGCCGTCGTGCTCCGCGACGGCGCCGCCTGCGAGGTGGACGTGACCGCCTTGGTGCCCGGCGACGTCGTGCAACTGGGGCTTGGTGCGATCATCCCGGCCGATCTTCGCCTGCTGACCGCCAAGGACCTGCTCTGCGACGAGAGCATCCTGACCGGCGAGTCGCTGCCGGTCGGCAAGGATCCTGCCCCGGTGGCGGACGGCGCCGCGCTCGGTGACCTCACGTCCTGCCTGTTCATGGGCACCGTGATCCAGTCCGGCAACTGCACCGGGGCGGTGGTGGCCACGGGCGGCCGGGCCGAATTCGGCCGGATCGCACTCGGCCTGGGCGAACGCCAGCCGCAGACGGAATTCCAACTTGGCCTCAAGCGCTTCTCCTTCCTCCTGCTGCAGGTGGCCGTCGGGCTGACCTCGCTCATCTTTATCGCGAACCTGCTTCTGCACCGCCCCGTGCTCGAGTCGCTGCTGTTCTCCCTGGCCATTGCCGTGGGCATCACCCCGCAGTTGCTGCCCGCCGTCGTCAGCACGAGCCTGGCGACGGGGACCAGGCAGCTGGCCAAACGCAAGGTGCTGGTCAAGCGGCTGGTTTGCATCGAGGATCTCGGCGACATGGACATCCTCGTCACCGACAAGACCGGGACCCTGACAGAGGGCCGGATCGGCTTCACCGCCGCCCTGCCGGTGACCGGCGCCCTATCCCCGGGAGAGCTACTCACCCTCGGGCTGCTCGCCACCGAGGCCGACTACACCGAAGCGAAACGGTCAGTCCTGGGGCAAAACCCCCTGGACGCCGCGCTCTGGGAGTCACCGGAGGCCGCTGCCTTCGAACCCTCGCGCTACCAGCGACTCGACGTGATCGACTTCGACCATCAGCGCCGGCGGACCAGCGTGCTGGTCCGCGACGCCGGCGGCCCCGCCCGGATCATCACCAAGGGCTCGCCGGAGGACGTCCTGGCACTGTGCGGCGCCACGCCGGCCAAGGTGCAGGCCCTGCTGGATGAGCAATTCGACGCCGGTTCCCGCGTGGTGGCCGTCGCCACCCGGGCCGCCGCCGGAATAGAAGACATCTCGCCGGCCGACGAGAAGGACCTGACCCTGGCCGGCTTCCTCGTCTTCCTCGACCGGCCCAAGGCCAACGCGAAGGAGTCCCTGGACCGGCTCAACGCGCTGGGCATCACGGTCAAAATCGCCACTGGCGACAACGCCAAGGTGGCCGAGAAGGTCTGCCAGCAGCTGGGCGTGCTGTCCGGCGGAACCATCACCGGCGTCGAGGCCGAGACCATGTCCGACCCGGTGCTCGCCGCCGCGGCCCGCGAGGCCAGCATCTTTGCCCGCGTTTCGCCGGAGCAGAAGGCCCGGATTATCCGACTGCTGCGCCAGAGCGGCGGAGCGGTTGGGTTCATGGGCGACGGCGTCAACGACGCGCTCGCGCTGCACCAGGCGGATATCGGCATCTCCGTGGACAGCGCCACCGACGTCGCCAAGGACGCCGCCGACGTCGTCCTGCTGGACAAGGACCTCGGCGTGCTGGCCGATGGCGTGATGGAAGGCCGGCGGATCTTCGCCAACACCATCAAGTACGTGCTGATGGGCACCTCCAGCAACTTCGGCAACATGTTCAGCGCAGCCACAGCATCCGTGGTGCTGAGTTTCCTGCCGATGCTGCCGGGACAGATCCTGCTCAACAACCTGCTCTACGACAGCGGCCAGCTGGCCATTCCGGGGGACCGGGTGGACAAGGAACAACTGCTGGCACCGGCGCACTGGAACATTGCCTTCATCCGGCGCTTCATGTTCCTCTTCGGGCCCATCAGCTCGGTCTTCGACTTCGCGACGTTCGCCCTTATGCTGTTCGTCTTCGACGCCGTTCCGGGGGAGTTCCGGGCCGGCTGGTTCATCGAGTCAATCGCGACCCAGACGCTGATCATCTTCGCGATCCGGACCCGCCGGGTACCGTTCCTGCGCAGCCGCCCCTCCGTCGGGCTGCTGTTCGCCTCGCTGGGCGTGGTGGCCCTGGGCATCTACCTTCCGTTGTCCCCGCTGGCCGGCGTCCTCGGCTTTGACCCGCTGCCGGTTCCCTTCTTCCTGGCGCTGCTGGGCATGACAGTGGTCTACCTGGTGCTGGTGGAACTGGCCAAGCAGTGGTTCTTCTCCCGTTCCGCGCAGCAGCCCGCCGCACCGGTACTGCCCAGGGTCCGGCGGCGGGGAGCAGACCACCATGTGGCCCGCCGTGCCGCCCGCTTCAGCACCACGGAGCCCAGGACCCGGCATTCCCGCAGGGGTCCGCTGGCACCCAGGCGGGGCAGGCCCGGCCGGCCCAAGGCAAACCGGGTACAAGGGCCCTCACATCCTCGGAACTCCTGACGGATAGTGGGAGGAAGCGGCCACCTGGTCCGATCCCCGGCCCTGCGGAGCGCATTGCCGGGTGAGCCCGGGGCCGGCGCCCGATTGGAAAGCCAAGACAATGAGCGTTTTTGAAGACAGGATCGACGCCGGGCGGCAACTGGGGAGGCGGCTTTCAGACCTTCGCGGCAGGGACATCGTGGTTCTCGGCATCCCGCGCGGGGGAGTTCCGGTGGCGTTCGAGGTCGCCGCGGCCCTGGATGCCCCTTTGGACGTGATCGTGGTGCGGAAACTCGGTCTCCCGTACCAGCCCGAGCTCGCCATGGGGGCCATCGGCGAGGACGGCGCCAGGGTATTGGAGGCGCATGTGCTGGCACAGGCCAGAGTCAGCGACCAGGAACTGGCGGCGGTCGAGGATCACGAACGCGCCGTGCTTGAGAACCGGGTGGCCCGGTTCCGGCAGGGCCGTCCCCGCCAGGACCTGACCGGGCGCATTGCGGTGATCGTCGACGACGGCATCGCCACCGGGTCCACCGCCAGGGTGGCCTGCCGGATCGCCCGGAAACTGGGCGCCGCCCGGGTGATCCTTGCGGTTCCGGTGGCCCCGGCCGACACCCTGGCGAGCCTGAGCGAACCCGACGATGTGGTCTGCCTGGCCACGCCCCGGGAGTTTTCCGCCGTCGGCTATCACTACCGGGACTTCTCGCCGACCGAGGACGACGAGGTGATCCAGCTTCTCGACGACGCCGCCCGCCGCCTGAAGGATGCACCGCCGGCGGCCGGGTCGGCGGCGGCCGGAGACCCCGTCGAATTCGACGAGGAGGTGGAAATCCCGTCCCGGAGCGTGCGGCTCCACGGCCAGCTGCACCTGACCGCGCCGGCCCGCGGTGTGGTTGTCTTCGCCCACGGGAGCGGCAGCAGCCGGCACAGTCCGCGGAACCGGCTCGTGGCCGGCCTGCTTCAGCGGGCCGGGCTGGGCACCCTGCTGCTTGACCTGCTCACGCCGGCGGAGGAACGCGACCGTGCCAACGTCTTCGACATCGAGTTACTGGCGCGGCGGCTCTCCTCAGCGGCCGACTGGCTGGGTACCAGGGAGGACACCGCGGCCAGCCGCATCGGGTATTTCGGGGCGAGCACGGGGGCCGGGGCCGCCCTGTGGTCCGCGTCCGAGCCGTCCGCCCGGACCGCCGCCGTCGTCTCCCGCGGCGGCCGTCCCGACCTGGCCGGTCCGCGGCTGTCCGCGGTCCGTGCGCCGACGCTGCTGATTGTGGGCAGCCTCGACCAAGAGGTGCTGGAGCTCAACCGCAAGGCCAAGGCCATGATGCGGTGCCCCAACCAGCTTGCCGTGGTCCAGGGCGCCACCCACCTGTTCGAGGAACCCGGGACCCTGGCCGCGGCAGCCATCCTGGCCCGCGACTGGTTCAAGGATTACCTGCTGCCGTGACCGGCCGGACGCATTAGGAGCCATCCCGCCCGTCCAACTGACCGGCAGTTGCTGTCGTTTTGACGGCTCAGAGTGACAACAACTGCGAGCTGGATGGGACCCGTCCTTATCCGGCGGGCTGTCCTTCGGTCGCGTCCTGGCCGACCACCAGCACAGGGCAATAGGCATGCGCCGCGCACGCGCCGCTGACGGAGCCCATGACCTGGGCGAGAAAGCCGCCCCGGCCACGCCGTCCGACAACCAGCAGCTGGGCGTCCCGGCTCTCGTCGATCAGGACTTTGGCGGGCTGGCCGAATTTGACCTGTCGGGTCAGCCGCTCCGGGCGGGAGTCCCCGAAGGCCCGTTCCAGCGATTCCTCCACGAGGCGCTTGGCTGTCTCGTCAAGTTCGCCGGCCGAGGGGGTGCGCTCCTCGGGCAGGTGGGATGCGAGGAAGAAATCCGAACTGCCCAGGCAGGTGACGACCTCCAGCGGGGCGTTCAGGCTGGTGGCCAGGCGTCCGGCTAGCCGGAGCGCCGTCGTTGAAAACTCGGAGCCGTCCACGCCCACGACGATCCGCTGATCTCCGCTCATGGCATCCACCTTTCCCCGTGGTCCCGGCAGCGGCTAGGGCCAAAGGTCACCGCGCGGCACGGGCCCCTTTGCCCGGACGGGGTGCGCCGCGGGTGCCGTCCGTTCTAGGGTGGGAACGGCAGCCGCCCAACCACCGAGGAGAACCCGATGAGAATTGCAGTGACCGGAGGAAGTGGAAAGCTCGGCAGGAACGTAGTCCGTCGGCTCGTCGACGACGGCCACCACGTCACCACCCTTGACCAAACGGGCGACCGGAGGCCGGGGTTCACCAGGGTCGACCTGCGCGACTACGGGCAAGTGGTGGACGTCATTCTTGGCCTGGACGACCGGCACGAGGGCTTCGACGCCATCGTGCACCTCGCGGCCATCCCCGCCCCGGGCCTCGCCCCCGACGCGGCGACGTTCGAGAACAACATGCAGGCCACCTACAACGTGTTCCAGGCGGCGCGCCGGGCCGGAATCAAAAGGATTGTCTACGCCTCCAGTGAGACGGTGCTGGGACTGCCGTTCGACGTCGACCCTCCTTACCTTCCAGTCGACGAGGAGTACCCGGCTCGGCCGGAAAGCACCTACTCGCTGGTCAAGCACCTCGAAGAGCAGATGGCGATCCAGCTGACCCGCTGGGACCCGGAACTGAGCATCACCGGCCTGCGGTTCTCCAATGTGATGGACCCGGAGGATTACGAGGAATTCCCGTCGTTTGACGCGGATGCCCGGCTGCGCAAATGGAATCTCTGGGGCTACATTGACGGCCGCGACGGCGCGCAGGCAGTGGCGCGGGCGCTGGCGCACGGCAAGCCCGGCTTCGAGGCCTTCATCGTCGCCAACGAGGACACCGTGATGAGCCGCTCCAGCAGCGAGCTGGCCGCCGAGGTGTTCCCGGACGTCAAGGTGGTCAAGGACCTTGGCGAGCACGAGACCCTGCTCTCGATCGACAAGGCCAAGCGGCTGCTGGGTTACGCACCGGAGCACAGTTGGCGCAACTACCACTCGCTGCGCCTCACCCCCACCGAGGACTGAGGCACCAGACCAGCGCGGCGTCATTCCGCTCCCATCAGGGGCTGACATGCACCGCAGCTGCGCCCACGCGTTGTGGCTGGGGGCTAGTGGGCGGAACGGTCCTGATGGCTGGACCAGATGTCGCCGATTTCTTCGGTGGACTGTTCCACGATCCGGCGCATGGCGGCGTGGGCGGCGTCCATCTCGCCGCGCTGGATGGCGCTGGCCACCTCCACGTGCAGCTGGAGTGCCTCGTGCTGCGGCAGATGGGGCATCAGGCCGTGCTCGGTGCGGCCGGTGAGGACTTCCGCGACGAGGTTGTGCAACTGTGAAAACATCGGGTTGCCGGAGGCGTGCAGCACGGCGGCGTGGAACTCGATGTCCAGCCGCAGGAACTCATCCTGGTCGCCGCGCTGCCCGGCCGCCCACAGCCGCGCGGCTTGAGAGACGAGGTCGCTGGCGGCATCCAGGGAGGCCCGTTCGGCCGCCAGCCGGGCGGCCTGCGGCTCGATCGCGCCGCGGAGTTCGTTCAGGGCGCGCAGCTGGTCCACCCGCCGGGATGAGGCCAGCCGCCAGCGGATTACCTGCGGGTCATAAAGATTCCAGGATTCCTCCGGCTGCACCACGGTGCCCAGCCGGCGCCGGGATTCGAGCATGCCCATTGAGGAGAGCACCCGGGTGGCCTCCCGCACCACGGAGCGCGACACGCTGTGCTGGGCCTCGAGTTCGTCCAGCCGGAGGATCGAGTGCGGTGCCAGTTTACCCTCGGCGATCGCGAGCCCCAGGGTCTGGACGAGCGCGGAGTGCAGGTCAGCTGAAGACTCCGCCTTTGGGGTTTGCATAAATAAATCATACGGATGGGCGCAAGGGGGTTGTATAAGTCTGCTTTATTTCTCTAAGATCGCTCCAGAGCAGATGTAACGATGCATCCGCGGCGGCCGGAAGATGATCCGGCCCTGAAGACAAGGGAGTCGTAATGAAGCGGCGTTCAATTGTGAAGTATGCGGCCGTGGCCGCCGCGCTGTCGCTCGGCGTCACCGCCTGTGGCGGCGGCAGCGGAAGCAGCGATGCCAAGACCTCCGGCACGGTCCGGGTCACGCTGGCCAACCACGTGTGGACCGACGGCATCAAAGCCGCCATTCCGGAATTCGAAAAGGCCACCGGCCTGAAGGTCGAGCTGACCCAGCTCGGCGAGGACCAGCTGTCCGACCAGTACAACGTCAAGCTCAACGCCGGCAGCGACGAAATCGACGTCATGATGTACCGCCCGCTCCAGGAAGGCAAGGCGTTCGCCAAGAACGGCTACCTCGCGGACCTGACCAGCAAGGTTTCCGCGGACGCGAACTGGGACTGGAAGGACTACCAGGACGGTCCGGTCAAGGCCAGCACCGTTGACGGCAAGGTCGTCGGCGTCCCCATCATCACCGAACGTGAAGTGCTGTATTACCGCAAGGACCTGCTGGCAGCCGCCGGACTCCAGGTTCCCAAGACCATGGACGAGCTCCAGGCCGCCGCCCAGAAGATCTCGGCCGCCAACCCGGACACTGCAGGCTTCGTGGCCCGCACCAACAAGTCGGCAGCCGTGACGCAGTTCTCCAGCTTCCTCTACAGCTTCGGCGGTGACTTCGTTGACGCCAACGGCAAGTCCGCCATCGGCAGCGATGCGGCGAAGAAGGCATACTCCTTCTACGGCGGCCTGATCAAGAACTCCGGCCCCAAGAACGTCAGCACGGACATGAGCTGGCCCGAGGCAATGGCGATCTTCACCCAGGGCAAGGCCGCTTTCTACACCGAGGCCGACTCGCTCTACAAGAACGCCACCGATCCGGCCAAGTCCAAGGTCGCGGACAAGGTCGGCTTTGCCGCGCTGCCCGCCGGACCGGCCGGTTCCAAGCCGTACAACATCCCGTCGTGGGGCCTGGCCATCAACAAGAACTCCAGCAATCAGGACAACGCCTGGAAGTTCATCCAGTGGGCCACCAGCAAGGATCGCACCCTGGCCGCCCAGAAGGCCGGCGTCCCCGGCGCCCGCGCCTCGGTCTGGGCTGACCCGGCCGGCACCTCCACCTACCCGAAGGACCTCGCCGACGCGATCGCCGTGAGCGCCAAAAACGGCGTGGGCCACGACCGTCCCGAGGTTGTCACCGTGGGCAAGGCCCGCGAGATCGTCGGCGCGCCGATCGTTGCCACCATCACCGGTGCCGACGCCTCGGCCGAAGCCGCCTCGGCGAGCGACGCGTTCCAGAAGTTCCTGGACAGCGAAAAGAAATAGCGCCTCGGCGCAGCGTGGGGCGCAGCGCCGCGCGGCGGGACGGCKGCCCRRCCGCCGTCCCGCCGCGGCCACGCTCTTACCTTCACCCCCAACTCTTTAGGTGAACCATGTCTGTACTGAACAACTCTCGCGGAGAGACCACGCGGGACGCTTCCCGCGGGCCCTCCCGCGGGCCCTCCCGCGGCGCAGCCGGCACCCCCGGGCCGCGGAATACCTTCTCCGCCTGGGCGAACCGGCACCGCAAGTGGCTCTTCGCCGCTCCGGCCATGATCTTCGTCGGCGTCCTGATCGTCTTCCCGCTGGCGTGGACGCTGTACCTGAGCTTGACCGACTCGCAGGGCTCGGTCCGCGCCGCGTCCGAGTTCGTCGGCCTGGAGAACTACGCGACGGTGCTGGCCGACGGCGACCGGTTCTGGCCCGCCGTCGGCCGCACGCTGACCTTTACCGGCGTCGCGCTGTTCTGCGAAGTTGTTCTGGGCATGGGCATCGCGCTGCTGCTGTGGCGCCCCTTCCGCGGCGAAAAATGGGTGCGGGTCGCCATCCTGCTGCCGCTCGTCGCCACGCCGGTGGCGGTCGGCATGATGTGGCGGCTGATCTTTGACCCCAACATCGGCTTCGCCAACCAGCTCCTCGGCATGATCGGCATCCCGCCGCAGCCCTGGCTCTCCGGCCAGGACACCGCCCTGGGCACCACGATCTTCATGGACATCTGGCAGTGGACCCCCATGGTGGTGCTGATCCTGCTGGCCGGCCTGACCTCGCTCTCCGAGGAGCCGGACGAAGCCGCCCGGATGGACGGCGCCAACGCCTTCCAGCGCTTCTTCTTCATCACCCTGCCGCTCATGATGCCCACCGTGATCGTCGCCATCCTGCTGCGCGGCATCGACGCGCTGAAGACCTTCGACATCCTCTACGCCACCAAGGGCAAAGGCGGCGGCTCCTTCCACGAGGTGGAGACGCTCAACGTCTACGCCTACGGCCTGAGCTTCGACTACAACCAGTACGGACTCTCCTCCGCGGTGCTGATCCTGTTCTTCATGATTATCATCATCACCATGTGGCTGCTGACCATGCGCAAGAAAGCGGTAAGCAAATGACCGTACTGAACCAGACCACCGAATCCCGCGTCGCCGCCGTCCCGGCCCAGCCGCGGCGCCGCAAGCCGCTCGCCACCCGCGTCTACAAGGTGTTCCGGGTCGTGGCCCTGATCGCCGTAGTGCTGTTCCTGGTCGCCCCGCTGATCTGGATGCTGCTGGCATCCTTCAAGACCAACGTGGACATCTATGACACGGGCAAGTCGTTCGTCTTCACCCCCACCGGCGAGAACTACGCCAACGTGCTGCAGCGCAACAACTACTTCATCTTCATCTTCAACAGCTTCTGGGTGGCGTTCGTCTCCACCGCCCTGTCGTTGGTCCTTGGCGTGCCGGCAGCCTACGCCATGAGCCGATTCACCATGCACCGCTCGGCCCTGGTGGTCCTGATGGCCCGCGTCATCCCGGGTGTTTCGCTGCTGGTGCCCTGGTACTACGTCTTCTCCAACCTGAAGATGGTGGGCGGCTTCGAGGTACTGATCCTCAGCCACATGTTCGTGGCCCTCCCGCTGATCGTCTACATCATGATGAGCTATTTCGATTCGATGCCGCTGGAACTGGAGGAATCGGCCCAGGTGGACGGGCTCACGCCGATCGGCGCGTTCCGCCGCATCACGCTGCCGCTGTCCGTTGCCGGCATCGCCACCGCCGGGATTCTGTCGTTCATCTTCTCGTGGAACAACTTCATGTTCGCCCTGGTGCTCTCCGGCTCCAAGACCAAGACCCTGCCGGTCGCGATCTTCGACTTCGTCTCCTACGCCAGCATCGACTGGGGCGGACTCATGGCGGCGGCCACGGTGGTCACCATCCCGATCATGATCATTGCGCTCTTTACGCAGAAGTACATCGTCTCCGGCCTCACCGCCGGGGCGACCAAGGGCTAGGCAGCACATGACACGCATCAGCAGGATTGAAACCTTCCTCGTCGCCCCGCGCTGGCTCTTCGTCCGGATCGAGACTGACAGCGGGATCGTCGGCTGGGGCGAGGCCAGCTGCGAGGGCCGCAGCGAAACCGTCCGCACCGCCGTCGACCAGCTCTCCGAGCTGCTGATCGGCAACGACGCGCTGCGGATCGAGGACCACTGGCAGGTCATGACCAAGGGCTCCTTCTACCGCGGCGGGCCCATCCTGGCCAGTGCCGTCTCCGGCCTGGACCAGGCACTGTGGGACATCGCCGGCAAGCACTTTAACACTCCCGTTCACCAGCTCCTGGGCGGCCACGTCCGCGACCGGATCCGGATGTACGGCTGGGTGGGCGGCGACGAGCCCAACGAGGTGGCGGACCAGATCAGCGCGCAGCTGGAAGTCGGACTCACCGCGGTGAAGATGAACGCCAGCGGCCGGATGAGCCCGATCGCCTCGGTGGCCGAGCTCGACGGCGTCGTCCGCCGGGTCGCTGCCGCTCGCGAGGTCCTCGGGGACCACCGCGACGTCGCCGTCGACTTCCATGGACGCTTCAGCCTGGCCAACGCCCGGCGCGTGGCGCCCTTGCTGGAACCGTACCGGCCGTTCTTCCTCGAGGAACCCGTGGTCCCGGAAAACACCCACCTGCTGCGGGAGTTCACCTCCTCGACCACGACGCCGGTCTCCACCGGCGAGCGGCTCTACAGCCGGCAGGAGTTCCTGCCGGCGCTGCAGGCCGGCATCGCCGTGGCACAGCCGGACCTCTCGCACGCCGGCGGCATCACCGAGGTCCGCAAGATCGCCTCGCTGGCCGAAATCTACGAGGTGCAGCTGGCTCCGCACTGCCCGCTCGGCCCGCTGGCCCTGGCTGCCTGCCTTCAGGTGGGCTTCGCAACGCCCAACTTCCTGATCCAGGAACAGAGCATCGGCATCCACTACAACCAAGGCGCCGAAGTCCTGGACTACGTGCTGGACAAGACGCCGCTGAAATTCGTCGACGGCCACATCGAGCGGCTCACCGGGCCCGGGCTCGGCATCGAAATCGACGAGGCCGTGGTCCGCGCCGCGGACAAGCGCGGCCACGCATGGCGCGGACCCGTCTGGCGCCACTCCGACGGCGCCTTCGCAGAATGGTGAACGACATGACAGCCGAGCTGACCCCCGAACTCCTGCTGGCCGGCATCCGCCGCACCCGTCTCGTTGGGATCGTGCGCGGCACCGACGGCGGGGCCGCCGCCAAGGCCGCCCTCGCGGCCATGGAAGAGGGCTTCCGCTACGTCGAAATCGCCCTGACCACCCCGGACGCGCTGGCCGCGATCCGCACGGTCCGCGCCGCGGCTCCCGCCGGCTGCTTTGTCGGGGCGGGCACCGTCCTGACCGCCGCGGATGTGGCAGACGTGGCCGAGGCCGGCGCCCAGTTCACGGTGACGCCGTCGCTGGCAGGCTCCATCCAGGAATCCGCCCGCTTGGGAATCCCGGTCCTGGCCGGGGCCCTGACCCCCAGCGAGGCCTACGAGGCGATGAACCGCGGCGCCACCGCAGTGAAACTGTTCCCCGCATCTATTGGCGGCCCCGGCTACCTCAAGGCGCTCCGCGACCCGTTCCCCGGCATCCCCTTCATCGCCGTGGGCGGGGTCGGACTGAATGAGGCAGCCGGCTACTGGGATGCCGGCGCGATCGCCGTCGGCCTCGGCGGCCCGCTGTTCGGCGACGCCGGGTCGGGCGGCGACCTCACCCCGATGCGCGACCGCGCCCGTGCTTTCGTTGGCCTGGCCGCCGGGTTCGGCCGGCGGCCGGGCACGGAGCCCCGGCCGTGACCATCGATTTGCTCACGCTCGGCGAAGCGATGGTCTCGCTGCGGTCGGCGGGTCCGCTGTCCGCCGGCGGCAGCCTCGCCATGCACGTGGCCGGGGCCGAGTCCAACGTCGCCGTCGGCGTCGCCCGGCTGGGCCACAGCGTCGCCTGGGCCGGGGTGGTGGGCGCGGATCCGCACGGCGAATTCATCCTGCGCCAGCTGCGGAGCGAGGGCATCGCGGTGCAGCACCGGGTGGACGCCGGGCGCGCCACCGGAGTGATGTTCCTGGAACGCCGGACGGCGGACATCAGCCGCGCCTACTACTACCGGGCCGGGTCCGCCGGTTCCACGATCAGCCGCGAGGACGTCGACCGGGCCTTCGCCGCCGGCCCCCGGGCCCTGCACCTGACCGGCATCACCGCGGCCCTCAGCCCCGAAGCCCGGCGGACCGTCGAATACGCAGCCGCCCGCGGCGGCGCCGAGGGCCTGTTGGTGTCCCTCGATGTCAACTACCGGAGCAAGCTGTGGTCCCGCGACGAGGCCCGCGCCGTCCTTACCCCGCTCGCCCGGCACGCCGTCGTCTTGATCGCTTCCGACGACGAACTCGAACTGGTCGCCGCTGGCCCCGGTGCGGCTGCCGGGGCCGGCGAGGGGGCCGGCACTGACGCCGCGGAACTTGCCATGGCCGCCGAGCTCCTGGACCGCGGTGTCCGGGAGGTCGTGGTCAAGCGCGGCGCCGCAGGAGCCGGCGTTCACACCACCGCCGGGCGCTGGGAAGCCCCCGCCGTGCCGGTGACCAGTATCGACACCGTCGGAGCCGGAGACGCGTTCACCGCCGGCTACCTGTCCGCACTGCTCGACGGCGGCGACGTCGCCGCCCGCCTCCAGCGCGGCACCCTCGCGGGCGCGTTCGCCGTCAGCACCGCCGGGGACTGCGAGGGCCTGCCCAGCGCCGCGGAACTGGCGCTGCTGGCTGCAGCCCCGGACGGAAGCACCCAGCGCTAAGCCACCCCAACCCCGATTCCGGACTCGTTCCGGCCGACACAGAAAGCAGGACCAGACTGTGAAAATTATTGCTGCGGAAGTGTTTGTGACCAGCCCCTCCCGGAACTTTGTGACGTTGCGGATCACCACGGAGGATGGTGTGACCGGGATTGGTGATGCGACGTTGAACGGGCGTGAGCTGGCCGTCGCGGCGTACCTGCGGGAGCATGTTGCGCAGTTGCTGATCGGGAAGGATCCGCACCGGATCGAGGATACCTGGCAGTTCCTGTACCGGAGCGCGTATTGGCGCCGCGGGCCGGTGACGATGGCCGCGATCGCGGCGGTGGACATGGCGTTGTGGGATATCAAGGGCAAGCTGGCGGGCATGCCGGTGTACCAGCTGTTGGGCGGGGCGTCCCGGAACGGGTTGCGCGCGTACGGGCACGCCTCGGGTTCGGACCTGGAGTCGTTGTTCGATTCGGTCCGGGAGCACCTGGAGCTGGGGTACAAGTCGATCCGGATTCAGAGCGCGGTGCCGGGGATCAAGGCCGTGTACGGGGTCGCGGCGCAGGCGCAGGCCTCGGGGGAGCGGTATGACTATGAGCCGGCCGGCCGGGGAGCGTTCCCGCAGGAAGAGGACTGGGACACCCGGGCGTATCTGCGGCACCTGCCCACGGTGTTCGAGGCGGTGCGGAACGAGTTCGGCCCGGAAATCCCTTTGCTGCATGACGGGCACCACCGGATGACCCCGATCCAGGCCGCGAAGCTGGGCAAGGCGCTGGAGCCCTATGACCTGTTCTGGTTGGAGGACTGCACTCCGGCGGAGAACCAGGAGGCGCTGCGCCTGGTCCGGTCCCACACGACGACGCCGCTGGCGATCGGCGAAGTTTTCAACACCGTGTACGACTTCCAGGCCCTGATCAAGGAACAGCTGATCGACTATGTCCGGGCCGCGTCCACGCACTTCGGCGGGATCTCGCCGTTGAAGAAGGTGATGGACTACGCCGCGCAGTACCAGGTCAAGTCCGGGTTCCACGGGCCCACGGACATTTCCCCGGTCGGGTTCGCCGCGCAGCTGCACGTGGGCCTGGCGATCCACAACTACGGGATCCAGGAATACATGCAGCACTCGGACGCGACCAACGAGGTCTTCGAGCAGTCCATGACGTTCGTGGACGGCTACCTGCACCCGGGCGAGACCCCCGGCATCGGCGTCGAATTCAACGCCGAAGCCGCCGCGGCCTACCCGTACCAGCAGGCCTACCTGCCCTACAACCGCCTCCTCGACGGAACGGTCCACGACTGGTGAACGGCCACGGCTGCTGAACTGCAGCGGCTGCTGAACGGCAACGGAAACCAAAAAGGTCCCGGGCGGCGAGTCGATGCTCAGCCGCCCGGGACCTGGTCTGTTATGGCCCGGCGCGTTTCCGCCCGGGCCCGCCGGCGCAGCTTAGTGGACGATTTCCCGCGTCATCCCGAAGGGCACCTGGTCCGAGAGGGCGGCGGTGTAGTGGCCGGGCCGGTGACGGGTCAGCAGGATGCCGTGGGTGCCCGTGAGCATCGCGAGACGCTGCAGTCCCTGGACCGCTTCGTTGAGCCGGTCATCCAGCAAGCGGCGGCTGTCGACGCGGATCTCAATGCATTCGCTTGCAGTCGTCATCGAGCTGTCCTTCTGGAGGTGGTGGCGGGGCGGCCCCGGTTGCCTCGAGGATAACGTCTGATTTAAACGTGAGTCAACTCACCACGCCCGGCGGCCCGTGCCGATTATTTTCCGACCACTGGGTGTCGGTTCGGCGCCAGCGGCCGTGGAGCGCCCGGCGCCGAAACCGCGATAATCTTCACGGAACAAATATTCACCCACTGTGCAGAGGCGGACGCGGTCCATGGCTCATGACCAAACAGGAAAATCGTCGGGCTGGTGGCGTGTCTTCCACGAGAAGTTCGTGGTCGAGGAGCGCTTCATGAGTGTAGAGGCGCGGCGGAATCTCTACCGGATTGGCGTCGGACTGATGGTTCTCGGCGCCGTGTTGTTCACGTTCATCCTGGTCAGCGTCCTGCAGCACGACGGCATCAGCACGGTCGACGAGCCGGTCCGCTCCGGGCTCGTCGCGCTGCGGGGAGAGCCCGCCACGACCATCATGATCATCCTGGCCATCATCTTCGGCCCGATTGGGCTGCCGATCATCATCCTCGTGGTGACCGTGGCCTGGGGGCTGCTTGCCAAGCATGCCTGGCGGCCGCTGGTGCTCGCCGGCGCCATGCTGACCGGGGTCATCCTGGCGCAGCTCATCGGCCGCACCGTGGGCCGGCAGCGCCCGCCCGTGGACCTCATGCTGTTCGGAGCGGACACCACGTTCTCGTTCCCCTCCGGGCATGTCCTGGGCGCGTGCGATTTCCTCCTGATTACGGCCTTCCTGGTCTTCTCGCGCCGGAAGAACCCGACGGCCGCCGTCTTGGGTTTCGTGCTGGCCGGCGTTGGGATCTTTTTCGCCGCCATGAGCCGGCTCTACCTCGGCTACCACTGGACCACCGACGCCCTCGCCTCGCTGTCCCTCTCCTTCGTGATCCTGGGCGCGGTGATCTTGCTGGACACCTGGCGAACCGCCCGGATCCGGGGAGAACAAGTGACCGGCACACTCTCCAAGCGCGAATCCGGCGGGGAGTAAGCGGCAGGCCGCTCGGACCCCGGGGCCGCGCCGACGGGCGGCAGGCCGGCGGCGGAACGCGCGGAGCTAGCGCGGCCCGCGCCGCCTAAGCTCCGCGCGGAGCCTGGCGTTGACGGCCTCCAGTTCCAGCACCTTGGCCACGCCGGCGAGATTCAGGCCGTCCTCGAGGAGTTCGCTGATCCGCCGCAAAACCGCCAGATCGGCATTGCTGTACTGCCGTGTTCCCCCGGCGGTCCGATCCGGCGTGAGTAGGCCCTTCCGTTCGTAGAGCCTGATGTTCTGCTGCCCGGTCCCGACCAGTTGGGCCACGACAGAAATAGCGTAAAGACCCAGTTCTTGCCGACCCTCAGTCACCGTGCTCCTTCACCGTCCCTTGCCGTCCCTGGCCGTCACGTGCCGTTCCGGCGCGTTCCGTCACGTCGGGTGCTGTGCATCCGTGCCGTTCCGGCGCGTTCCGGGCGCACCCGTTCGTGCCTTGCATCAGTCTGGCACTGGTGCTATAAAAAATCTATATCCGCCACCACAGATAACGGTGGGCCGGATAGGCAAGGAAATGACTCAGGACTCATGTTTGAAGGAGTGGGAAATGATGTTGATGCGTACGGATCCGTTCCGTGAACTGGACCGGCTGACCCAGCAAGTCTTCGGAACCCCGGCAAGGCCCGCGACCATGCCGATGGACGCCTGGCAGGAAGACGGCGAATTCGTCGTCGCCTTCGACCTTCCCGGCGTCAGTGTTGACTCGGTGGATCTGGATATCGAGCGCAATGTCCTGACGGTCAAGGCTGAAAGGCGTGATCCGACCCAGCCCAATGTCGAACTGATCGCCTCGGAACGGCCGCGCGGGGTCTTCAGCCGCCAGCTCATTCTGGGCGACACGCTGGACACCGAGAAGGTCAAGGCGAGCTATTCCGACGGCGTGCTCACGCTCCGCATCCCGGTGCTGGAGAAGGCCAAGCCGCGCAAGATTGAAATTGAACACACGCAGGACAAGCTACAGGAGATCGGCAAGTAACCTGGCGGCAGGTGCCGTCCTGCCGCCAGCTGCGGGCGGGGACCCGGCCGACCCTGGGCCGGGGCCGGATCCCCGCCCTCTGGCCGAATCCAGCCTGGTCCAGTCAATGGGGTGAAGCGATGAACCGTGACCCGCGCGGTCTCTACGCGGCGCTGCACGTCACGCCGGATGCGACGCTGGCGGAGATCCAGCACTCCTTTCGTGCGCTGATGCGGCAGCGGCATCCTGACGTCGATGCCTCCGCGGCTGCCGCTTTCGACGGCGGGGATGAGGTGCGGCGCATCCTCGAGGCATTCGCAGTCCTGCGGAGTCCGCAAGCCCGGGCGGCGTACGACCCTGCGGCCCTGGCAGTCCGGCCGGGCAGTGCAGGGGCCGAAGGTCGGGAAATCCCGGTGCGCGTCCACCCAGTCCGGCAGCCGGCATTGCGGGTGACGCCGGTGCGGTGGGAGCGGGGACCCGAGTGATGCGGCCGCCGACGTCGGTCTTTACGCACGCTGACAACAGCAGAGGAGAGGGAGCATAGCCATGAGCGCATGGCGGCGTTACGATTCACACCTGATGCCTGCCTTCCACGAACGGTTCGAGCAACGGTGGGGCACGGGCACAGCGCCGTTCCTGGACCCGGAAGCCCACGAACTGCCCCTTCCGCGGGCCCAATGGATCAACCCGGATACCGGGGCTGCGTTGGCGGTTGTGCCGATCTGGGGTGCTGGGGAGACCCAGGAGCGCTCCTTCGGGGTGTTTTATTTGCCGCCGGCCGGGGATATCTGGGTGCTGAGGCCCGGCTTCACCGGCTACCTGGAGCCCGCGGCCGACGAGGCGGAGCAGCTGCTGAGCCTGCGGAACGACGCCTTCAGAAAGGCCGTGGCCCACGCCAAGGAGTTCCTGTTCGGGCCGGAGGCCGCCACGTATTGACCGTGCCGGTTGTGGCGCAGTCAACCGCCGGGGCCTAAAATCAACCAACGACCAGCAACTGCATAGGGGACTTGCCGCATGAACGCTTCGGCCCACGATCTGGCTGCCATTCTGCCGCCCGGTTTCACCATGGGCGTGGCCACGGCCGCCTTTCAGATCGAGGGGGCATTGGACGAGGACGGGCGCGGGCCCTCGGGCTGGGACGTCTTTGCTGCCCAGCCCGGCATGATCGTCAACGACCACAGCCCCGCGATTGCCACGGATCACTACCATCGGATGCCCGAAGACGTGGCGCTGATGAAGGAACTGGGCGTCGATTCGTACCGGTTCTCGCTGTCCTGGCCGCGCATCCAGCCCGGCGGAAGCGGGCCGGTAAACCCCAAGGGGCTGGACTTCTATGACCGGCTGATCGACCTGCTGCTGGCCAACGGGATCACCCCAATGGCCACCCTCTACCACTGGGACACGCCGCTGGAGCTGGACGAGGCCGGCGGCTGGATGAACCGTGACACCGCCTACCGGCTGGGGGAATTCGCCGCTATCGCCGCCGCAGCCTACGGGGACCGGGTTGCGCGCTGGGTGACCATCAACGAACCGGCGACGGTGAGCGCCAACGGCTACATGCTGGGCCTGCACTCGCCGGGAGAAGCCCACATGCTCAGGGCGCTGCCGAGCGTCCACCACCAGTTGCTGGGCCACGGGCTGGCGATGCAGGCGCTGCGGGCCGCGAAGGTACCCGGCGAGATCGGCCTGACCAACGTCTATTCACCGATGGTCCCTGCCTCCATCAACCCGTTGGACAAGGTCAGCGCCGGGCTCATGGACATGGCTCAGAACCGCCTGTACGCGGACCCCGTCCTGCTGGGCAAGTACCCGGACGCCATCCGGGCCGCCACCTTCTTCTCCTCGTTCAGCCCGTCCAGCGAAGACCTGGAGCTGATCTCGCAGCCCCTGGACTTCTACGGATTGAACTACTACATGCCGACGCGGGTGGGCGCCGGGCCCGGTGACGGCACGATGCCCGAGGGGATGGCCGAGGCCATGGGCAACGACTTGAACGGCGGCGCCGGCACCCCGTTCCACATCCAGAGCTTCCCCGACACCGAGATCACCGCCTACGGTTGGCCGATCAAGCCGGATTACATGGCGGTGGCGCTGGCGGAAATGGCCGAACGCTACCCGGAACTGCCGCCGGTCTACATCACCGAGGGCGGTGCCAGCTTCGAGGACCTGGAGATCCACGACGCCGACGGCCGGCTGATCGTCCCGGACGAGCGCCGCGTCCGGTACCTCGCCGAACACCTCCAAGCCGCCATCGAGGCAACTTCGCCCGGCGGTGCGGCCGAATCGATTGATTTGCGCGGCTACTATGTGTGGTCGCTGCTGGACAACTTTGAGTGGTCCGCCGGCTACAAGCAGCAGTTCGGCCTGCTGCACGTTGACCGGGACACGATGGTGCGTACGCCGAAGGCGTCCTTCCACTGGCTCCGCGAACTCCTGGCGGCCCGGAACAGGACGGAGTCCGGGGCCGAAACGGCAACCACCGCCGGCGTCGCCGAAACGGAGACCGCGGCCGAAACCGGAACCACCCCGGGATCCGCTGCCGAAACGGGTAGCACGGCCGGGTCCGGGAGCCCCGCCGCCGGAGCCCCTGCCGCCGGCTAGAGGAGTTCCAGCTCCTGCAGACGCTTGGCCAGGCCGGCGCCGTCGGGCGAGTAGACCCACGGGACGGTAGAGCCGGTGTGGTCGCCGCTCTCGGAATGGCCGCCGGCCAGCACGGACTCCCCGGCGGAGAGCTGGCGGATGCCGATCGCGGCCACCCGGTCGCCGTGTTCTTGGGCGAACTGGGAATAGATGGCCTCATCGTGCTGGCCGTTGTCGCCGAACAGGAGCCAGCGCATGTTCGGGAACTCCTTGGCCAGCAACTCCAGATTCATGCGCTTATGGTCTTGCCCGCTGCGGAACCACCGGTCATTGGTGAGTCCCCAGTCCGTGAGCAGCAGGGTGCCTGACGGGTACATGTTGCGTGTGATGAAGCGCGCCAGGGTCGGGGCGGCGTTCCACGGTCCGGTGGACAGGTAGATCACCGGCGCTTCGGGGTGTTCCGCCAGCAGCCGGTCCATCAGGACGGCCATGCCCGGCGTGGCCATCCGGGCGCGTTCGTTAAGCACAAAGGTGTTCCACAGGGCCAGGAACGGCCGAGGGAGGGCGGTGACCATGATCGTGTCGTCAATGTCCGAGACGATGCCCAGAGTGGTGTCCGGGGCGATGACATAGATCATCGTGTGGGCCGGCTCGGTGCCTTCGGCCCGCAGCACCGCGCTGTGCCAGCCGGGCGAAAGGGCGACCGCGACGACAGTGTCCACGATGCCGCCCCGGTCGGCGTGCACCCGGGCGGTGACGCCGCCGATCTCGATGTCCACCTCGGCGAACTGGATCGGCACCGACGTGAAGGCGCGCCAGCCGCGGACGTTCTGGTTGCCGTTCTGCGCTGCCTGCTCCGCCCGGCTGCCGGGTACCGGCCTGCTGGTGAGCACCACGCGGCCCAGCACCCGCACCCACTCGGTGGAGCCGTAGCCCTGGTAGGCGATGGTCTGCGGGCTGAACTTCCAGCTTCTGGCGGCCTTGAGGCGGAAGCGGTTGACCGTGTCCGAGACCAGGTGGGCCAGCCGGAAGGCCTGGCTGCCCGAGACCTTCGGGGGCTGCGGTCGTTCCCGGGCTGGTTCCTGCGACGCAAATTCCATGGTTCCACTCTCCCACAGCGCGGTGGCGGGCCGGCGATTGCGTCAGCCGGTCAGGCGTCTCCCAGGAGTTCGCGCAGCGTGGTGGCGTTGCGCACCGCGTTGCCGTCGCCGTCGTTGTTGAAATAGGCGAAAACGTCCCTGCCTGCGCCCTGCCACTCGCAGATCCGGTCCGCCCACCAGCCCAGCTCCTGATCGGAATAGGACCCGGCGTAAAGGTGCTCCCGGTCCGGTCCATGCAGCCGGACGTAGACGAAGGGTGCGGTAGCCCGCAGGATGCAGGGCAGGTGGGCGCCGCTCATGACGCAGTACGCAGCGCCGTGCCGTTCCAACAGCTCGTACACCGCCGGGTGGTCCCAGCTGGCGTGGCGGAACTCCACGCTCACGCGGATCCAGTCCGGCAGCGCGGCCAGGAAGTAGTCCAGCCGGGCGTCGTCGCGGGCAAAATCCGGCGGCAGTTGCACCAGTAGCACGGCGCGTTTGTTCCCCAGTTCGTGCCAGCCGCGGCCGATCCGCTCCGTCCAGAGCTCCGGCCCGTACAGCTTCTTCCCGTGGCTCAGCCCCCGCGGGGCCTTGACGGACATGGCGAAGCCCTCCGGAAGGCGACGCTGCCAACTGGCGAACGAGCTCTCCCGCGGCCAGCGGTAGAAGCTCGCGTTGAGCTCCACCGTGGTGAAACGGGACGCGTAGTGGGCCAGCCGGTCCCGGGCCGGCAGCCCGTGCGGGTAGAGCACGTTCTCCCAGTGGTCATAGCTCCAGCCGCTGGTTCCGATCTGCGGCACTCCGCGGTGTGATGCTCCGTTGTGGGGTGCCCCCGAGTCCTGTTCCGGCATGTTGGGATCGTAGCCCCGCCAGAGCGGCCGCGCCCAGCCTGCGGTCGGCGGGAGCCGCGGCCCGCGGCTCGGGGACGGGATCTTCGTCCCGCGGCAGGTCGTGTGGCACTGTAGGACCCATGGCTCGCATCGAGGATTACGCGATAGTCGGCGACTTGCACACCGCCGCCTTGATCAACACCGAAGGTTCCATCGACTGGCTCTGCCTGCCGCGCTTCGACTCACCGGCCTGCTTCGGTGCCCTGCTGGGCGGACCGTCAGCCGGTCGCTGGCTGCTCGCGCCGGCCGCCGGCGGCGAATGCACCCGCCGGCGGTATCGGGAGGACACCCTCATTCTTGAAACTGAGTGGGAAACCCCGGACGGCGCGGTCACCGTTATCGATTTCATGTCTCCCCGCGACGGCGCGGCGGACATCGTGCGGATCGTGGTGGGGGTCCGTGGAACGGTCCGGATGCGCGGCGAACTGGCCCTGCGGTTCGACTACGGACACATCGTCCCCTGGGTCCGCCGCGACAAGCACGGGATCCACGCCGTGGCCGGCCCCGACGCCGCGTACCTGGTCACCGACGTCCCGCTGCGCGGCGAGCATATGGAAACCGCGAGCGACTTCACCGTGACGGCCGGGGAGCGTATACCGTTTGTGCTGACCTGGGCTCCCAGCCACCTTGGCCGCCCGCGCGCGGTGGACCCGGAAGGCGTCCTCGCAGCCACCGAATCGTTCTGGCGGCAGTGGTCTGCCAAATGTTCGGCCGCGGGCCCGTACCGCGACGCCGTGCTGCGCTCGCTGATCACCCTCAAGGCCCTGACGTACGCCCCGACCGGCGGCATCGTCGCCGCAGTGACCACCTCGCTGCCCGAGGAACTCGGCGGCGAACGCAACTGGGACTACCGCTATTGCTGGCTTCGGGACGCGACCCTGACCCTGCAGGCCCTGCTCGCCTCGGGCTACTCGGAGGAGGCCGCGGCCTGGCGGCACTGGCTGCTCCGCGCGGTGGCCGGGGACCCGGCGGACCTGCAGATCATGTACGGGCTGCACGGTGAGCGCCGGTTGCCCGAAATGACGCTGGACTGGCTGCCCGGCTATGAGGGGTCGGCGCCGGTGCGGATTGGCAACGGCGCGGCCGGGCAACTGCAGCTGGACGTCTGGGGCGAGGTGCTGGACGGCCTGGCCCTGACCCGGACCTCGCTGCTGCGGCAAAAGGATGACTCCTGGGATGTCCAGGTGGCGCTAATGGAACATCTGGAGACCGCCTGGGACCGCCCGGACAATGGCCTCTGGGAGATGCGCGGCCCCCGCCGCCATTTCACCCATTCCAAGGTAATGGCCTGGGTGGCCGCGGACCGGATGGTCAAGGGCGTCCGGGACTTCGATCTCCCGGGCCCGGCAGACCGCTGGGAAGCCCTCCGCGACAAGATCCACGCAGACGTCATGGCCAACGGGTTCGACGTCGAACGCAACACGTTCGTGCAGTCCTACGGCCGGCCCGAACTCGACGCCAGCCTGCTGCTCATCCCGCGGGTGGGCTTCCTGGCCGCGGACGACCCGCGGGTCGTCGGTACTGTCGACGCAGTGCAACGGGAACTCACGCGGGACGGCTTCCTGTTGCGTTACCGGCAGGAACAAAGCGACGACGGCGTCCCCGGCGGAGAGGGCGTCTTCCTCGCCTGCTCTTTCTGGCTCGTGGACGCGCTGATCGACGTCGGTCGGCGCCATGAAGCCAGGGAACTGTTCGAACGGCTGTTGGCGTTGCGTAACGACGTCGGACTCCTCAGCGAGGAGTGGGGTGTCGCCGAGGCGCGGCAACTAGGGAACACGCCGCAGGCGTTCAGCCACTTCGCCCTCGTTCACAGTGCGCTCAAACTGGAGGCGGACGGCCACTGACGCCCCGCTTTGGCGGCGGTTAACGGCGTCACAGGCCACGTCCGCGGGCCGGACAGGACTTTTCTCCAGAGCGTAGATAAGTATACTTACTAATACCCCGCGTGGGGCAGGATTAGAGGAGTATGCGATGGCTGGTTATTTCGAGCTCGTGGACGCGCCCGACGGCGGCTACCGGATTCGGATGATGGACAGTGACGGTGGACTGATGGCTGTCTCGGTCACCTTCCCGACAAAGCGGGCGGCCGTGGCCGGCATTGCCCAGACCCGGGAGATCGCCGGAACCGGCCTGATCCGTGACCGCAGCGGCGACAGCCAGTCCGCGGTCCTGTCCTCCTTGGCCAAGCGGCGGAGCGGCGGCGGTGCAGGTCGCGGCTCCTCGCTCACCGGAGGGACGCTTGCGGCCGTGAAGAGGACCCGTGCCCACCACTGAGGCCCCCTCGGCCGGGCAGCACAAGGCCGCAGTTCTCTTCGACGTCGACGGGACGCTGGTCGATTCGGCGTACCTGCATACCCTCGCGTGGTGGCAGGCGTTCCGACAGGCAGGCTATGACGTGCCGATGGCGAGCATTCACCGCTCGGTCGGCATGGGCGGGGACAAGATCCTCAACCACCTGTTGCCGGCAGACCGGGACACGGATGCCGACGACACCATCATGACCTCCCATGCGGCCGTCTTCTCCACCTTTTGGCCGTCCCTCCGACGGCTCGACGGCGCCCGGGAACTGCTGGCGCAGTGCTTCGACAGCGGACTCGCCGTCGCGCTGGCCTCCTCGGCCCGGGATCGGGACCTTGAGATCCTCCGCGGCGCGATCGGCGCGGATGCCTATATTCACGCCGCCACAAGTTCCGCCGACGCGAAGGAAAGCAAGCCCGCCCCGGACATCCTCGTCGCAGCACTCAAAGCCGTGGGCGTTCCGGCCGGCAATGCCGTGTACGTGGGCGACGCCGTCTGGGACGTCTACGCAGCCGGCGCTCTGGACATCCCGGCGATCGGCCTCACCTGCGGCGGCACCAGCGAGGCCGAACTCCGCGAAGCCGGCGCCGTGGAGGTCTACGAAAGTCCGCGCGCGCTGCTCAACAACCTCGCTGGCAGCGCCATCGGCAAACTCGCCGCGCGCGTCCGCGGTAACTGACCGTCCGGGCCGGCGGCCGCCTCAAATTTCCCAGACCCGCTGACTCTTCCGTCCACCGAAAGGCACTTCCGTGAAAGCACTTACTTGGCAAGGCAAACGTTCCGTGAGCGTGGAAGAAGTACCCGATCCGGTCATCCAGGCCCCCACCGACGCGATCATACGGATCACCTCCACGGCCATCTGCGGTTCCGACCTGCACCTCTACGAGGTTCTCGGCCCGTACATGCACAAGGGCGACATCATCGGGCACGAACCGATGGGGGTCGTCGTGGAAGTAGGCAGCGCTGTCACTAACCTGGCCAAAGGGGACCGCGTGGTCATCCCGTTCAACATCTCCTGCGGCCACTGCTTCATGTGCAGCCAGGGACTGCAGTCCCAGTGTGAAACTACCCAGGTCAAGGAAAAGGGTTCCGGGGCCGCACTCTTTGGTTTCTCCGAGCTGTACGGATCCGTGCCCGGCGGCCAGGCCGAGTACCTGCGGGTGCCGCACGCCGACTACGGGCCAATCAAAGTGGGTTCGGAGCTCCCGGACGAGCGGTACCTCTTCCTGTCGGATATCCTTCCGACCGCCTGGCAGGGCGTGAAGTACGCGGACGTGCCCGAGGGCGGGACGCTTGCGGTGCTGGGCCTTGGCCCGGTGGGACAGTTCGCCTCGCGGATCGGGAAGCACCTCGGCCTGCGCGTGATCGGCGTGGACCCGGTGCCGGAGCGCCGGGCAATGGCGGAGCGGCACGGCGTCGAAACCCTGGACTACTCCAAGGGCGTCGCCGACGAACTTCGGTCAATGACGCAGGGCAGGGGTGCCGATTCGGTGGTGGACGCGGTCGGGATGGAAGCCCACGACTCGCCGGTGGCGTCGTTCGCCCAGCACGCGGCCGGGTTGTTGCCGGACAAACTGGCGCAGAAAGCCTTCGAGACCGTGGGGGTGGACCGGCTGTCCGCGCTCTACACCGCCTTGGACGGGGTCCGGCGCGGCGGCACTGTCTCGCTGAGCGGGGTCTACGGCGGTTCGGCCTCCCCGATGCCGCTCATGCACATGTTCGACAAGCAAATCCAGCTGCGGATGGGCCAGTGCAACGTCCGGCGCTGGACGGAGGACCTGTTGCCTTTGGTGGAGTCCGACGCCGACCCGCTGGGGGTCATGGATCTCGTGACGCATCAGGCCAGCCTGGATGAGGCTCCGGCGATGTACGAGAAGTTCCAGAAAAAGCAGGACGGCTGCATCAAGGTGGTGCTCAAGCCCTGACGGCACTCGGCAGCGGCGTCAGCGAGTCGGGTGTTCCTTGTGCCAGAGCTTCAGGAACGACCGCTCGGCGTCGGCCGCCAGGCTCTCCTCCCTGGCGTGGAGCCGCCCGTACGTGAAGCCGTTCTCCCCGCTGCGTAGCGCACGGCCGCCCAGTTCGGCCAGCTGCGCCCGCGCCATCACACTGTCCTGATGCTGGCCTAGCAGCTGCTGGATCTTGGCCGCCGACTTCGCCGTCTTCTTGGCGCGGCGGCGCTGCTTCTTGGCCGACGTGTGGCCACCCCCGGAATGCCGCGGCAGCGAGGCGGCGACCTCCGCTGAGTACCGCAGCCGCTTCGCTGCCTTCCGGATTTCATGGAGGCCTGCGTCCCTGTCGGCCCCGCTATCGTCTGCCTGCGGGGGAAGTGCGTCGACGGCGCGCCGGAGCCGGCGCTCGTCCTTTGCCACCAGCTTGCGAATCCCCGTTCCGGAAGACCGGGCAGCTTTGGCCGAGAGCGGCGCCGCGCCGACCAGCTCTTCCAGGGCGGTCAGCAATTGCGCGTAGCGCTCGCCGCCGAGCGCCTCGCAGGCAGCATCGAGTCCGGCTGCAGTCAGGGCGTCGAGCTCCTCGTCGATCCGCCGGGCGGCCGGGCCGCGCGGTCCGGAAAGCCAGCGAAGCGACTCGGGCTCCCGGGCGAGCAGTAAGGTCAGCCGGTCGTGCACCACGCCCGGGTCGCGGCCGGCCCCGAGCAGCCCGGAGAGCCAGCGCAGTTCGGTGCGCACCGGTTCCACGGCGCCGTCCTCGAAGAGCGGCCGGCCCGAAGCCAGCAATGAGCGGAGGCGCCTCGCCGCGACCCGCATGTGGTGGACTTCCTCGGGCTGCTTCGCCCGGACTCCGGCCGCGTGCGTGCGCAGCTCAGCGAGCTGTTGCCCAAGGTAGGCCAGCAGGACGTCGCCGGCGGTGGTTGCCACCCTTCACTATGTCTCCGGCACTTCGACGGCGCAAGGGGTGCCGCGAGAGTTCAATTTGGGGCAATGATTGCGTTGGGCACTGCCGCGACGTGTCGGACCGGCATAGGCTGGCCGGGAGCGCACTCCAGCCCGTCACACACACTAGAGCCCGTCATATCAGGAGACCCACATGTCGCATCAGCACCACCTCGGCCCGGTCGCCGTCGTCACCGGAGCGGGTTCCGGGATCGGGAGGGCAGTGGCCCGGCTCATGCTGACGGAAGGCTACCGCGTGGTGCTGGTCGGCCGGCGGGAGGCGCCGCTGCTGGAAACCGGGGCGGGCCACGCGCAAGCGCTCGCGGTGCCCTGCGACGTTTCCCAGCGAGACGACGTCGAGCGGCTTTTCGCCGTGGTGCTGGAGCACTGGGGCCGGGTGGACGTGCTGTTCAACAATGCCGGGGTCGTCGGCCCTGTCGGTTCGGTGGACGAGATCAGTGTCGCGGACTGGGAGGCCACGGTGGCCGTGAACCTGACCGGCTCCCTGCTATGCGCCGCCGCCGCCGTGCGGGCGATGAAGGCGCAGTCCCCGCAGGGCGGCCGGATCATCAACAATGGTTCCATCGCGGCGCACTCACCCCGGCCGCGCACCGTCGCCTACACGGTCACCAAGCACGGCATCACCGGGCTGACCAAGAGCATCGAGCTCGACGGCCGCGCCTTCGGCATCAGCTGCGGGCAGATCGATATCGGCAACACGGCGACGGCGCTGATGAGCGAGCTTGGCGTGGGGGACGGTGCGCTGCAGGCTGACGGCAGCCGACGGGTGGAACCGACGTTTCCGGTCGAGGACGCGGCCCGCGCCGTGCTGCTGATGGCCGGCATGCCCGCGGCCGCGAGTGTCGGGTCGCTCGTGATCACCGCTGCCGGGATGCCGTTCATCGGCCGCGGCTGAACAGCCTGCCGCCCGGATGACAGCGGCGGCCTTGCTAGAGCGGCAGCAGCCTGGACAGGTCGGCGCGCAACCCCGAGGCAGCTACCCGTCCGGCGCCGACCGCGTCCGCCCAGCTGAGCCGGCCGGTGACCATCGCGAGCCAGGTGGCGGCGTCGCACTCGATCACGTTGGGCGGTGTGCCGCGGGTGTGCCGCGGGCCCTCGACGCACTGCGTGACCCCGAACGGCGGGACGCGGACCTCCACCGAATTGCCGGGCGCCCGTGCGGTGACCTCCTCGAGGGAGTAGCGCACCGCCGTCGCGAGCGTATTGCGGGACACGGGGGCTGCAGCGTCCGAGTCCGGCATGTCGGAGTGAGCCAAGTCCGAGGCCGGCGCGTCGGCCCTCGCGGCGTCGGATGACGGGGCGTTGGCGTCGCGCCAGGCGGCCAGCGCCGCGCGGCCCTCATCCAGCGGGATCCGGCGTCGTGAAACGGCCACGGCCCTAGTCCAGCAGCGCCGAGACGGCGTGGCCGAGGCGGATTTTGCCGACCGGGCGGCCGCCGCCCAGCACCGGGTCGACCACCTTTTCCAGCACGCTGGAGACCTCCGGGATCTCCACGGCCCCCGCGGCGGCGAGCAGGGTCAGGCCCACCAGCGTGGTGGCGCGGATGTTGCCGTCGAGGACCTTGATGGCCACCGAGACGCCCTGCGGGGTGGCCATCACCAGCACCCCCTCGGCGCCGACCTTGGCGATGATGCCAAGTTCGTCCATCACGATCGTGTTGGCCTGCCCGCGGCCTTGCACGGCCCACGGGTAGTCCAGCATGGAGGTCGCAATCGTGGCGGCCCGGGCGTTGGAGTTGTTGTCGCCGGGAGCCTTGGCCAGCCGGGAGAAGGCTCGGGCCAGGCCGGTGAGTGACACGGCGGCCACGGGGGCGCCGCAGCCGTCGATGCCGAGATGGGCGATCCGTTCGCCGCAGTACTCCTCGATCACGGAGCGGATGCGCTGCTGCAGGGGATGGTTTGGTTCGAGGTAGCTGTGCGTGTCCCAGCCGTTTTCCGTGCAGGCCCAGAGAAACGCCGCGTGCTTTCCCGAGCAGTTGAAGGCAAGCCGGGATTTTCCGCGTTCGGTCTGGATCAGCCAGGTCCGGGCCGTCTCGTCCTCGGGCCACGCCGCGGGGCACTGCAGCTGGTCCTCCTTGACGCCGGCGGCCTTGAGCATGCCCTCCACCACGTCCATGTGGTCGAGGGAACCTACGTGGCTGCCGCACGCGATCGCCACCTGTGCGCCGCGCAGCGGAACGCCGGACTGCATGGAGGCCAGGGCCTGCAACGGCTTGAGCGTGGAGCGCGCGTAGATGGGGGTGGTGATGTCGCCGAGTTCGGTGACGACATTGCCGTCCGCGGACAGCACGACGGCCGAGCCGATGTGCCGGGACTCGACAAAGCCGCTCCGTTCAACGACTGCCAGCTCGACGGCGGACTCAACGGTGAACGTGGCATGCGGGTTCAAAGGCATGCTGCAATTCTAGGGTGCGAAGCCGGCTCAGCCCGGTTACTCCACGGTGACCATGACCGACTGCCAGCCGGAGGCGCCGTCGGGAACCGGGTCGGCGCGCTTGTCCGTCTGGACTTCGCCGGTGCCGTCGGTGGCGCGGGCCTTGATGTAGTGCGGGCCCGGGGTGGCTTGCCAGTCGAAGGACCACTGCCGCCAGGTCACCACCGAGGCCTCGGCGGAGAGCACCGCCTCGGTCCACGGGCCGTTGTCGATCTGGACCTCCACCTTGGTGATGCCGCGGGTTTGCGCCCAGGCGGTGCCGCCGATCGCGACCCGTCCGGCAGCGACCTTGGCGAAGGACTTGGGGACCTCCACCCGGGCCATGGTCTTGATCGGTCCGCGTTCGGACCAGCCGCGCTGGGTCCAGTAGGCCTTGTGGTCCGCGAACCGGGTCACTTCCAGGTCCACCACCCATTTGGTCGCCGAGACGAAGCCGTACAGCCCGGGAACCACCATCCGCACCGGGTAGCCGTGCTCGAGAGGAAGCGCCTCGCCGTTCATGCCGATCGCCAGCATCGCGTCGCGGCCGTCCTGCAGGACCTCCAGCGGCGTGGAGGCGCTGAAACCGTCGACGGAAGTTGAGAGCACCATGTCGGCGCCCTGCTTGGGCCGGGCCATCTTGAGCACGTCACGGATGGGCATGCCCAGCCATTTGGCGTTGCCGGCGAGGTTGCCGCCGACGGGGTTGGAGACGCAGGTCAGCGAGACGTGGGATTCGATCAGTTTCGCATCCAGCAGGTCCTGGAAGCTTAGCCGCACCTCTTGTTCGACCAGGCCGTGGATCCGCAGTTCCCAGTCCTGGGCGGCGATTTCCGGCACGCTGAGGGCGGTATCGATCCGGTAGAAGTCCTTGTTGGGCGTCAGCCAGGGGGTAACGCCCGCGGCCTTGGATTGGACGCCGGCGGGCACCGGGGCGGCAGCCTTCGCGGGTGCCGGCAGTTTCAGGGCCTCCCGGGCTTGGGCCACGTTGCTGCGGGCGGCGCTCAGGAGCCGTCCGCCGGTGGCGGCTGCGGCGGCAGCCACGGCGGTGATGCCGGTCGCGGCGAAGAAGGCGCGGCGTGAGGTTGCCGGGCGGTCCGGCTCCTTGGCGCCACGGTCCGCCGCAACGTCCGGCCATTCCCGCATCCGCCACAGCCTGGTGGTCAGGAGCCGGAGCACGACCAGGCCGGCGGCGGTGCCGATCAGCGAGGGGATGGCGTCGAGCGGTTTCACGCCGGCCCGCGTCACCACGCTGGCCACGATCACCGCCCCCATCAGCACGACGCCGGCCACACCCAGGGCCCATTTTCGGTACGCCACGATGCCTAGCACGCAAGCGAGGAGCAGGATCGTGACAGCCATCCCGACGAACAGCGCGGCCTTGTCATTGGTGCCGAACGTTTCAACGGCAAAGTTCTTCATCCACAGCGGCGTGAAGTCGATGAACGTCGAGCCCAACGCAATCAGCGGCGTCGCCCGCGCAGTGAAGAACGCGCCGATCAGTTCCGCGGCGGACAGGACGACGGCTGCCGAAACCACCCCGGCAAGGGCGGCGAGGGCCGTGGAACCAGACCGCCACGCGGACCGTTTCTTGGACTGCGGGGAGGTACCGGGCTTCCGGGTGCTGGGCATCGTCATACAGGGTGTTCGGAGCGGCGGGGCGTTGGGATTGTCCGGCGAGGTGGACATGCGCTCCCCTGGGTGGCACGGACGGGCATGTGGGCGCTATGTCCAGTGGCCGCGGCCAGGACTGGGCATGTCCCGCGAGGATGGCGTGGAACGGACGGCCAGGACTGGGCATGTCCCGCGGGGGTCACAGCTTAGGAGCCTGCCGGGTCCACAAAGTACCCTTGAGAACTGTGAAGGTACTTGTCATCGGTCCCGGCGGCCGCGAACACGCCATTGTCCGTTCCCTGCTCGCCGACCCGAATGTTTCCGAGGTCCACGCGGCCCCGGGCAACGCCGGTATCGCCAAGCTGGTCCCCACGTACCCCGTCGACGCGAGCGACCCCAACGCGGTCGCCGCCCTGGCGACCAGGCTCGGCGTCGACCTCGTCGTGGTGGGGCCCGAGGCCCCGCTCGCCGCCGGAGTCTCCGACGCGGTCCGCGAGGCCGGGATCCCCGTGTTCGGCCCCAGCAAGGCCGCCGCGCAACTGGAAGCCTCCAAAGCCTTCGCCAAGGAAGTCATGGCCGAGGCCGGGGTGCCCACCGCGATGGCCCGCGTGGCGTCCAACGCCGAGGAAGCCGCCGACGCGCTTGATACCTTCGGTGCCCCCTACGTCGTGAAGGATGACGGGCTCGCCGCCGGCAAGGGCGTCGTCGTCACCCGCAACCGGGACGAGGCCCTGGCGCACGCCCAGAGCTGCTTCGACGCCGGCGGCACCGTGGTGATCGAGGAGTTCCTCGACGGCCCGGAGGTCTCCCTGTTCGTCCTGTGCGACGGCAGCAGCACCGTGGCGCTTTCCCCGGCCCAGGATTTCAAGCGCATCTTCGACAACGACGAGGGTCCCAATACCGGCGGCATGGGCGCCTACACCCCCTTGGATTGGGTCCCCGACGGCCTGGTCCAGGAGGTCATCGACCGGGTCGCGCAGCCCACCGTCAACCAGATGGCCCACCGTGGCACCCCGTTCGTCGGCGTGCTGTTCGTCGGCCTCGCCCTGACTTCCCGCGGCACCCGGGTTATCGAGTTCAACGTCCGCTTCGGCGACCCGGAAACCCAGGCCGTCCTGGCCCGGCTCAAGACACCCCTCGGCGGCCTGCTGATGGCCGCCGCCAAGGGCGGTCTGGACAAGGTGCAGCCGCTGCGCTGGTCCAAGGAATCGGCCGTCGCCGTCGTCGTCGCCGCCGAAAACTACCCCGGCACGCCGCGGACCGGGGACCGGATCCGCGGCCTGAAGAAGGTCGAGGCGATCGAGGGCGTGCACGTGATCCACGCCGGCTCCAAACTGGACGACGACGGCAAGGTCGTCTCCGCAGGCGGCCGCGTCCTTGCCGTGGTGGCGCTCGGCACCGACCTCGTGGAGGCCCGGGAACGGGCGTATGACGGCGTCGAACTGGTCCAACTCGACGGCGGCCAGTTCCGCACCGACATCGGCGGCAAGGCCGCCCGCGGCGAAATCAAGGTGACGGCGCCCGGCAAATCAACGGCAGCCGCGCACACCGCCGGTGCGAAAGCGAAGGCCTGAGCATGAACGCAGGCGAACCCGCACTGCCCGCCGGCGGCCTGGACACCGAAACCCTGGACCTCCCGGGCTGGACGCACGTCTACTCCGGGAAGGTCCGCGACCTCTACATCCCTGCCGACGCCGCGATCACGGAACGCGTCGGCCGTGAGTGCGTCCTGGTGGTGGCCAGCGACCGGATCAGCGCCTACGATCATGTCCTCGCGAGCGAGATCCCGGACAAGGGCCGCATCCTCACCCAGCTGAGCCTGTGGTGGTTCGAGCAGCTCGGCGTGGAGCACCATGTCCTCGCGTCCACGGTCGACGGCGGGGTTCCCGCCGCGGTCGAGGGCCGCGCCATGATCTGCAAAAAACTTGAAATGTTCCCGGTGGAATGCATCGCCCGCGGGTACCTGACCGGCTCCGGGCTGGCTGAATATCGGGCCTCGGGCACCGTGTGCAGCATCCCGCTGCCGCCGGGTCTGGTGGACGGATCCCGGCTCGAACAGGCCATCTTCACCCCCTCCGCGAAGGCGGAAGTCGGGGAGCATGACGAGAACATCACCTACGACGCCGTCGTCGGGCTGGTCGGCGAGAACGTTGCCGGACGGCTCCGCGAACTGACCCTGGAGATCTACACCAGGGCCGAGGAGATTGCCCGCGGCCGCGGGATCATCCTGGCCGACACCAAGGTGGAGTTTGGCCTGGACCCCGCAACCGGCGTCATCACCCTCGGCGACGAGGTCCTGACGCCGGACTCCTCACGTTTCTGGGACGCGGCCACCTACCAGCCCGGCCGGGCGCAGCCGTCCTACGACAAGCAGTATGTCCGCGACTGGCTGACCTCCGACGAATCAGGCTGGGACAAGTCCTCCGACACGCCGCCCCCGGCGCTCCCGGCCGACGTCGTCGTCCGCACCCGCAGCCGCTACGTGGAAGCTTACGAGTTGCTCACCGGGCGCACCTTCGCCTAACGGGCCTGGGGCCCGGCGCGGCTAGCTGCTGGCGGCGGCGGCTTCGGCGCGGCGCTGGGCCAGGCGGATTTCCAGCACGGCGTCCATCGCCTGCTGGACCCGGTCCGAGGCGCCGGCGGAGCTGAACTCCTTCTGGGCTTCGTCCAGGTACACGAGGGCTTCCTCGGCCTCGCCGGCGGCCTTCAGCGCCTTGCCGAGCAGCAGCGCCACCTCGCCGGCGACGTGCTTGGCCAGCGCATCCCGCTCGGCGTGGATCTCGCGCAGCTTCTGCACGGCCCCGACAATGTCGCCGGTCAGGTAGAGCCAGCGGGCACGGATAAAAGCGACTTCCAGGTGGTCCGTCTTGTTGCCGCCCACGATCGAGAGGGCGAGTTCGGCGCGCTCGATCGAGGACAGGGTTTCCGGCTCAACGATGCCGGAGGACAGGCGGACCGCCGCGGAGGCCTTGTTGAACCTCGCCCAGAGGTCGATGTCGTTCGCCGGCGAAAGCAGCTTGGAGGCTTTCTCGTGGTACTTGATGCCCTCGGCATAGTCATGGCGCATGAACGCCACGTTCCCGATCACCCAGGCCACTTCGCCAGCGAGTTGGGACATGGACTGTTCATCCATCTGGGCGTTCATGTCCTGGCAGTATTGCCACGCCTCGTCCAGCCGGCCGCTTTCCGCCAGGGCGCCGATCAGTGCACGCAGCGCGCCGATGATGAGCGTGGACCCCTTGGGCAGCTGGTCGCAAAGCCGCACGGCCTCCTGCGCGTGTTCGACGGCGACCGCCAACTGGCCCTGGCCGTGGCAGACGGCAGCCAGCATCTGCCGCGCACGAACCCCCAGGCCGACCGACTCAGCGGCCATCGGGTGGTCGAGGAGCCGCTGGACCAGGTCCTGGCATTCCTTGAGCTGGCCCTGCTTCATCAGGCATTCGGCCTGCATGTAGGTCATGTTCCACCAAGCGCTGGTGTTCTTGCCTTCGATCGCGATCTGGGCGGCCATGGCCGCGTGGCTGGCGGCCAGCGGATAGTCGCGAAGGTCCCAGGCCTGCCGGGCGTAAAGCCCCGCCAGGACGTATTCGGCGTCGCTGACCGATACGGGCTGGCTCCAGGCCTCCAGGGCCTTGGGTGCGAGCTCGAGGCGGCGCGCCAGTTCCTCGATGACTTCCGCGGTCGGTTCACGGCGGCCGGTTTCGAGCAACGAGATGTAACTGGGGGAGTATTTGTCCCTGCCCAGTTCGGCCTGGGTGAGGCCGCGCTCCAGCCGTTCCGCTCGGAGTTTTTCCCCGAATCCGTTCCCCACGGGTTCCTCCTAATTCCGGACAGTCTTTGTGCTAAATGCTTGACAGTCTCTGTGCAAGTAATTTTACAATGTATGTCAACAAGGGCTCGTGCTGGCTTTGTAACTATCCGACTCGTATTTCCGACTCGTATTGAGGAACCCACATGTTCAAGAAGATTGCCGCCTCCGTCGCCTTGGCTGGGGCGCTGGCGTTCTCCGCAACGGCTCCCGCAGTGCTGTCAGTAAGTGCCATCGGTAACTGGCCGGACCCCATGGGCAACAGCACCCAGGCAATCGGCAACTGGCCGGATCCGATGAGCTCGACCCAGGGCAGCCTTTCGGCGATCGGCAACTGGCCGGACCCGATGACCTATTCAACCAACATCGGCAACTGGCCGGACCCGATGTAGACAACGCTCCGAAAACAGCCCCGGGACATCCGCAAAAGATATCCCGGGGCTGTTTTGTGCCGGTCAACCCTCGTCGATTGCTCCGTAACGGCCCTTCTGACGCCTCAAAAGGGCCGTTACGGAGCAGTCGACGGGGATTCGGCGGGGGTGAGGGGCCGCCGGACGCAAAAGAGGGCCTTCCAACTGGAAGGCCCTCTTTTTGACTGGTCGGGATGACAGGATTTGAACCTGCGACCTCGTCGTCCCGAACGACGCGCGCTACCAAGCTGCGCCACATCCCGATCCGTTACTTCAAAAGCAACTTCACAAGAGTATCCGATTCCGGCCCCGGATGCGAATTGGGACGAGATCGGAATCAGACCAGCGAGTCCTTCCACGCCCCGTGCAGCTGGGCGAAGCGGCCTCCGCCGCCGATGAGTTCCGCCGGGGTGCCGTCCTCCACCACCCGGCCGTCATGGACCACCAGCACGCGGTCCGCGGTCTCCACGGTGGAGAGCCGGTGCGCGATGATCAGCGCCGTGCGGTCCGCCTCCCCGGCAGCGGTTCCGCGCAGCAGGCTCGCCAGCCCGGCCTGGACCATGCGCTCGGAGGGGATATCCAGCGAGGACGTGGCCTCGTCGAGGATCAGGACGGCGGGCCGGGCCAGGAACGCCCGGGCGAAGCTGATCAGCTGGCGCTGCCCGGCCGAGACGCGGCCGCCGCGCTTGTTGACGTCGGTGTCGTAGCCGTCCGGCAGGGCGGTGATGAACCCGTCGGCGCCCACAGCCTTCGCGGCGTCCTCGATCTCCTGCCGGGAGGCCCCGGGTCGGCCTAGGGCAATGTTGTCCGCGACCGAGCCGCTGAACAGGAAGGCTTCTTGGGTGACCATGACGATGTTCCGGCGCAGGTCCGCCGTCGTCAGCTGCCGCAGGTCCACGCCGTCGAGCGTCAGCGAGCCGGCCGAGACGTCGTAGAAACGGGCGATCAGCTTGGCCAGCGTGGACTTCCCGGCGCCGGTCTGCCCCACCAGGGCGACTGTCTGTCCGGCGGGAATCTGCAGGTCCATGGCCGGGATGACCACCGGGCCGTCGCCGTAGCGGAACTCGACGTTCCGGAAATCGATGCGGCCCTTCGCCTCGGACAACGGCACAGGATCGACGGGCGGCCGGACGGTGGGCACTTCCTCCAGCAGCCCGGAGACCTTCTCCAGCGCCGCCTGCGCGCTCTGGAAGGAGTTGTAGAACATCGCCATCTGGTCCACCGGCTGGAAGAAGCGCTTGGCGGAGAGGATCAGCGCCAGCAGCACCCCCACCGCGAGTTCGCCGCTGAGCACCCGGAAGCCGCCGGAGAGCAGGACGACGGCGACGCAGACGTTCCCGATCAGCACCAGGCCGGGCTGGAAGATGCCGTTGAGGTTGATGGAGCGGACCGTGACCTTGCGGTAGTCCTCGGAGAGCTCCGCGTAACGCTCGGCGTTCTGGCGCTCCTTGCGGAAGGCCTTGACGGCGCGGATGCCGGTCATGGTCTCGATGAAGTGCACGATCAGCCGGGCCGAGACCACGCGGGATTCGCGGAACGCGATCTGGGAGTGCTTCTGGTACCAGCGGGCCAGGAAGTACATCGGCACGCCCGCGGCGAGCACCAGCAGTCCGCTGCGCCAGTCGAGGACGAACACGGTGATGGCGGTGAAGAACATGAAGATGATCCCGGACGCGAGGGAGCTGACTCCGGAGTCGAGGAGGTCACGCAGGGCTTCGAGGTCCGAGGTCTGCCGGGCGATGATGCGTCCCGAGGTGTATTTTTCGTGGAACTCCAGGCTCAGCCGCTGGGTCTGCCGGAAGACCCGTACGCGCAGGTCCAGCAGCATCGCCTGGCTCAGGCGCGCCGTCGAGGTCACGTACACGGCGGTGAGCCACGCCGTCGCGACCGCCGCGGCGAGGTACGCGACGCCGGCGAGCACGAGCGGGACGCTGTCACCGGCGCGCAGGGCCGGCAGGGCGTGGTCGATCCCGAAGGCGATCAGCGCCGGGCCGGCGACGCGGGCGGCCTGGGAGAGCACGACGGCGGCGATGGTCAGCCAGAAGCGCAGGCGGACCGGACGGATCAGCGAACCGAGCAGCGCCAGGGAGCGGCGCCGGACCGCCTTGCTGTCGGACTTGGACAGGTGTGCGTTGTCCTCGTTGGCGGTGCCGAAGGTAGCTGTACTCATCGGGAGATCTCCTCGGCCTCGAGTGCGGACAGCTCGGAGTCCAGGTCCCGGGGCTCCGGATCCAGGCTGGCGATGACGTAGCGGTAGTGGCTGTTCTCCGCGAGCAGTTCGGTGTGGGTGCCGACGGCGGCGATCCGTCCGTCCTCCAGCAAGGCCACCCGGTCGGCCAGGGCCACGGTGGAGGGCCGGTGGGCGACGATCAGGGTGGTGGTGTCCGCGAGCACCTCGCGCAGCCTGGCCTCGACGAGTTCCTCGGTGTTGACGTCCAGCGCGGAGAGCGGATCGTCAAGGACCAGTACCTTGGGCTGGGCGGCCACGGCACGGGCCAGGGCGATGCGCTGCCGCTGGCCGCCGGACAGGCTCAGGCCCTCCTCGCCGATCAAGGTGTCCAGGCCCTGCGGCAGAGAGTAGGCGAAGTGGGCCTGGGCGGTGTCCAGCGCCTCGGCCAGGATTTGCTCCCGGCGCTCCGCCGTTTCGTTCCCCTGGACGCCGAGCAGCACGTTGTCCCGGACAGAGCGGGAAAACAGTGTGGTGTCCTCGAAGGCGACGGCCACAATGGTCCGCAGTTCCTCCACGCTGAAGTCGCGCAGGTCCACGCCGTCGATCGTGACCGAGCCCCCGGTGACGTCGAACAGGCGCGGCACGAGCTGCAGCAGGGCGCTTTTCCCGCTGCCGGTGATGCCCACCAGGGCCATGGTCTCGCCGGGGCGGATGTCCAGGCAGATGTCCTTGAGGATCGGCTTGTCCGGGGCGTCCTCGAAGGCGAAGGCGGCATTGCGGAATTCGAGGGTGCCCTTGAGCGGCGTGGGGCGGACCGGCTCCGGCGGGTCCGTGATGGTGTTGACCGAGTCCATCACTTCGAAGTGCCGGTCCACCGCGGTCTTGGCGGTGAGCGCCATGGCGAGGAGCATCCCGCAGGCCTCCACGGGGGCGGCGATGACGGCGGCGGTGGCGAAGAACGCCACGAGGGAGCCGATGCTCAGCTGGCCGCCGGCCGTCAGCATGACGCCGACGACGAGCCCGGCACCGAGGGCGAGCTCGGGCAGCAGCGTGACAACCAGGCTGAAGCCGGCCAGGTGCTTGGCCTTCGCGATCTCGGTCAGACGCAGCTCCTGGGCCTGTTCGTTGAAGTTTTCCAGCGCTTCTTGGCTGCGTCCGAACGCTTTCAGCACGCGGATGCCGTGCACGGACTCCTCGACGGTGGTGGCGAGGTCCCCGGCCTGGTCCTGGCTGCGGCGGGCCACCTTGCCGAACCGGGTGCGGAACCGGAAGCCGTAGAGCATGATCGGCACGGCGGCGGCCAGGAAGATCAGCGCCAGCTGCCAGCTCATCGAGAACATCACGACGACGCCGATCACCACCGTCAGCGTGGTGACCACGAGCATAATCGCCCCGAACGCCATCCAGCGGCGGAGGAAGTTCAGGTCCGTCATGGCGCGCGACAGGAGCTGGCCGGAACCCCAGCGGTCATGGAAGGAAACCGTCAGGTCCTGCAGTTGGCCGTAGAGCGAGACGCGCATCCGGGTTTCCACCGTGGTGGCGGGGTTGATGACGAACTGCCGGCGCAGCGCCACCAGCCCGGCCTCGGCGACGCCCAGCACCAGAATGATCAAGGAGGCGACCCAGACGGCCTGGCTGCTCCCGCCGGGGTTCAGCCAGTTGTTGACGAGCACGCGCAGCACCTGGGGGACGGCCAGGGCGACGACGCTGGCCGTCAAGGCACACAGCAGGCCCATGACCAGCCGCGGCATTATCGGCCTGACGTGCGGATAGAGACGACTGATGGAGGAGAAGAACGGGGTCTGCTTGGCCATGCCTGCTTCTTAACTGCAACTGCGAAACGGATTACGCACCTGGATGTAGTTTCCTGTAGCAACTACCCTAGGCCATCGGGTGACCCGGTTCACAGCCTCCCGGCCTGATCCGGAAGTCCGCGCGCCAATCGGGGTTTCCTGGCGGGGTCTGCGCGGGACATGCCCAGTCTTGGGGTCGCGCACCGCGGGACATGCCCAGTCGTCGCGTCAGGCACCGCGGGACATGCCCAGTTTTCGCGGTGAGGAGCGGGCATAACCCCACGATGTCCATCCGCTGAGCCCGGGGGAGAGCATGTCCCGCGCCGCGCAGCCCGGGAGCATGGGTGCGCTGACGGACGGGGCGGCCGGGCTCAGGGGCGGGCGGTGAGCGTCAGCAGCACGGCTTCGGGCTTGCAGGCGATGCGGACCGGGGCGAAGCGGGAGGTGCCAATTCCCCCGGAGACGTTGACCGGCGTCGTCCGTCCTTTGCTTTCCCAGTCATGCAGCCCCTTGGCGCGCCAGGTGGGGAGGTCGCAGTTGGCCACGAGTGCCCCGTAGCCCGGGATGCAGATCTGCCCGCCGTGGGTGTGCCCGGCCAGCAGCAAGTCCGCGGCGTCGTCGGTGAAATGGTCCAGCACCCGCTGGTAGGGGGCATGGGCGACGGCGATCCGCAGGTGCGGCTTGGCGTCCTGGCCCCTGGTGCCGCGGGGCCAGCCTGCGTACCGTTCAAGGCGCAGGTGCGGATCGTCCACGCCGGAAAAGTCCACGCGCAGGCCCTTGATGACCAGTGACTGGCAGCGGTTGGTCAGGTCCACCCAGCCCTCCATGCCGAAACCGGCCCGGAGCCGCGGCCAGTCCAGTGCCACGGGGCTCTTCGGCCGTTTAGAGGGTCCGAAGAAATACGATGCCGGGTTCTTGAATCGTGGGGCGTAGTAGTCGTTCGAGCCGGGAACGAACACGCCGGGGTACTCCAGCAGCGGACGCAGGGCTTCCAGGACGGGACCCACGGCGTCAGGGTGGCTGAGGTTGTCTCCGGTGTTGACCACCAGGTCCGGTCTTAGTTCGGCGAGGGACGCGAGCCAAGCGGCCTTCCGGCGCTGGCCCGGCACGAAGTGGATGTCGCTCAGGTGCAGCACGCGCAGTGGTCCGAAGCCGGGTGGCAGGATCGGAAGGGTTTCTTCCCGCAGGACGAACTGGTTCTTCTCCCAAAGACCGTAGCCCGCTGCCGCGGCGCCAGCGGCTACTCCGGCGGCCGCGGTCACGGCAAAGCCGCGCCCGATGCTCCGGGCGCGGCTTGCCAGCGTTCTGGTGGCGGGCATCCGTTACCCGCCGGTGCCTGTGGACGGCGTCGTCGGGGGGTTGCCGGGAACGGCAGCCGGCGGGGCACTGTCGCTGGGGGCCGGCGTCGCCTGCGTCGTTGCCGGCGCCGCCGGAGCTGTTGCCTGCGTGGACACCCTCGGCACCGGAGCTGTGTAGCCCCCTGAGACCATATTCGAAGGCGGGGCCGGGAACGGGTTGGTGCCGTAGGCCGGGGCAATCTGCGCCATGAAGTTGGACCACTGCGGACCGGCGATCATGTAACCGTCAATGCCCTTGTAGAACTGGCCGTTAATGGTGATGTTCTGGCCCGGGCGGCTCTGGTTGCCCAGCGGGTCACCGAACCACGACGCGGTGGCGAGGCCGGTGGTGTGGCCCACCACCCACGTGGACTCGTTGTTGTTCGAGGTACCGGTCTTCGCCGCGATCGGGAAGTTGGTCCGGGTGGAGATCCTCGGCTTGATTAGCGCGCCGGATCCCCTGTTCAGGACTTCCTGGAGTGCGTAGTTCACGCCGCGGGCGACCTCGGGCTTGATGGCGTCCCGGCAGCTGGTGGCCTGTGCCGGGAGTTGGGCGCCGGTTGCATCCGTCACGGAGGTGATGGCGATCGGTTCGCAGTACTTGCCGTCGTTGGCGAAGGTCGCGAAGGCACTGGCCATGGACAGCGGCGAAGTCTGGGTGGAACCCAGCAGGTTGCCGGTGGAGAACATGTTGATCTTCGGGTTCGGATCCTTGACGTTACCGTTCGCGTCCAACACAATCTTCCCGTCCTGGTCCGTCGTGGGCAGGCCGGAGTGCAGCCCGACGGCGTCAACAGTCTTCTGGATGCCGCAGAAGTCCAGTTGGGCAGCGGACGCGAAGGTGATGGTGTTGATGGAGTTGTAGAGGCCCTCGAGTACGGTCAGGGGGCGGTACCAGGTTTCTTCGGCGTTCTGCAGGTCGTCTGCCGCACCGAGGCCCTTCTCCGCGGTGTTGTACGCGCCGGTGGTCACGCCGCAGGAGTTCCGCCAGGGGAAGTTCAGCGGGTACTTCCGCACGGCGCCGTTGAGCACCGTGTTCATCGACTTGCCCTCATTGAGCCATTCCGCGAAGGTGAACGGCTTCATCGTCGATCCCGGCTGGGCGCCGCCAAGGCCGCCGAGGTCGTTGCCCTTCGCGTCGAGCTTATCGACGCTGAAGTTGATCTGGGTATTGAACTTGCCCTCAGCGGGCAACCAGACGGTGTTTTGGGCCATGTTGGTGATCTGGCCGGTGCCGGGCTGGACCGAGACCAGGGCAGCGCCCCACTTGTCCGGGTTCGCCCCGGCCGAGGCATCCACCTGGGCTTGGGCGACGGCTTGGGCCTTGGGGTCCAGAGTGGTCTTGATGGTCAGGCCGCCGCGGACGATCTTCCGCGTACGGGTGGCCTCATCCGCACCGTACGCCGGGTTGTTCTGCAACAGGTGCAGGACGTAGTCGCAGAAATAGGGCGCCATCGCAGCGTTCTGGCAGCCCTGTTTGGCCTGGGTCACCTTGGTTTCCACCGGAGTCGCTACGGCCGCGTCGTAGTCCGGCTGCTTGATCTTGCCTTGGCTCAGCATGGCCTTGAGTACCAGGTCGCGGCGCACCTTGGCGTTATCCGGGTGGACGATCGGGTCGTAGAAGGACGGGCTGTTGACCAGTCCGGCCAGCAGCGCGGCCTGCGGCAGGGAGAGGTCCTTGGCGCTGGTGCTGAAGAAGAACTTCGACGCCGCCTCGATGCCGTAGGCGTCCCGGTTGAAGAACACGATATTGAGGTAGCCCTCAAGGATTTGTTCTTTGGTGAACTTCTTCTCCAAGGCGATCGCGAGCTTCATCTCGCGGAGTTTGTCCCCCACGCCCTTGTTGACGCCGTTGAGGAGGATCTGGTCGCTTTTACCCTCGGACTCCAGAGAGGAGTTGATGACGTTGTTGACGTACTGCTGCGTGATGGTCGACGCACCCTGCTTGTTGCCGCGGGCGGTGCTGACGAGGGCGCGAAGGATGCCGGTGGTGTCCACGCCGCCGTGCTCGTAGAAGCGGCTGTCCTCGATGGAGATCACCGCGTCCTTGATGTAGGGCGACATCTGGTCCAGCGACACGCGGGTGCGGTTCTCCGAGAAGACGCTGGCGATCACGCTGCCGTCGGCGGCAAGGATCGTGGTCGCCTGGCTCGGCGGATCAACCTGCAGCTCGGCCGGCAGGGTCTCAAAGAATTTGATCGACCCGCTGGCCGTGTTGCCCGAGAGGGCGGCGGCGGGGACCAGCAGTCCCGCCACGAGCACACCACAAATCGCGCTCACGCCAAGGAAGAGAATGATCTTTCCGAGGGTGGTGGCCGTGTCGAATAAAGGGTTCTTGCCAGTCGCCATGTTTTCCACTTTACCGGCAAGGACTAGGCTTTACTTCATGACCAAATGGGAGTACGCCACGATTCCGCTCATTATCCACGCSACGAAGCAGATTCTGGATCAGTGGGGCGACGACGGCTGGGAGCTTGTTCAGGTTGTTCCGGGCCCCGACGGAAACGGCCTCGTTGCCTACCTGAAGCGGGAGAAGAACTAGCCATGAGTACCCCCGAAACGGCTGCCCCGGCCGCGGTAGATAGCCCCGCGGACAGTGCCGGAACCGGCGCCGGTGCCGGCGGGAATGCCGCCGCCCCCGGCGCGTCGTCCGCCGTCGAACAGCGCCTCGCCGAGCTTGGCCTCACGCTTCCCGCGGTGGCCGCCCCGGTGGCCGCATACGTCCCCGCCGTCATCTCCGGCAACCACGTCTACACCTCCGGCCAGTTGCCCTTCATCGACGGCAAGCTCGAGGCCACCGGCAAGGTCTCGTCCGGGACCGAGGGCGCCTCGGACGAGCCGACGGTGTCCCCGGACGCAGCCAAACGCTACGCCGAGGTCTGCGCCGTCAACGCGCTGGCCGCCGTGAAAAGCGTGATCGGCGATCTGGACCGCATCACGCGGATCGTCAAGGTGGTCGGCTTCGTCTCCTCCGATCCCTCGTTCACCGGCCAGCCCGGTGTCATCAACGGCGCCTCCGAGCTCCTGGGCAAGGTCCTAGGCGACGCAGGCCAGCACGCAAGATCCGCCGTCGGCGTTTCAGTGCTGCCGCTCGACTCGCCCGTCGAGGTCGAACTAATAGCAGAATTCACCTAGAGGGCCGGTCACTTCCCTTGCCACACTTAGCACGACGCCTGTTTGTGCTCCCCCCGGATCTGGAGGGAGCAGCCCACAGCTGGCTTGAAGACGGCGAGCGGACCCCGCGGGCCCCACGCCACGCCTCTTCCGTGGTCCTGCTGCGGGATTCGCCCACCGGCCTGGAGACCTGGCTGGGCTACCGGCCCGGCACTTCGCCCCTGGGCGTCCTCGCCTTCCCTGGCGGGTCACTGGAGGCCTCCGACGACGCCGCCATCGGCTGGCTGGGCCCCACTCCGCAGCAGTGGGCGGAGAAGCTGGGTTCCACCGACGTCGGGCTGGTGCGCCGGCATGTGGTGGGCGCGATCCGGGAGCTATTCGAGGAGACCGGGATTCTGCTCGCCGGCCCGGACCTGTCCAGCACCGTGGAAGGAACCTCGACCGCCGAGATTATGCGTGTCAGGGAAGCCGTGGCCGATCAGGAGAAGGCATTCGCAGACGTGCTGGCCAAGCGCGGACTTTCCCTGCGGACCGACCTGCTCAAACCGCTGGTGAACTGGCTCAGTCCGGACTTCTCGCACCGACGTTTCAATACCAGGTACTTTGCCGCGACCGTGCCGATGAACCAGCAGCCCTCGATGTTGGCCAGCAAGGGCGTGTGGGCGCGCTGGGTCTGCGTCCGCAAGGTGGTCGCCGAGCGTGACACCACGGCCCTCGGCGACGAGGTGGGGCAGCCGAACACGGTGGGCCTGACGCTGGGCCAACTCCTGGTTCCGGGCTCAGAGATCATGCTGGAGAAGATGGCCGCCGCGAACGGCTGCATCGCCTACCTCAGCCACAAACGCACCGCGCACCCCTACCAGCCGACCCTGGTGGAGGTCGACGGCAAGCTCATGTTGCAGGTCGAGGCCGCCAAGGCCGCGGCCGGCGAACCCCCGCGGGTCCGGTAGACCCGGGCTGCTCGCCGGCACTGGACATGCCCTTCTGGGCCTGCCACCGTTGGACATGCCCTCCGCTCGCTTGGGCTGGCGTGGGAACATGCGCCGGGGCTGGTTCTTGGCTTTGTTTGACCACTGGACATGCCCTTCTGGGCTTGCCACCGCTGGACATGCCCCCGCGCGCTTGGGCAGGCCTGGGGACATGCCCTGCGCTAGCCGGGGCCAATGGGCATGCTGGCATTATGCCCATTCCTCGCCGCGGGGACTGGGCATGTCCGGGGCGGCGGGGCGCCAAGAATGGGCATGCTCCGGGGGAGCGGGATCCCGGCCGCAGGAGCCTGCCGAGCCTCATGCCCCGAGCGTGTGAAACCACGGCACCTGCCCTGCGCCACCGGCCCCACCGAACGCAACTCACCCCAGCCCTAACCGCTGAAGGCCTAAACCGCTGAACGCGTTAACCGCCGAAGGCCGGTCCGTTTCTGAACTGCTCCCCGAAAGTTGGACTGAGAAATCGGTCCTTCTATCGGGGAGCAGTTTTATGCAGGACAGTAGTTCGTTATCTGAGGAACAGCGCGAGGCCGCGGTAGCGTTGTTCGAGATGGGTTGGGGCGCGAAGGCAGCGGCGACGA